>CAZHQX010000020.1:3707-18199 GCA_964534195.1 uncultured Oscillospiraceae bacterium
CTTCCTCTACAACATTATTGATCACAAAAAACAGGAGGTCACTGTCATTGCCGAACTTCTGATTGCGAATCACTCTGAAATTCATGATACGAAGCAATATTACACTGTATCTGCAGTCTGTTTCTTCTGCAAGGAAACTGCCATACATATCTCTGATTCTTAAATCATAGCTGCCCTCAAAGACTGAATTTATCAGCTTCAATTTGCCAGCTGTTTCTTCTGCATTATGTGCTTTTTTGAAATCATTCTCTAGCTTATGACCGACCAGACCCTGCCGACGCATTTTGACGATCTGAGCGGCATTGTATAATGTCTGGTTAAGCGATTCACGATTGACTGGCTTGATCAGGTAGTCTACCACTCTGGATTTAATTGCCTGTCTGGTAAATTCATAATCACTATATCCGCTTATCACTATACAAACTATATCCTCGTGACGAGATTCCAGCCATTGCAGTAATTCCAAGCCGCTCACCACCGGCATTTTCATATCGATCAGAATTAGATCAGGTTTGCCGCTCAGAATCATTCTCATCGCAATCTCGCCGTTTTCAGCCTCAGATATCTGCTCAGCGCCAATACTTGACCAATCACCTAGCAAGCGGATGGCTTCACGTACAGGCTTCTCATCATCTACAATCAGGACTCTCACGATATCACACTCCTACCAATGCTGTATGTTCGAGTATTTATAGTGGTATGGCAATATGAATGGTTGCTCCCCTGTCACTTGATTTTGCCGTTAATCTGGCGGTTGGTCCGAATATCAGTCTTAGTCTGGTCGCGAGATTTTTCAGTCCGATTTCAGACATATCATTGTTATCAAGAGGATCATTCAAAGTATTCTGCAAACGGGTAAGTATTTCTTCTTGTATGCCCGGCCCATTGTCACTAACAAAAATATCAAGAAAACCTTCATTGATTTTTGCGGATAGCTTGATGATGATTCTGGTTCCGGTTATTTCAAGAGCATGCTTAATTGAATTTTCAATTAACAACTGGACAGCTAATTTGGGGATTTCAACAGCAATAGCCTCTGGGTCAATATCAAGCTCGAGTACAAGCTTGTCATCGCCGAATCTTGCTTTTTGCAGAAGCAGATATTGCCTGACATGATCAAGCTCTTGTTCTAAAGAGACTATATCATCTCCACTGATGCAATAACGAAATGACGTTGACAGCGCATTGATCATTTCATAAATTCTAATATTATCAGCCTTGATCGCCTCAGTGGATATAGCCTGAAGCGAATTATATAAGAAATGAGGGTTAAGTTCTGATACTAATGATCTAAGAAGAGCCTCCTTATGAGCCAGGTCAAGCTGCCAGGTCTTCCTGATCAATTCCTCTGTTTTGTTGGCCATCGAATTAAACTGATGGCTTATCTGTGCTAGTTCGTCATGACCTTCTACCTCAACCGCTGCGGAAAAATCACCCTGACTGAATTGATCCATCTGCTCGGACAACCTGTTAAGCGGCCTGGTTATGGCTTTTGCCAGGATAAATACTACTATCAGCGCAGACAACAAAGAAATAATTCCAGTTAGAATACTGAAAAGCCTGTTGGCAGAAGCCGCCGCGGCAATTTGATGCTCGGGGATCAGTTTGTTTATTTGCCATGTGCCCATAGGCGATACTGAGGATATCCTGTAAAAAGTCTCCCCATTAAGCTGTACCAGTTCATACCCTGTATCCTTAATTGTCCTTGATTGTGGATTTTGGCCTTCGATCGGCAGCTCGTCAGCATATCTATAGTATGTTTCTCCGCGTGAGTCCTGCACCGTAAGCTGCTGTCCTGACTCGGCAGATGCATCTTCAATTATGCGTTGGTTCATAGAGTTATCAAGAGCTACAGTCAAAACAAAGTTAGGCTTTCTGGTCGGAATTTTGAAGAAGGCAGCATGAAAAGCCATAGAAAGCGAGCTGGTATCGAGGGAGTAAACAGTAGAGTTCCCCTCTGATAATGATTCGACCGACCAATTATCAGTATCTGAAGAAACAATGCTCAACAGCTCAGAACGCATCGATTCATTACCTTCATCAATTCTTACCATTGTTTCCTTAAGCTGACGTGAAATATGAAAATACCTGTCAGTATCCAGAATGTAGAGATAGGCAGCTTCAATATCATTTCGGGAATAAAAAATACTCCTCAGATAATCTTCAACAACAACTCTCTCTTGATAATCATTTGCTTCCTCACGAATAGCCTTCATGATCTGGTCATAGTTAAGGCGTGATGATAATAAGCGCATTGTTTCATTGTTATAGCTGTCAAGCTCCTTACCTACAAATTCCAGAAGCTTACTATTGCCCGTGATTTCCGAAGTAAGAGATTGTTTGTAAAGCATCCTATATGAAACGATCGATTGAACACCGATCGATACAATAATCACACAGGCAAAAAGCAGCAGAAACTTATTAAGCAGTCTGCTGCCTATTTTTCTAATTAGTCTTTTTAGTATGCTTTCTGCTTTCACCACAAATACCTATGCTTTTACCGCTCCAACTACTACACCTTTTACTATGTCTTTTTGCATTATAACAAAAAAGATAACCGAGGGCATGACAGCCATAACCATTGCCGCCATCGCGTATTGCCAATCAGTATTGTACTGTCCGATAAACCCATATGCTGCCAATGTAAGTGTCTGCGTAGATTTGGAGCTATTTATCATTAGCAATGGCAGCAGGAAGTCATTCCATATCCACATAACATCGATAACAATAATTGTTGTTGATACAGGCTTGAGTAATGGGAAGATCACCTGGAAATATGTACGAAGAGTTGAGGCGCCATCAACCATGGCACTCTCATCGATCTCACGCGGAATCATTTTCACAAATCCATGATAAATAAAAACTGCCAAGGGTATACCGAAGCCCCAGTATTGTATTCCCAAGCCCCACGTACTGCCGGTAAGCTTAATACTACTCATCAACTTGAGCACAGTAATCATAATAGTTTGAAAGGGTATCAACATCGGCATGACACAGAAGAAATAGAGAAAAGTGCTGAATCTGCTCTTATGTCTTGATTGCATGTATGCAGCTATTGATGAGAACACAACTATTCCAGATATACCAATCACAGTAATAACTACATTATTTAAAAACAAGCGAGGATATCTAACATATTTCCAAACAAACGCGAAATTCGCCAAACTCGGAGATTTTGGCAGTGCTAAAACATTACGCAGTACCTCGCCAAGAGTTTTAAATGAGTTAATAACCATCAAAAACAAGGGGAAAAGAAACACCAACGCGAGTATTAATAAAAAAATCTCGAGTACTATCAGGCCAGTGGTTCGCTTATACATCAGATCTCCACCTCCCTGCTCTTGAAGAATTTCAATTGAATAGTTGTAATTATCAGTACGGCAAAGAATAGAACCAGCGCTTTTGCGGTGCCATAGCCATAATTGTTGTTCTGGAATGCTTCAACATAAATATCAAAGGTTATACTATAAGTGGCTCCACCGGGACCACCCCCAGTAAGCGAGAAGATAATGTCGAATATCTTGATTGAATTAACTAGAGCCATAAAAAAAGCTGTCGTAAGTGAGGGGGCCAGCATCGGCAAGGTGATGTAAAAAAAAGTTTGTCTCCTGCTGGCGCCATCAACAATTGCTGCCTCCGGCAGCTCAGAGGGTATTGACTGCAGACCCGCGATATAGATGACTATATAGAAGCCTATAGACTGCCAGATCGAAACCAGGAGAACCGACCAAAAAGCCAGCTTAGGATCCCCCAACCAGCTTAATTCGAAAATTGCCCATCCGGTTTTATCGAGTAACGCGTTAAAACCCTGCGAAAAAATAAACCGCCAGATGAAACCGACAATAACAAGACTTAAGATATAGGGAATAAAAAACGCAGCTCTTAAAATATTAGCGGTCTTAAGCTTCTTATCAAGCTGTACTGCTAATAAAAGCGCTAAAACATTGATTATAATGATAAACAAAATACTATAGCGGAAGGTAAACCAAGCCGCCTGTACAAAATCCTTGTCACCGGAAAATAATTTGGTGAAATTATCAAACCCAACGAATTTAGCAGCCTTGCTTATCCCATTCCATTCAGTCAAAGAAAAGTACATACTCATAGCAAAAGGTATGTAAATCGACAATGAAGCAAACAAAACTGCCGGCAAATTGAACAGCGCGAATTCAAGTTTAAGTCTGCTTGATCTTTTCATCCTATTCAAAACTATCCCCCCCAGGTTTCAACTGCTCCTATTCTATGTTGGTATTGTTGCCAATATAAGAGATATATGATTCCTGACAAGGGTAAAATAGTACACATGTATGTACTTCGATGCCAGTGTTACATTAAAATTTGCCGGTACTTGTCAACTTGCGATTAATGATATAATTAACAATATAATATTATCTACACATTCAAGGAGGATAACACAGTGGACATCAAAGAAAAAATCGAAACAATCGTTGAGAAGGTAAAGAACGACAAGGGCTTCGCGGAAAAATTCAAGAACGATCCTGTTAAAGCTATTGAGTCAGTTAGTGGCATAGATCTTCCTGACGACATGGTCGACAAGGTAGTTGATGCTGTAAAAGCCAAACTAACATCAGACAAAGCTGGCGACCTCCTCGGTGGCATTAAGAAGCTTTTCTAATGCGTTTAAGAGAATTTGCATTGTTAACTATAGCAAACTGTATCATTTGTCATATTGCAGCTCATCTATATATGCTAGTATAAACTCAACAAATAATAGCAGGCCGGTAACCTATATGCCGGCCTTAAGCTTGTATAAACAGGCACTGGAGGTACATGAAAAATGAAGAAGCATGTCAAGAGCAATGTCAGCTGGGTCGGCCACATCGATTGGGAGCTTGATTCCTTCCACGGTGATGACTATTCGATTCACAATGGTTCGAGTCAGAACGCATACTTGATACAAGAAGAGAAAACAGTTCTTATCGATACTGTCTGGAAGCCGCATTCGAATGATTTCGTCGCTAATCTTAAGAAGGAAATTGATCTTAAGAGTATCGATTATATTATTGTCAATCATGGCGAGGTAGACCACAGCGGAGCATTGCCAGAGCTGCTTAACGAAATCCCCGGCACACCGATTTACTGTACCGCGAATGCCGTAAAGAGCCTGACAGGACAGTATCATCAAACTGACTGGAATCTGAATGTAGTTAAAACAGGCGATTCTCTTGATATCGGAAATGATAAAAAACTGATCTTCGTAGAGATGCGTATGCTTCACTGGCCTGACAGCATGGCAACATACCTTACAGAGGATAATATTCTCTTCTCAAACGACGCTTTTGGCCAGCATTTCGCGGTTAAAGAGTTATTTAATGATAAGGCTGATCAATGTCAGCTTATGGCCGAGGCGATCAAATACTACGCCAATATTCTTACACCTTTCTCTCCTCTTGTAAAAAACAAACTCAAGGAGATCATATCCCTAAATCTGCCAATAGATATTATTGCCCCCAGTCACGGCGCGATCTGGCGTGATGATCCAATGCAGATCGTTGAGAAATATCAGGAATGGTCTGATAACTACCAAACTGATCAAATTACCATCATTTATGACACAATGTGGAACGGCACACAGAAGCTTGCCCATTTCATTTCAGAAGCACTCAGCGAAGCCAGTCCTGATACAAGAGTGAAGGTCTGCAACCTCGCAGTGTCTGACAAGAATGATGTTGTGACAGAGATTTTCCGTTCAAAAGCGATCATAGTTGGCTCTCCTACTGTCAGCAATGATATTTTATCTTCAGTTGGCGGCTTCCTGCATTTCGTGCGCGAAATGAAATTCAAGGGTAAGAAGGCCGCGGCTTTTGGCTGCTACGGCTGGAGCGGCGAAGGCAATAAGGTTCTGCGCGATATGCTATCACAGGCAGGCTTCGACGTGATCGACAACGAAGTTAAATGTAACTGGAATCCAGACGATAGCTTCAGATCTGCGGCACAAGAGCTGGCCGAAGCGATCACAGGTCAATAATACTGCCCGCTGAAATGTAATCCAAATAGTCACCCATGATCTTCTTAAGCTGTTCATATGGACGCTGCCCAGTGCAGTGACCTGTATGGCAGCTTATTTTATTTGCAAGCATAAACCTGCCGATCTGTTCTATGTATTGATCAGATTCACTTGAATCATCGTGTCTGTTATACAAATGAAACCCACTTACCACATGGTCGGGCAGGCGATCATAGATTCGCTCAAACTCCTGAACTATATTCAAAATACCTTTATGAGCGCATCCTGCAATAAGAATATACTTGCTGTCTTCTTGTATCACCAGATTGATTTCATGTCTAAACCTATCCGGCGCTAATCTCCCCTCGCTGTCGGCGATTAGGAGTGATCTATTGCCCTCAGGTTCAG
This sequence comes from uncultured Oscillospiraceae bacterium, assembly GCA_964534195.1. GTDB lineage: Bacteria > Bacillota > Clostridia > Saccharofermentanales > UBA5734 > JAAYFZ01. The sequence goes on from CAZHQX010000020.1 coordinate 10,084, forward strand.
GAAAGCTGCCATCAACGCTGGGAAAAATTGATAAATACTGATCGATCCTCAGCTGTGATTCTACAAATATAAAGCGCCCGGTAGCTTCAAGGCTCTTATCAATACCAATATATTTTCTCCCTTCAGGTCTTAGAGAATAGTGGTCACCAAACGCCAAACTGCTTGCGTATATCGGCGCTATCTCATTCATATTGGCAAAAGTCGGCAACCCACCACCGTGATCATAATGACCATGTGAGAGAACTGCCAGTTTAACATCCTTAATATTTAAACCAAGCTTAGACGCATTGCTGGCAAATAATCCACTGGCACCGGCGTCAAACAGAACTGGTCCTGACTTCGTTTCCAACCAGAGACTTAAGCCATGTTCATGGCCAAAGTCTTCAGACTTCGAAGTGTTTTCAGTCAAAATTTTAATTATCAATGCAATCAACTCCTTTATTCAAACAAAACAGATATCGTCTTCATTATACGCCGAAAATTTCTGGTTGACATTCGAGTTAATTGCACATATACTTAGTTACACAAGTAACTAACCAATGAACGAGGTGAACATGATGCAATTGGACTTCCAAAGTGACAAGCCAATTTTTCTGCAGATATCAGAGCAGATCGAGGATGCTATATTCACCGGTGCCTTCCCGGAGGACAGTCAAATTCCTTCCACTACTGAGCTCTCGGCACGATTTAATATCAATCCTGCTACAGTTCTTAAGGGAATGAATAAGCTTGCTGATGAAGGACTCATTTATAAGAGGAGAGGATTAGGTATGTTTGTAAGCCAGGGAGCCGCACAAGCGGTAAGAGAAAAACGCCAACAGGACTTTTACCAACAGTATATTGTGCGTCTGTTGACTGAAGCAGGCAAGCTGGGTCTATCAAAACAGGATTTGATTGCTTTGATCGAGAGAAATTACGGGGGTGAAACAAATGGTGATCAGAAGTAGAAACGATTATAAGATCGATGTCAGAGATGTGTGCAAAAATTTTGGTAAAGTACAGGCACTTAAGAATGTAAATCTTAGCTTCGTACCAGAACATATATATGGACTGCTTGGGCGCAATGGAGCAGGAAAATCAACACTGCTCAATCTGATATCAAACAGACTCTATGCTGATTCAGGCACGATCAGTGTCGATGGAGAAACAGTTATTGATAATGATAAAGCACTTAGCAAGATCTACTATATGTCCGAGAAGAATTGTTATCCTGAGAATATGCAGGTAGAGCAGGCAATGAAATGGGCCGCGAAATTCTACCCGGGCTTCGACCAGATCTGGGCTAATGAGTTATGTGAAAAATTTGAGCTTAGCGGCAAGAAGAAAATGAAGCAGCTCTCTACCGGGTATAACTCAATTTTCAAAGCTATCATTGCCTTGTGTGTTGACGCAGATTATATACTTCTTGATGAGCCGGTTCTTGGGCTGGACGCTAATCACAGACAGTTATTATATCAGTCACTGCTTCAGACATATGCTGATAAACCGCGCACGTTCATAATCTCTACTCACCTGATCGAAGAAATCACAAGCATGTTGGAAACAGTTATGATCATTCATCGTGGTGAGATCATTCGTGTAGACAGTATTGAAAATTTGCTGAAAGCAGGATATTCAGTCAGTGGCAGAGCCGATGCCGTAGAACGATATATCAGTGGTAAACAAATAATTGGTGTGGATATTCTTGGAGGATTGAAAACTGCATACGTTATGGGCGAACTAGACAGATCGCAGGTTCCATCTGATCTTGATATCAACCGAATGGATCTGCAGAAGCTCTTCATCCGCATGACGGAAAATAACTAAAGGGGGGAAATAAAATGACAATCAAACCTGCACTTCGATATTCATTAAGCGACAGTATGAAGGCACTTGCCATCTACTATACGGTCATAATCGCAATCAATGGAATAATGATTATTCTTTTACGTCTATTTGGCTCTGAGGGCTCTTTCAGCGGACTTAACATGTCGACATTTATCTTCAATTTTGTCTTAGGCTTATCTACCTTTCGTCAGACACTGCTTATGCTGATGCAGCATGGCCGTTCCAGGCATACAGTTTATCTGGCAACAGCTATCACAGCAACAATACTTGCAGTTATCATGTCATCGATCGATATGATTTTAACTATGCTGCTTAACATAACAGATAGGTTCCTATCCTTGACATTTGATGGAAAAGCAGTTACAGGTTTAGTAGGCGGCACTGGAATCTTCATGTATGTAAACTTGATGATTACATATCTGCTATGCGGTCTTGCTGGTTTTATCATTTCAGCTGTCTACTATAGAATGAACACCTTCCAGAAGATCATCGTATCCGCAGGTGTTCCTCTAACGATTCTTGTCGTTCTGCCATTAGTAGATTCTCTGCTGAAAACCAATATCTTTATCAGCTTGGCAAAAATCGCTGCTCTGGTACTGCTTGGCGACTCCTACTACTTGCCCGCAATCGACTCTGAGATAGTAGTCACACTTATCAGACTAGGCATTATAATCACAATTTTCGCGATCTACTACCTCAGTACTTATAAAATCAAGGTAAAAGCCTGATCCTTGGTATATTTAGGCAAATATTCCAACGTTTTTTCAACAATATTCCATGTTCATATTTATTAATATTTGGTTATAATTTTACATATGAGCAAAGAAAGCTATAGCCTTCAACGGCGCTTGCAGATCTATGTTGTTATTATCATTTTGCTGGTAGCGATTATCAGCAGTACGATCACCGGATATATATATTTCCGGTCTTCATTAAGCGACTTCTATAGCCAGGCTGACAGCACACTGACCTATTTCGAAAATGCTATTCTCAGACAGAAATTAAGAGAAAGTAGCAGTGCGGCAATCAGCCTGGCTTCGCTGCCTGACGCTGAGAGATATTTATCAGCAGATATAAGAGGAGGCCTACCGGCTTCCCTAACTCAATCCATCGATACGAGCAGTAATATGGTGGTTTTGATGGATCATAATTTCGAGGTTTTGTTCAGTACAGCTTCCTACAGTAAGCTTAACCATAATAATATGGTTGGATTCCTACACAGAAGGCAGTCCCGATTAGAAGACAAACAACTAAGCAGCACTCAAAGCAGGAATGATCCCGAATACGACAGTAATAATCAAAATAAATTCAATACCGAGTTAAGCACAACAATAATCCCTGATGATGCCTTTTACTATGGTGACCTGATGGGTAATTTCATGGCTATGTCCATGGTACCTGTAGACAAGGATGGAGCTGTCGTAGGATATGTCATGACAGGTTTTGATCTCACAGACCCGGCCTATACCGAATATATAGGCCGCTATTTTGGTCTTGTGGCAACCGTCTTTTACCAGGATATAAGAGTTAACACCAATCTTGAGGATGCAGGCACAAACTATTTGCACACAACCATGGACAACGATATTTCGCAGCAGATCTTCTTCGAGAATATAAGTTATTCTGGTCATGTAGAATTCGCAGGCAGGAATTATCTGGGCACATACCGGACGATCAGCGATAACGCTAACAAAGTCGGAGCGCTCTTTATCGGTGCTCGTACTTCTGATCTGCTTTTTAACCTCAGGCTGTCGATTTATCTGATAGCCGCAGCCGCTCTGGTCATAGCAGTTGGCGCGATTCTTGTAACCAGACAGATCATCAGCAAGTACATTGGCAAGCCTATTGGACAAACGATTGAACTACTGGAGATAATGGCAGCAAACCCGGCCGAATTAGCTGATACTGATATCTCTTTTGTCGGTGAGAGAAGTCTTAATAAAATGGTTCAGAGTCTCAAGTATACTGCTGCAACTATCGCTCATGATCGCGAGCATCTTGCCTATCTCGCTTTCCATGACAGACTAACTGGTTTTTATAACAGCAAGCGACTGTTTGATTATTACGGAGAAAGAGAGATCAGCAGCATTAATCATACCTTCCGTGCGCCTGCCATCGTAGTCACAGTCAATATTGACTTCTTCAAGCGACACAAGAAATATCTTGGTCAACAGGGCTCAGAGAATTTACTGATTGCGGTATCTCATAGACTTTCTGAAATTACGAAAACATATAACTGTGATCTCTATCGACTGACATCCGATGAGTTTATCATCTGCTCGGATACAGTATTCAGTAATGAAACATATGACCAGCTCCTGGCCGATCTGATGGGTACAATGCATAAACCTCTTGATATCAATGGCAAGAAGCTAATTGTGACGATCAGCATCGGTGCTGCCAGAAGAGAAACAGCTGAGGACTCACTGCAGGATATAATGCAGAAATCAAACATGGCTCTGGATACCGCTAAGTATTCCGGCAGAAATCAATTAGCTCATTACGATCCCAAAACAGCCAAAATAAGACAACGTTATCTTCGGATAGAAGAGAAGCTGCGTGGTCTGCAGGATTATAGCTGCTTCGAGTTGTATTTTCAGCCTCAGATCAATATATTCACAGGCAAAGCTTATGGTCTGGAAGCGCTTATACGCTGGCATGATTCCGAGCTTGGCTGGGTATCTCCTGCTGAATTCATTCCACTTGCCGAAGCGATCGGCATGATTACGCCGATCGGCTATTGGGTCATTGATTCGGCTATCAAATTCTTAAGCCATCTACAGGAAATTGGTATAAATAATCTCCATATGTCGATCAATGTCGCGGCCGCACAGCTGATTGAGCCTGATTTTGTAATCAGAATTATTGAAACGGCCCGTCTCAGAGGTGTAGAGCCTGCAGACATTGTCATTGAAATTACTGAAACCCAGCTTATTCAATCGTTTGAGAACGCAGCCGAGAATTTGAAGCTGCTTAAACGCAATGGTTTTAAAATTGCTATGGATGATTTCGGCACAGGCTACTCTTCACTAAGCTATATCGGCAACCTGTCGATCGACATTATAAAAATTGACCAAAGCTTCGTACAGTCACTTGATTCTGATGTTAACCTCGAGCTGGTAAAGGAAATGATAGTGCTTGGTCAGCGGCTTGGCATGACGGTTATCAGCGAAGGAGTTGAAACAAAAGCGCAGCTGTTGGAGCTGCGCGAGATAAACGGGACTTATATTCAAGGTTATTATATCAGCAGACCGCTGCCGCGTTCAGAGATAATCAGCTGGCTCAAGCATAATTCGGCTGGCAGTCATTCTATTGCCCAAACTATTGCTGATGCCTGACCTGTTTGATTAATAATCAATCACCACTTCTCAAATCTTACAGTGGTTTCAAGTGATTTGCGTAGCCTATTGTGTCGATCAGGGCTTGCGGCTGGCGACAGCTGAGCATCTTCCGAAGCATAGCCCAGACATAAAATATTGATCGGCTCAACATTGTCTGGCAGATCAAACTCTTCTCTAATTATCTGTGGGTCAAACTTACATATCCAGAGAGAACCTAGTCCCGCGTCTGTTGCTGCCAGCATCATATGATTTGTTACTATACTGGCATCTATTTGCGCGGAATCCATATTATCGTAGCTTCTCTTCCAGGTTTGATCATGATCGGCACAAACGACAAGAACTACAGGTGCTCCGAATCTATTGCAGGCCTTATCGATCATTTCCAGGCCTTGCTCACTTGTAATAGTAATTACGACTTGCGGTTGCCTGTTGGCAGCCGTTGGAGATACTCTGCCAGCGTCCAGAACATAGTCGAGCTGTTTCTTCTCAACTGGCTTATCAAGATAGCTCCTCACCGAATAACGCTTTCTAATCAGCTGTGAAAAATCCATTTCATAACACTCCTTGCTCTTATGTTGATAGCTCTAATTATATCAAAAAACAAATTACCTGATTTGACTTATTATCAAATCAGGTAATCTTTTGGTTGCGGAGGGAGGACTCGAACCTCCGACCTTCGGGTTATGAGCCCGACAAGCTACCAACTGCTCCACTCCGCGATATTCAGTTTGCACCAACTCCCAGGAAATATCTGGTGCTCGTGGCCGGACTCGAACCGGCACGGGGTTAAATCCGACGGATTTTAAGTCCGTTGCGTCTGCCAGTTCCGCCACACGAGCAAGATCCGTGTTTGTTGTGCCTGACTATAATATCATCGCATATAAGCTTTGTCAACAGACAATTAATTGACAGTTTATGACTTTTACCAGGGTATTAAAACTGTCATTTATGCCTTATTGTCTTGACATATAAGGCGAAATTGCATAGTATCATTCTATGGGCAATTTTTTGATAGTTTTATTTATGTATGGGTCTGTTGATAAGTTTTGCTAGTACAAATATTTATTAACCAGACTCAATATTGACGGATTCTGTGAAAGGGTAACGGACATGACAAGAGGGAAAAAAGCGGTAGCTATTCCGCAGACAGCAGAAGACAATTTCAAGAAACTAACTCAGCTTCATAGGAGCCGTTTGTACAGAGTATGCCTTTCGAAGGGATTGTTCGTCGGACAGCCTGGTATTCTTCTGACAATCAGAGAGCTTGGGTCTTGTTCACAAACCGAGCTGGCTACGGCGCTTGATGTAACTACTCCTTCAGTAGCGGTTTCGGTTAAGAGGCTTGAGCGCAACGGTTTGATTTCTAAGGAAATAAATGAGAATGATAACCGCTATAATCGAATCACGCTGACTCGCAAGGGTATGAAGGCAGCACTCAAGTGCGAGAAAATTTTCGGTTGTATCAACGATAAAATGTTTGCTGATTTCAGTGATGATGAAATGGAACAGCTTAATAACTTTCTTACAAGAATGAACAATAACCTGTCAAACTTCGATCCTGAGAAGGATCCATCAGTCAGATGTCCTAATCCAGATGCGGTCGACGAAGAAATCGAAAAAAAGGTGGATGAGTTCTTCGCCGACCAGGCTTGATCATTCTACAGTAACGCTCTTGGCCAGGTTGCGTGGCTTGTCCACATCAAGACCCTTGTTGACAGTAACATAATAGGCAAACAGCTGAGCAGGCGTGACCGCAATGATCGGTGCAAGCAGCGAGTCAACATCAGGAATGCGGATGATAGTGTCACAGACCTCAGAGGCTTTTTCACAGGAGTCAGAAGCAATACCCAGGACCACAGCGCCTCTGGCTTTTACCTCACGAATATTGCTGATCATTTTATCCATAAGATTATTTTGAGTTAAGGGGCATACGACAAGTGTGCCCTCTTCTATTAGCGCGATCGTGCCGTGCTTAAGCTCACCACCAGCATAAGCCTCTGAATGAATATATGATATTTCCTTAAGCTTGAGCGAAGCCTCCATGGATAGAGCATAGTCCAGACTGCGTCCAATGAAGAATACACTGTGCACATTGAAATGCTCTGCAGCAAATCTCTGTACAGTTTCCTGTCGGGACAGCGTTTCTTCCATCAGGGCCGGCAGCTCCTGCATTTTCTTCAGATAATCCTCGTATATGTCCTGATCAATACGCTGAAGCGTATGAGCCATTTGGAAGGCCAGCAGGTATAAAGCAGCTAGCTGTGTATTGTATGCCTTTGTCGAGGCAACAGCTATCTCAGGACCAGCAGCTGTATAGATAACCGAATCAGCCTCACGAGCGATCGAACTGCCAACGACATTAACGATCGCCAGTATTCTCGCGCCAAGCTTCTTAGCCTCTCTCATGGCTGCCAAGGTGTCAAGCGTCTCTCCAGACTGGCTGATAATAATAACAAGAGTCTTATCGCTAACGATTGGATCCCTATAGCGGAACTCGGAGGCGACATCCACCTGAACTGGAATCCGACAAAGCTTCTCAATAATATACTTACCAACGACACCGGCATGACTTGCTGTTCCGCAGGCCACGATATGAATATGATCGGTATTTTCCAGAATTTCACGAGTTAGATCAACATGCTCAAAATTGATCAGTCCATTTCTGATTCTTGGTACGATCGTATCTCTAAGAGCCCTCGGCTCCTCGTTGATCTCCTTCATCATGAAATGCTCATAGCCGCCCTTCTCAGCAGCCTCGCTATCCCAGGTGACATAGACCGGTTCTCTTACGACCTCCTGTCCCAGACTGTCATAAAGCTTGACCTCTGATGCACTCAGACAAGCAATTTCCTGATCCTCCATGATCAGAATATTTCTTGTTCTCGAAAGAATAGCCGGAATGTCAGATGCGATATAATTACCACCCTCACCAAGACCTATGATCAGAG
>CAZHQX010000021.1:0-15348 GCA_964534195.1 uncultured Oscillospiraceae bacterium
TGATTGATGTCGGTATCCTTATTGATATGAACAAACTCTATTCCGGCCATCTCAGCGAAATCACGCATGTTCTCAGCTGTGAGCGCATAGCTCATTACTGAATGGTGAGCACCACCACAGAGGATCCAGGCCTCTGCTGATCTCTGCAGATCAGGAGCAGGCTTCCACATTACACGTGCAACCGGCAGCTTAGGCATATTCTGGAGAGGAGCCTCAGCCTCACAATCATTAACGATCATACGCATACGTCCGCCCATATCTATCAATGATACAAGTATCGCAGAACCCTTAGCGCCATCGAAAACTAGTCTCGCGGGTGGTTTGCGATTACCGATGCCAAGAGGATGAACCTCGATCGTTGGTTTATCAGCTGCTATCGAAGGACATACCTCAAGCATATGAGCACCAAGAACCATTTCGCGTCCAGGCTCCATATGATAGGTATAATCCTCCATAAATGATGTACCGCCCTCGAGCCCTGTAGCCATCAGCTTCATGATACGTGACATGCAGGATCCCTTCCAGTCACCCTCAGCACCATAGCCCATACCGTCAAGCATCATATCCTGAGCAGCCAGACCCTCAAGCTGATCCAGACCATGCAGATCCTCAAAGGTAGAAGTAAATGCTGTGAAGCCCTTCTCTACCAGGAACTTTTTGAGACCGGCCTCCATCTTGGCCTGATAACGGACCGGGCCCAGATCATCAGCACGAATATCGTATCTCTCATTATAGATAGCCATCTGCTCATCGATCTCACTCTCGGTAATAGCATCGATTACAGGTACAAGATCACCTACAGGATAGTAATTGACTGACCAGCCAAAAACCTTCTGTGCTTCAACCTTGTCACCCTCAGTAACTGCGACCTCGCGCATATTATCACCGAAGCGGGCACATTTGAGCGAGAAGCCAGCCTGAACACCAATAGCCGAACGCATCCAGCCGCCGATCTTATTAAGAACAGCCTCATCCTGCCAGAAACCAACTACGATCTTGCGAGGAATGCGCAGGCGGGCACCAATGAAACCATGTTCTCTATCTCCATGAGCTGACTGGTTCAGATTCATGAAGTCCATATCGATATCATCCCAGGGGATGTCACGATTGAACTGTGTATTGATATGAAGCAGCGGCTTGGTCAAACGGCTTAAGCCATTGATCCACATTTTTGACGGTGAGAAAGTATGCATCCAGGTTATGACACCAGCACAATTGCTGTCCTGACTAGCCGCGATCATCACATCTGTGATCTGATCAGGTGTGGCCACAACACCCTTATTGACCAGACGTCCTGGCAGCGCTGCTTGAGCGTCCATCCACTCTGTCATGATTCTGCTGTGTTCTGCAACCTGAGCCAGAACCTCTTCACCATATAAATGCTGGCTGCCGGTTACGAACCAAAACTCGAATTTTTTAAGATCCATAATAGGAACACCTCCTGTTAGTAGATAATTAGACAAAAACGAAAACAGTCTTAATAAGATTATAGCTTATGGCCATACTTAATACATTGCAAATAATTGCGGAATTATTTCGATTTTATCCTATAAGTGGTAAAATAATTCCCGACAAATACACTGCTGCGGTCGGCGATGATCCGGCAACAGACAACCTGATATGAAAGAAGGAAAACTTATGTGTCCTAAAAACGCTATGACTGTACAATCCCTCTTCGATCTTACTCATACGATCGCTCGATCCAGGCTGACTGAAATGACCTACCCCTGGGAGGCTCTCCCTATGATCGGCAAATGGATCCTTGAGCTTGGCCCCACACTTCCCAAGGAAGAATATGAACAGATCTCCGACAATATCTGGATAGCCAGAAGCGCCAGAGTAGCGCCATCTGCCAGCCTCAACGGCCCGCTGATCATCGGACCGGACACAGAGGTCAGGCATTGTGCCTTCATCCGCGGCAACGCACTCATCGGCTCCGGCTGTGTAGTCGGCAACTCCACCGAGCTGAAAAACGTCATCCTGATGGACAAGGTACAGGTTCCTCATTACAATTATGTCGGCGACTCAATTCTCGGTTTCAAAGCTCATATGGGCGCCGGCGCGATCACATCAAATGTAAAATCAGACAAAACACTGGTAAAAGTCCGCGACTCCGGGGATAGCATCCAGACTGAGCTGAAGAAATTCGGCGCGATGCTTGGCGACAATGTCGAGGTAGGCTGCAACAGCGTACTCAATCCTGGAACTGTCATCGGCCGCGATACCAATGTATATCCCCTATCGATGGTACGCGGTTTCGTCCCGGCCGACAGTATCCATAAGAATAATGGCGACATAATTAAGAAAGTATAATCAGTTGAAATATTATATGCGAAAGAAAACCGGCCAGATTGCTAAATACGATCTGGCCGGCTTCTTCGTTTGTAATTACTTAATGCTAGTCAGTATCATCAGCTTATGCTGATATTCTGATCTGATAAGAATCAGTAAGCTTCGCAATGAACCTCAAAATGAGCTTTCGGATGCTTACATGCAGGACATATTGCCGGAGCCTCAGCTCCTTCATAGATATAACCACAATTGCGGCATTTCCACTCAACCGGAGCGTCTTTTTTGAAGACCTTGTCATTTTTGACATTGTCAGCAAGCTTCAGATAACGAGCCTCGTGACGCTTCTCAACCTCAGCGACCTCACGGAAGGTCTTGCCGATTTCCTCCAGGCCTTCCTTCTCAGCAACCTCAGCGAAGTTGATATAGAGATCAGCCCATTCTTCATGCTCACCCTCAGCAGCAGCGATCAGGTTGTCATAGGTAGTTCCAAAAGCAACAGGATACTCCGCAGTGATCTCAATCGGAACAGCCTTGGCTGCCTTAAGATCATTAGCGATATGCTTATAGAAGAGCTTGGCATGTTCCTTCTCATTGTCAGCTGTTTCAATAAAGATTGCTTCGATCTGACGATAGCCCTCTTTGTTGGCAACAGATGCGAAATAAGTATAGCGGTTGCGAGCCTGTGACTCACCTGCAAATGCCTTCATAAGATTCTTGATGGTTTCTGTACCTTCTAATTTTGCCATGAATATTGATCCTCCTTGATAGATTTCACATATATTGACCTCAGTCACCATATGCTAATATCTATTTTATCATAATTATGTGATGGCGCAAGCCAAAACATAAGCTCAGGTCGATTATAGTAATGCCTCTATACACCTGTTTTCAGGCATTTCTTCTCATTTGAGCTAGACTAACAGCCTTCTTATGAGTAATAGGCTTCCACTCCACTCTTCTGAAAATTGCGGTAATTGAAATAGGTATGTAAGTCAGCATGAATAGAGGAAATGTGAAGGAATATAGAATTTTTTTAAATACAGAGGCATGAATCGACCGCCATTCCGAGATGGTCGTGATCGCACCGATAAGCCAGAGCCCACCGTAAATTCGCAGCATATTCACAACAGCTGCCATTACTATCACTGAAGCAGATTCGCCAGCTGCCAGCGCAGCCATTGCTGTGAAATAGTTGACAATGCTGCCAACCAGAGTCAAGAGAATTGCCGGCATGATCGCCATAGTCATATCAAAACAGGAAAAATCAGACTTGCCGATTCCGGAAACAAGCTCTTTGCCATACTTGCCGAATACCTGAAGGTAACCCTTCGCCCATCTGAGTCGCTGATGCCAGGACTGCTTAAGCGTAACAGGCTGCTCATCGTAGAGAACAGCAGTTCGGCAATAACCGATTTTTCTGCCATCTAAGATATTTTTTACCGAGAACTCAATGTCCTCGGTCAGCAGGTGAAAATTCCAGCCATCGCAAGCTCTTAGGACCTCGCGGCTGAACATGAAGCCCGTACCCGACACAGCACAGCTGGTGCCCAAACGCATTCTGGCGTCATTTAGAAATCTTGACTCGCGCAAAAACCATAATGAATAGCCGGCAGATATCCAGTTATCACCATAATTTTTCGAATTTCTGTAGCTGGTTACGATATCATAGCCACTGGCAAAAGTCTTGCTGATCTCAGTTATGAAGTTCTCTTCCAGCAAATTATCAGCGTCTAGTACTAGAAATGAATCGAAGCTGTCCAGACCGATGGCCAAATCGATTTTTTCCAGCAAGAACTGCAGAGCATAGCCTTTGCCTACCTTGTCACTGGAAAATCTTTCCCAGACATAGGCTCCATGCGCACGTGCGATATCAGCCGTTTTATCTGTACAATTATCCGCAGCGACGAAGATTTTGATCAGCTCAGCCGGATAATCCTGCTGCCGAATGCTTTTTATCAACTCACCTATGACCTCTTCTTCATTACGGGCACAAATGAGAACTGCTACCTTATTTTCCCTGACATCTGATCTGAATGCAGCGTTGGTGTCTTGTACCAGGATATCCCATTTCTTCCTGCGATCAAGGGCTCTTCCAAGTATTGAAACCGGGATATAGAACAGCTGATAGGCATAGCAAACCAGAAACAACGCTGTCATTACAGCATTGAATATTTGTGATCCAAGCATTTTATTCACCTCATTGATTATAATGGCTCATTTATGTTCAGGTGATGATCACTTAAGCTTAAGCACTCATACCGGATCTGCTGCAGCCTCACTGACTGCTTCTAATGCTACTGCTGACTCATCATCGCCGCTGTCGGCTTGTTCAGAGAATCCATTGCTCGCGGCTTGCTGATACTGATGCTGATCCGGCAGCAAAGGAAACGAGACTATTGCTTTGAACAAATCGCCATCGATCTCCAGCTTAAACTCAGCGCCCTGCAGCTCACTCAGGCTCTTTGCTATTGACAAGCCAAGTCCGCTGCCCTCCGTACTGCGTGAGCTGTCACCACGTACGAATCTCTCCATCAGCTCTTCGCTGGAAATATTAAGCTGAAAACGTGAGATGTTTCTGACCATGATGATTGCCCTCTGTTGTCTGACAGTAAGACTTACATATACTCTGGTGCCGGGCTGGCTGTATTTGCAGGTATTGTTGAGAAGATTATCTATAACTCGCCAGAGCAGCCTGCCATCAGCCATTATGTAGACAGGATAGTCAGGCTTGTCGCTGATCAGCTGCAGATCACAGCCGGACAGCTTCTCCTCATACTCGCCGGTAACCTGCGAGAGCAGAACACCCGCTTCACAAGGTATCAATTCAGCCTGAATATTGCCAGTAGAGGCTTTTGACGCTTCAACCAGATCCTCAGTCAATTTCTTAAGTCTGTTGCTATGATGATTGATGATCTCCACATATTCCTTGATCTTCTCATTGTCAGTTTCTTCGCGTTTAAGAAGATCAGCATAGTTAATTATCGAGGTCAGAGGAGTCTTGATATCATGTGATACATTTGTGATCAATTCAGTTTTGAAGCGCTCGCTGCGCATCATCTCATCAACGGCCAGAGACATCCCATGGCTGATGCTGTTCAGGTTCTCAGCATGACGCTTGAGATCACCTGCCAGATATCGTGTTTCCAGCTTGTGACTTAGTTTACCGGATGCAAGCTCCTGGCCGCCTCGGCGAATTACGGTCATACCGGCTGCTATCAGCAATATAACTACGGAAATAATTATCCTGCTGATAAACCAGAGAAAAGCTTGAGCTCCAGGTGAATAAGCTGTGATAACTATGCCGAAAAACTCAATTAAGAACCAACCAAACAGTACGAGTACCACCTTCCAGATATAGGGCAGACTTCTAAATACAAACAGAAGCTTGCTGCCTAATTTTTTCAGCGGCCGCAAAATCAGCTTATAGATCAGGGTATTCTTGAAAAGGTTCCTGGTTTTTATCCTGACCACGGTCGTCATCCAGAAGGCAGTCATCAACATAAGACCGGCTAAGAAAGCGAGAGAAATAACTATCAACTCATAAGTTACATAATAATTATTTCCATACGCATAACTTAAAAAATTCAGAGGCTCATTTACAGCGATCAACAGTCCTATCACGACCATAACAGCAGCTGCTAATACCAGATCATAGGGAATACGGTCGAACCAGCGGGCTTTTATCTCCTTATCACCTGACCGGCGTCCGGCACAAACACTAAGGAATATGGTCAAGATCAGCACAAGTGCCAATGATCCTATAGTGGCCCAGATCAAATTGAAACGATTAGGATACAAATATCTCAGAGCAAGCTCGTTATAATAAAACTGGTCCTGAATCGGCATACTGCCATCAACATAGCCGTAGACGGTATAGACACCGCTATCGTATTTTATTTCTTGTCCAGATTCATAGTCTTGATACCAGCCGGAATCACTAACCTCCTGTACACTTGAATAATATGGGGTGAATTCAGGCTTACGGCCAGCAACTGGCTTACCAGAGGAATCCATGATCTCAAAGTGAAAATTGGTTCCCGGGAGTATATTACCATTATCCGTTATCTTCCCATCAGTATTATCCCTTGAGTAGTTGAAATAAAACGCTTCGACTGACATTTGACTTGCGATTCTGTCAACAGATCGTGTTTTTGCCGCTTCTAGTCCCAGATTAAAATAATCCCTGTCAATTGAAATTATAAGACCCATTCCTGAAACGGTCATAATTATAACTGAAGCGAGCAGCAGTATTATTGTAATTGCCTTAACAGCAAGATTACCTGTTATCTTATTCATAGCCTCTTCCTCTGTTCTCTGGATTTATTCTCAAATTGTCCTGGTATTTAGATGTCATAAGCAAGCTTCGGCAGCTCTCACTGCTCAACCAGCTTATAGCCCTGACCCCATACGACCTTTAAATATCTTGGATCTGCCGGATCGATCTCCAGCTTCTCACGCAGATGGCGTATATGGACCGCGATCGTGTTTTCCGAGCCATAGCCGTTATCCTGCCAGATCTTGCGATATATCGCTTTTGGAGAGAAAACCTGTCCGGGATCACGCATCAGCAGCAGCAATATCTCATACTCAGTCGGCGTCAAACTAATTGGCTCGCCATCAACTGTGACACTTTTTTCCTTGTCATCGAGTAGAATCCCGCCGATTCTGATCTGGCTGCTCTTCACGGTGCCCCCGCCGAGCTGCATGAATCTTCTGAGCTGTGACTTGACTCTGGCCTGCAGTTCAACCGGGTTAAAAGGCTTGGTCACGTAGTCATCTGCGCCATGATTAAGACCCATGATCTTATCGATGTCCTCGCCTTTTGCCGTTAGTAAAATTATCGGTGTGTTGTGCTTCTCTCTGATTCTGCGCATGGCAGCGATACCGTCCATGACCGGCATCATGATATCCAGCAAAATCAGATGCAGCTCCAGCTCATCAGCCAGCTTCACAGCCTCGGCGCCATTTGAGGCCGTGTACAGCTGATAATTATCAGCTGTCAGATATATCTGAAGCGCGGAAACTATGTCCTTCTCATCGTCACAAATCAAAATGTTATACATTGGTGATCCCTCCGAGAACTATTATGCACCAGCGATCCTTAAAACAGACAGCATAAATTCTTAAGATTTGCTTAATATTTGTATTAATTCTGGCAAAAGTCGTGATTAAATCAAGTTTTGTGGCTTCGATATAAAAAAAGACCGCTGCCTGCAGATCATTATTGATCATGCGGACAACGGTCCGATACAACCTATATAACACCAATTTTTCGCCTGTTGATTAAGTTAACAGGCATCAGTATCAGTTATCTAAACTGTTTAGTGATAGTCATTTAGCCGAGCTCAATTTTTACTGGCGTGGCATTACCAATATTATCGCTGACAGGACATCTGGTTTCAACAGCAGTCAGCCATTTTTCCAGCGTTGCCTGATCTGCATTTGTATCAGGTTTGATAGCTACTCTAAGTTCTTGATAGCCGGCACGCTCTGCATCTGACTGTCCCATGAATTTAGCCGGGTTAAGATCACCTTCAAGACTAATCTCTATCCCCTTGAGTTCCATACCAAGTTCTTTTGCTACTACATGTCCTACTACATTTAGACAACCAGCCAGTGCAGCTAGTAGATATTCTACAGGATTGGCGCCATCATCTGTTCCACCTAGATTGGCTGGCTCATCTACTATCATTTTAAAATTACGAGCTTGTACAATTGTTTTTGTTGGATTTTCACTATGTGCTTTTGCACTGAATGTTAGTTTTGGCATAATTTACCTCATCTTTTTTTGCAATTAAGCATGCGATTTCACTGACCTAATTATAGTTCATATATTTAAATTTGTCAATTATTTGAGCTTATTCCAAGGGAATTCAGAAGTTGGTTCAGCGTCAAATTTTAATCTAGTTTTGCTGATCGGATGGTCAATTTCCATACTGCTGCAAAAGAGCGCTATATCTGCATGCTCTTTGCCATTTTCATCACGGCTGCGCGGTAATGGCAGTTGTCTGCTCCAATCATCGAGCTGACCATAACGAACATCGCCAATGATCGGCCAGCCTCTCGACGCAAGTTGTACACGGATCTGATGCGCTCTGCCGCTGCCCAGATCTATATCCAGCAGAGCCAGATCTCTGCCCTTATACTCAGCCGACTTCAGCTTCTGGTAGCGAAGAACCGCCTTTTTGGCATTTTTTATGTTATGGCCGGAAGCAGAAACAACAGAAACCTTGCCGGTTTTTTCGTCTTTTGCCAGCATATCCTCTAGCTGGTCGTGATCAGGTATATCCTGACCGCTGACAACTGCCAGATAATGCTTGCCGACAGTATGCTCTCTGATCTGCGCGGACAATCTGGCGGCCGCTTTGGAAGTTCTGGCGAAGACCATGACGCCGCTGACCGGCTGATCAAGTCTGTGAACGAGGCCAAGCCAGACATCGCCCGGCTTATTATATTTATCCTTGATATATTGCTTAAGAAGCGTGAGCATATCTGGTGTATCACTGTCATCAGCCTGGGCCAGGATCCCGGCCGGCTTGATCGCCGCAATCAGATGATTGTCTTCATATAATATGTGCAGATCAGTGTAATTCATTTTTATGTACCCGTATTGCTATTCGGGCTGCCAGCGGGCAGTGCTGCCGCAGGGTAGTACGATGTTTCTGGCGCTTGCGGCAAGTCCGATCTCATCGGCTGTTGTTCTGCCGCCGATCAGCGGACAGACTGCCAGCTCGAGCATGTTTTTCATGACAGTTGGCGCGAGACCGGTTGTATAAGAATTAATTACGAAGAAGGACGCGTCGTTGCTTAGCAGCTGCGCGCAGCGTTCGACCAGTCCGTACAGCGACTCCTCGATTTTCCAGAGCTCACCAGAAGGTCCGCGGCCATATGATGGCGGATCCATAATGATGCCGTGATACTTACGATCACGTCTGAGCTCGCGTTCAACAAATTTACCGACATCATCCGTGAAAAATCTAACATAACTGTCACCGAGCCCTGATAGACTTAGATTCTCTCTGGCTCTGGCATTCATGCCCTTGGAAGCATCGAGATGGACGACCTCATCAGCTCCGGCCGCGGCGCAGGCAACAGTAGCCGCACCAGTATAGGCGAAGAGATTCAGAACGCGAAACTCCTGTCCGGCGGCTTTTGCCGTTGTGATTTTTTCGGCGAAGAATTCCCAGTTTACTGCCTGCTCCGGGAATAAGCCTGTATGCTTAAATCCTGTCGGTTCCACGCGGAAAACCAGCTCGCGCGGCATATTGCCTCCGGCCGGATAATGAATATGCCATTGCGCCGGCAGCTTGGTATTTGTCTGCCAGTTGCCGCCGCCGCTCTGACTGCGATGATAATGCGCGTCGGGCTTGCGCCAGCCGGCCCTTATTCCCTGCGGCCAGATCGCCTGGGGATCAGGTCTGCGCAGGACAAATTCGCCCCAGCGTTCGAGCTTCTCGCCATCACCGGCGTCGATCATTTCAAATTCTTCCCATCTATCTGCAAGCAGCATCTTATTGCCCTCCCAAGTCTATTGCAATGAATGATTATATCATGCCGCCAGCAGGATTTCGAACAATTGTGACCAGATAGAGCCAGTCGCGGCGAAATTCGTTATAATAACAGCTGGAGGTGTTTTCAATGCCGAATAATATCAAGATACTAATATGTGATGATGATCCAGTCGTACACGAATCCTTAGGTCTATACCTCGACGCTGAGCGCTATGATCACAGCTCTGCTTATGATGGCAATCAGGCCATCGAGAAGGTCAGCTCAACTGATCCTGATCTGGTGATCCTCGATCTGATGATGCCTGGCAAAACAGGCACTGAGGTCTGTCGTGAGATCAGACGTTTCAGCAATGTTCCTATTATTATGCTAACGGCAAAAGGCGAGGAGATCGATCGTGTTCTTGGTCTTGAGCTGGGCGCAGATGACTATATCGTTAAGCCCTTCAGCCCTCGTGAGGTCATCGCCAGGATCAAGGCGGTTCTGCGTCGTCTTGGTGACAAGCATCAGGAGAGCAGCTCTGTGATCCGTTACGAGGGACTGGAGATCAATTTGGATAATTATCAGGTCAAGGTCCGTGGTGAAACTGTTGCCTGTACTCCGAAGGAGGTTGAGATCCTTCATCTTCTGGCCTCTCATCCCGGTCAGGTCATGGATCGCGAGCAAATCCTCTCCAAGGTCTGGGGCTATGACTATTTTGGCGATACCAGAACAGTCGATACACATATAAAACGAATAAGGCAGAAAATAGTTTATGAGGATGCGCCCTTTGGTTTGATTACAGTATATGGTGTTGGCTACAAATTCGAGGTAGATCACTAAATGCATCATAGTATCTTTTTCCGCCGACTATTAGCTATGCTGTTACTGGCACTTCTGCTCTGGACAGTACTGACGGCCGCCTTTTATAACTATATTTCACGGCCTGTTTTTACGCAGATCAAAGTCTCTGAGTTGGAGCCTAAGGCGAGATCATTGGCGTCTCTGGCTGGACGCAGCTTCTTGGAGAGCGATCCTTATTTTGACACCCTGGTTCAGTCATCCTATGAATTGTTTGATGCCTGGGCTTTTGTCGTTGATGGTGTAACCAAGGATATCTATGCCGGCAGCTTGCCGGAAAACAGCGGAATAAATCAAGATGAGCTTAAGAGTCAGATCAAAGCTAGTGCCGAGGACCTGCTTAGCGGTAATGAGGAGAGTGTCTGGTTTACTCATATGCAGCCCGGAACTCGTGAGGAAATACTCCTTATAGGTGTGCCTATCACCTTCCGTTTCGGACAGCAGACTGGCATTATCGGAGCCCTCTATTTTGTAAAACCAATGTCCGAGCTGAATGCCGGGTTTAGAAGCATGAATCTGGCGCTCATGACGGCCTCTGTAACTGTCCTGCTGATCATGCTTCTGCCGCTATATTTCGCAGCCGGTCGATTGATCAAGCCGCTCAGACAGACCCGTGACGTTGCGCTGGCTATGGCCAGTGGTAATTTTACAGTACGTGCCAACGCAAATATCCGCAAGCTGGGAGAGATTGGCGAGCTGGCTCTGACAATGAATCATCTGGCAGATGAGCTGGCTCTTACGATATCTGCGCTGACAACTGAACGCAATCGTCTCAGACAGATCATTGACTGCATGGCTGAAGGCATTCTTGCTGTCGATAGAAACGGTAATATAACATTGACCAATACAATGGTTTGGAGTCTTCTTGGCCTGGATACCAGACATGAGCCTGCCACCCTGAGAGATATTCTCACGATTGGCGACCTCGAGCAGACATTATTTGCAGTCATGGATAATGGAGAGATAACAACAATTACGCTTAAGCAGGATCACCGACTGATATCCTGCCAGATAGCACCTATTGAGGAGTCAAACGGAGCAATTTGCGGAGCTGTGGCACTTTTTAGAGATATCACGGAAAGTGAGAGGCTTGAGCAGACCAGAAGAGATTATGTCGCAAATATATCACATGAGCTGCGCACACCGCTGACGGCAATGAGAGCGCTGCTTGAGCCGCTTAGCGATAATATGGTTCGTTCCGAGGATGACCGCAACCGTTATTATCAGATACTGCTCAAGGAAACAGTTAGACTATCGAGATTAATAAATGATATGCTTGATCTGTCACGTCTGCAAGCAGGTGCCAAAGAGCTGACCATGGTCAGCTTCAGTCCCGCTGAGATGCTTCATGATTTGATCTTCAAGTATGAGAACCATGCTGAGGATCTGGGAATCGAGCTTGTATTAGACGACAATACCGACTCTTGTCCACCTGCTTACGGTAACCCTGAGAGAATTGAACAGGTATTAGTCATACTTCTTGACAACGCAATGAAGTTTACACCGGAAAACGGCATGGTCGAGCTTAAGGTAAGCTGGGACAATGAGCTTATAACCTTGTCTGTTAATGATAACGGTCCTGGAATCGACCCGGAGGATATCGATCATGTATTTGACCGCTTCTACAAGGCCGACAAGGCTCACAGACAGCCTGGAACAGGACTTGGTCTGGCGATAGCAAGAGAGATCATATCGCGACACGGACAAACAATTCGTGTACGCAGTCAAAAGGACAAGGGTACTGTTTTCAGCTTCACACTCATGAGAGCAGATCCGAGGTCTGGTAATGAGACAACTACAGCACTGGAATAGTAAACCTGACAGTTTCTTGATCATTATCCGCTCTGTATGACAGTGTTGTCACCTGTTGTACATAATCCCTTAATAAATCAATCGTAAAATGTACATGTAGACAATAATTAAGCCTTTTTAAGACGGAAGGAAAACATAGAATGATACTGGTATGTGTAACAGATCAAAAAACCAGCAGCCGCCTGATCGTAGCAGGCCGCAAGCTAGCAGACATCAAACAAACACCTCTTAAGGTTATATGTGTAAGACCCAGACAGGCAGCCAGCTGGCTCGCCAGTGATGAGGTCGAATATCTATTCAATATTTCCAAGCAACAGGATGCTGAAATGATAGTGCTGTTCAATGATGACCCGATGAACGCTACTATCGACTATATCGATAAGAACAAGGTGAAATTCATCGTAACCGGCATCCCGCCTGAGCAAGGCTACAGTGCTTTTATCTCAGGACTGGAAGACAGCTTCCCTCATATCCCGCTGGTCACAGTGGACCATCAGGGTAATCTGCAGAAGCTATCACCTATTCATACGGCTTGATATATGGATAATAATAGAAGCGATTCAGTTAGACTGAATAAATATATAGCGGATAGTGGCTACTGCAGCCGGCGTGAAGCAGATAAAATTATCACAGATGGCAGAGTGACTATAAACGATATGCCCACCGAACTCGGTCAACGAGTCTTTTTCGAGGATATTGTTAAGATCGATGGTGAGCCGATACTGCCGGATGATGATCTGGTTTATCTTGCTGTCCATAAGCCTACAGGTATAACCTGCACTACAGATGAACGCAGGCGGGATAATATCGTCGCATGGCTCGACTATCCAAAAAGGATATTCCCGGTTGGCAGGCTTGACCGCGATTCAGAAGGTCTTATCTTCATGACGAATGACGGCAGCATTGTTAATAAAATACTTCGTGCCGGCAATTATCATGAGAAAGAGTATATTGTTACTGTTGATCGCCCTTTTACTGATGAGTTTTTGCAGGAGATGGCATCTGGTGTGCCTATTCTTGACACAGTTACGCGGCCCTGCAAGATCAAGCGACAGAGCGCTAAGACCTTCCGCGTTATTTTGACTCAAGGGCTCAATCGCCAGATACGCCGTATGTGCGAGGCTCTGGGCTATGAGGTTACACGGCTGGTCAGAGTCAGGATCATGCATGTGACTCTGAACGGAATACCAAGTGGCCAATGGCGCTATTTGTCACCAAAAGAGGTAAAAGAGCTTAAGCGCCTGACAGCTATGTCGGCTGAAACAATAAATGAAAATTACGAAGAGGCTGAGGATTAGATCCACAGCCTCTTTTTCTTAGCATGCTTATATCGACCTCATGCTTTTGTATATAATAAGCAGACTCAATTATACTTAACTAAGTCAGTCCTCCTGGAGCGCAGGATATTTTCCGCTGAAGCAGGCATCACAAAAATGATTGCTGCCGGTAAGCGCACATAAGCTCTCGAGCTTAAGAAACCCGAGCGAATCCGCACCGATCTGCTGGCATATCTCATCAACAGTATGCTTCCTCGCTGTCAGCTCGTCGATCGAGGGAATATCTGTACCAAAATAACATGGCCATAAGAAGGGCGGAGCGCTTATTCGTACATGTACCTCAGTTGCTCCGGCCTTTTTCAATAGTTTGACTATTCTAGCGCTGGTAGTTCCTCTTACTATCGAATCATCAACCATAACCACTCGCTTGCCCTCAACGGAGCTGCGTACAGGATTTAGCTTGATGCGTACCGCGCTCTCACGTTGCCCCTGTGATGGCTTGATAAAAGTCCGACCTACATAATTATTCTTCATGAAGCCTTTTGCCAAGGGTATACCAGAGCGTTCACTGTAGCCCATGGCCGCATCAAGGCCGGAATCAGGAACTCCCAGGACTATATCTGCAGCAACCGGATATTGTTCTGCCAGCTGCCTGCCGGCTTCGAGCCTTGCCTGGTATACGCTGACTCCATCAAGATTACTGTCAGACCTGGCAAAATATATATATTCAAAAATACAGTTATGACGTCTGTTGCGGCAGCGGTCAGTGATCGAGCGCAGTCCGTTCTTATCGACGACTACGATTTCTCCCGGTTCGACATCACGAACAAAATCCGCGCCAATGGTATCAAGCGCACATGATTCTGAAGCGAAGACCCATGAATCTCCAATCCTGCCCAGACATAGCGGTCTGAAGCCTAACGGGTCTCTGGCCGCTATAAGCTTGCCGCGGCTTAATACCATAAGGCAATATGCGCCTTCAAGCTGATCCATAGTCATGCCAACCGCTTCTTCAACACTTGAGCACGAAGCACGATAGCGGGCTATCAAATATGCGATTATTTCTGAATCAATCGAAGTCTGAAACATGGCACCCTGCTCCTCCAGAGAATTCCGAAGGGTATCAGTATTGGACAAATTACCATTATGTGCCAATGCCATCGTCCCTTTGCTGTAACGTGTCAGCAAGGGCTGAGCATTTTCTCTTATACTTGGTCCGGTAGTTGAATAGCGTACATGTCCGATGGCCGCACGTCCGGGCATTTTCGAAATTACTTCCTCTGAAAAAACCTCAGGCACCAGACCCATGTCCTTGTATACAGTAACATTGCCCTCATTATTGACCGCTATCCCGCAGCTCTCTTGTCCACGATGCTGCAATGCGAACAATCCGTAATAACAGCTCTCGGCGGCCATCGTATCCTGCTCCGGACCAAAAATACCGAAAACTCCACATTCTTCTCTAATCAAAATAGTCCCTCCTGCCTGGCGGCGCTGGAGGTGTAACCGGTCAGTCAGGTTCCACCCTCTGCCTCAACACGAAAAAGTATAGAGCGCTGCTTATGCTCATGTCAATAAAAAAATAGACTAAACTGCTCATGCCGACTTAGTCTACTTC
>CAZHQX010000021.1:15448-17971 GCA_964534195.1 uncultured Oscillospiraceae bacterium
TTTTTTCTGCTAAGAAGGTTCAGCGGGAACATCTGTCCACGATGAGTATGTCCTGCTACAGAAATATCAGCACCTGCCAATTCCAACGAAGGCAGATCATTAGGCTGATGCTGCATCAAGATGATTGGAAGTTCATGGTCAAGCTCTGCCAGAAGCTCATTTGGTTCCTTCTGTCCAAGGAGACCAGAAAATTCTGAACGCTTCTCATTACGGCCAGCCAAATAGAAGCTGTCTGCCAGCTTAATTGTCTGGTCCTTAAGCATTCTTATTCCTGAGTTCTCAAAAAGCTCGATCGTCTCATCCGGGTCTGCATTAGCGTACTCATGGTTGCCCAGGACACCAAACACGCCATATTTTGCCTTGAGCTGGCTGATCTGTTGACTGAATGGTGTTTTGCGGATCAGATCAAGTGAGTTGTCAATGATGTCTCCGGCCAGAAGAATTATGTCAGGCTCAAGACTATTTACAGCATTGCTCATTATGTTTAGATCTGCTGAACTAACAAGACTGCCATAATGAATATCCGAGAGAACAACTACTTTCAGTGGTTTTTCCAGCTTAAGAGACTTCGCTAACACGACCGGATACCTGCGTATTCTAGGGAATCTAGCCAAAATGGTACCGATAGTAAGCAGGAAGGCCACGAAGAATACAACACTGATACCTGCAGCTGGTAGGTTTGTCGGGAAGCTTTGTGGCAGTAATGCTTCAAGTCTGCTCATTGAAACACGATTTAACAGTCGGAAAAAATCAATTGTCAAAACGGTCATGACAGCATAGAAGAAAAAAGCTGCCCAATAATAACCCAGATAAGCGATAGCTTTTGGCAGGGGCGTTGATTCCCTGCCCTGATCAAGCATTATAAAAGCAGCAGGATACAGCAGACCCAAAAAAGCTACAACAGAAGCATAAAGAGGCATGCTCATAAACGAGCCAAATGCCTGCCAACCTCTGATACCAATATATACATGAAGTAGAGAATATATTATGACGATCATCATCATGCCTAGCAGATGATTTCTTACTTTCTTATCTGTCAGAATATTTTCGCGGATATTGCGAACATGCGTAGTCATCTTTACATTATTTTTTATCATCTAGTTACGGGCACCTCCGAGGCTTCAAGAGAAACAAACAACCTAATTTTATCTGGCTGCGAGCCTTGCTTTGTGATCTATATGAAAACAAATTGTTAACACTCGAATCAATTGACAAAAGTAATCATTAACCGCTTTCTTTATCTGTGCAGATTGCACTTTTTATAAGAATATCGCATATCATTCTTGCTTGATAAGCATGCATTATATCGGTTTCAGCTGGATGTATACTACAAACCCAACGTGATAAATAATAACAGTATTTCGTTTTTATTATTGGGTCCAATGTTACACATACCAACACACCAATAACGATTCTGGACTTGTCACAACAATTAGTTAGAGTTTTAAGTATGAACCCCCAAAACAGCGAGTTTTCAATTGTTATTTGCACAATTCTTTTCGGCGTTTTGAAGCAGGTCACTTAATACATTTGTAATACTTTTTTACTGATTATCATATATAATAAAGACAAGTCATTCGAGTACCGACATTCAGTCTTCCGACAGAACGTGATTGATCCTCACGATAAACGGATTAGAACAATAGGTTTTGAAGTAGGTTAACAATCAACTGAAATCGAAGAAACAAACGCCTTTCCGGAAACGGAAACATTGCGAAAGGAGCTTTGGCTACAGTTAATAATTTAGAACCACCTGAAATATCAGAAAACCGAATATTGGCTAATTTTTAATTGCTTATGTTACCAGAACATAAGGACATGTTGGAAGAAAACTAGATCGGTCAATGACGAATGATAATATCCCGGGGAGAGTCTTAAGGCTCTCCCCTTTTTTGTATGGACAGCGGTGTTCCAGCAAACAAAATTGTCTTATCCGCAAGCATAGTCAAGTCCTCAGTCTCATGACTGACGATCAATACCAAACTGTTTTTGCTAAGATCTCGAATATGAGGGAATATATCAGCCTTAAGCTCACGATCAAGACCTTTGAATGGTTCATCCAAGATAAATAAATCACCACCATAGACCAGTGCCCTGGCCAGAGCGGCACGCCGCTGCATTCCACCACTAAGCTCATGCGGATATGCATAAGCCTGTTCAGCCAGCTTGAGAGCTTCCAGATAATATCTGATGACGGCAGCTTCTTTCTGTACTGCTAGCAGATTACCAATCAAATTCATCCAGGGCAGCAGCCGGTCCTCTTGAAAAACCATAGATGTTTTTCTGCCATTTAAGCCTTCAATATATCCACTGTCAGCAATTTCCAAGCCTGCAAGAATGCGCAGCATAGTTGTCTTGCCGCAGCCGGAAGGACCAGACAATCCAATTATTCCTGTATCGGGCAGCTCCAGAGAAAAATCATTTAATACCTGCAGGTCACCGAAGCTCTTATTTATGTTGTATAGTCCTATACTCACAATAATTACCTCTATCCTCTGATATTCTTCTTCAAGCTAAGTCTGC
>CAZHQX010000022.1:0-17706 GCA_964534195.1 uncultured Oscillospiraceae bacterium
CTCAATATAGTACATATGTAGCAGTAGGCTATCTTGAGAAGCAGGGAAATGATTATTATAATTCCTACCTGGTAGCCGACTCTGAACAAGTTTATGGGAAAATCCGTAAAAGCGAGGGCGAATCATATATCTTCAAGAGGGGTGATTTCCCGAATGTGATCGAGACTCCCCTTGGTAATATTGCTGTGGCTATCTGCTATGACTCGAGACGCAAACATTTTTACGAAAACATCAAAGATCAGAAAATAAGCCTTATAATCTTCCCACATGGTTCTCCAGCTTCACCTAAAAAACTTCTTAACGAAATGAAAACTAATGATCATTTATGCGGTATCTATCAAAAAGCTTATGGAGTACCAGTTATATACGTTAACAGCGTCGGCAGACTTGATGGAATGCTAGGATGCACTGGCCGTATGATGATGAGAGCCGGTTTTCGACTTAATGGACTTAGTAAGATATACAGTGGAACTGGTTCAATGATCAATGGCGGTATCAAAGAAGCAGCAGGTATTGATGTCAATTTGACTGGTAATAGTTGCGAGCATGATATTATATTTCATGGTAAGGATATTGCAAAAAGTAATTGGCTATTCAGAAAGATTATCTTACCCGTAGACATAAAAAAGGGGAAACGCTTCTACGAATCCAGAACAAGAGGAGTGTGATCTGATTATTTTTACCCTCTTATCTCGTTTCTGTCCTACTTGACATGTCTAAACAAGGCAAGCAGAATTTGATTAGGTATACTTGTGTTTCGATTAGATCGTTGGTATGCGGAGGGTGAAGGTGTAATTTGTGAAGGTCATTATTATCGAGGATGAGATCAGGATACGTGAGGGAATCGAGAAGCTTCTGACTAAGCTTGATCAGGAGCTGGAGATTGTCGGCGAGGCTGATAACGGCGAGGATGGTTTGCGTCTCGTACGGCAGCTTCGTCCTGATTTTATTATCACGGATATTCGTATGCCTCGTATGGATGGCCTCGAGATGCTCACGCGTATGAGTGAGGAAGGTATATGCTCCAAGGCGGTTGTTTTGAGCGCCTATTCAGAGTTTGATTATGCACGGAGGGCGATGAAGCTTGGCATTACAGAGTACTTGCTTAAGCCAATCGCCTATAATGATTTCGCACAAGCGATAGAAAATATTAAGCTGCAGGTTGAGAAGGATAGGCAGGAGAAGCCTGCTCAAATAGGTACGATAGAGCAAATTTTCCATGCGCTGATAAGCGGCAGAATTGAGATCAGCGATGGTGTTGCGGATTACCTGCGGAACAATTATCGCATTGAAAAGAGCCAGACTTTTGCCATTGTATGTGCTTATTTGGGGACCGAGCATGAGGAGGCCTGGGAGAAAACAAAGCTCTATTTTCAGCAGGCTTTGTCCATGTACAAGGGTTTGTCATTTTCAGTAGTTGAGGCGGTTTACAGAAATTCTTTGATTATTGTCTTGTATCATTATCAAAATGCTGGTGATGTCGAGCGCTGGATCCAATATCAGCTGCTTAAACACTCGCCTGAGAAGATATCTGTAGGCTGGATCGAGGTTGAAGGAATCGACAGATTGAAATCAGGTCTTGATACGCTCTATCCCTATATGGACTGGAACATCTCGCTTGATCGTGAAGTTATTATTTCTTATCCGAAGATTACAAATGTTCAGACAGGCTCTTGTATCTATCCTATCGATTTGGAGACGAAGGCAAAAGGTGCTGTATGTGCAGCTGACTGGACTACAGTAGGTACAATTGTTAATGAGTTTCATAAGAGCTTCCTTGACGGGCAGGTTTATGTGCCGCGCGAGATCAAGGAGTCCTATGTACGTTTCCTGTGGAGTATTTTGGGGATCGCCAAGGAAATGGGTTGCCTGGAACATAAGGATCTTGAACAGCAGAAGCTGCTTGGGATGATTATGAATGCCAAAATGCGCGAGGAACTGGTACAGGCCTCTGAGCTGCTGTTGTCAAATATTTGCAGTGATGATGCTGATGCTAATATTACGCATTTGACGGTTAAGCGTGTTACAAGTCTGATCCATGAGTTTTATCGGAACGGCATTACGCTTGAGGAGATCGGTTATAAGCTTAATATGACGCCGGAATATCTGGGGACGTTGTTTCATCGAGAGATGGGGATAACCTTCAGCGCATATATGAAAAACTGCAGAATCAATAAGGCAAAAGAACTTCTCTGCAGCACCCAGCTTAAGCTTTATGAGATCTCGGAGCGGGTCGGGTACACTGATTCCAAGTACTTCAGCAAGGTCTTCCGCGAGATAACCGGTCAGCTACCAAACGAATATCGCAGAAGCTACAAGTAACTGACTTTTGATTTTTCTTCTTTTTCAAGATTTCTCGCATTTTTCGATCTGGCTCGTTGCCATAGAATTGATTTGTAGAGAAAGTTGAGAGGGAGGGTTTTCCAATTGAAAAGAGTTAGAAGATTTTTTCGCTATGATAATGTCGGCCTCTTGTACGCGTTGCCGGCATTCATTTATATGCTGATATTTGCAGGATATCCAATATTTAGCAACATTGTTTTAAGTCTGCAAAATGTCACAGTCAGAAATCTGGCGCGTGGCACCAAGGAGTTCATCCGATTTGAAAACTACATCACATTATTTGGTGACGCGGTATTTAAAAAAGCGGTCTGGAATACTTTTTTGTTTACTGTGAGTTGTCTGGTTTTTCAATTTGTGATCGGTTTTGCCTTGGCAGTGTTTTTCAACAAAGGCTTCAGGAGCTCAAAATCTGTCCGTGGTCTGCTCATGATTCCGTGGATGATTCCGATGACGGTGACTGCGTTGATGTTCAAGTTTATGTTTGCTACTGATGTTGGAATTATTAACTTTCTGCTTCGAAGCGTTGGACTGATAAGTGAAAATATTGAGTGGCTGACAAATCCGAAAACTGCGATGATCGCTGTAATCGCAGCCAATATCTGGATCGGCATCCCGTTTAACACAATACTTCTGGCAACTGGCTTAACTACTATTCCACAAGAGCTCTACGAGGCGGCGGCTATCGATGGTGCCAATGGGTTCAAAAAATTCACAAGTATTACATTACCGCTGCTGCGAACCACGGTGGAATCCGTGCTGATTCTTGGTTTCATTTATACCTTCAAGGTCTATGATCTTGTTTATGTAATGACCGGAGGTGGTCCGGTCAACTCGACACACCTACTGTCTACTTATTCATACAAGCTATCATTTGATCTGTTCCAGTACAGTAAGGGTTCAGCAGTGGCCAATGTACTGTTTCTGATCCTATTGACTGTTGGCATTGTATATTTACGTATCACATTGAAGGGAGAAGAAAAACAATGAGCACAAAAAATCTCAGCCAGAAGAAGGACATTTTCTTCTCTCTGCTTTCTATCATTATTCTCTGTTTTTTATTATTCCCGTTATTTTGGATTCTGGTTACTTCGCTTAAGACGGAGCAGGAAATATTCCAGATACCACCCACCTTCTATCCACATATACTTAATACCAAGTCGTATGTGGCACAGCTGGAGACCGGGGATTTCAACATGTTTCATTCCTTCGGCAACAGCCTGCTGATTTCGTCCGGTGCGGTAGTTATTGCTGTGCTTCTGGCGGTGCCGGCTTCTTATGCGATTGCAAAATACCGTTACAAAGGCCGTAAGAGTATGCTTCTGTTTTTTCTGGTTACGCAGATGCTTCCGGTTTCAGTGCTTCTTACACCGATGTTCATCATGTTCAAGGGCATGCATGTTTATAATACCTGGTGGGCGGCGATTCTTGCTGACGCAACTATAGGCATACCATTTTCGGTGCTCATTCTTAAGAATTATTTTGCGTGCATACCTGGAGAGTTGGAGGAAGCTGCGTATATCGATGGCTGCACGAGGATGTCGTCTTTTGTCAGGGTGTTAATTCCTGTGGCCAAGCCGGGCGTGATAGTATGCACTGTTTTCTCTTTTCTCTATGCCTGGGGCGATCTGGCTTATGGTATGACCTTCATTCTCGATCAACAAAAACGTCCGATTACAGCAGGTATTTTCAATTTTATGGGGCAGTATGGCACGAAATGGAGCTACCTAACGGCCTTTGCTGTTGTTACAATAATACCGGTGGCACTTATATTCATTTTTATGCAGAAATACATAATAGCAGGTATGACAAGTGGTGCGGTGAAAGGATAGGTGATCAGAGATGCTGCGAGTTGAGAATAACAGGCTGATATTCAGCTATGATGCGGAGGTGCTCTGGGTGGATGCCTGGGGTCGTGACGGAGTTAGGATAAGGTCGAGCAAAGAGGCAGTTATGCCTGATGAGAGCTGGGCACTGCAGACGCCGCCAATCACAATTACACCCTCTATCGTTGTTTCGGATGGTGTAGGAATACTGACAAATGGCAACATTACTGTAAGAGTTTCGCATGACGGACGTATTGAGATCAAGAACTCTAAGGGCAAAACGATCCTGCGGGAGTACTGGCGCAACAGGCGTGATGTAACACATCCTGATTGCAGTGCCCTCGAGGTTGAATCCAGAGAGTTCAAGCCGATTATCGGGGGCGGCTATTACCTGACCTATCGTATAGACTCTTTAGACCGAAAAGAAAAAATATATGGTATGGGGCAGTATCAGCAGCCATATCTTGACCTGAAGGGTACTGATCTGGAGATGGCTCATCGCAATTCTCAGGCAAGCATTCCATTTTTTGTGTCCTCTCTTGGCTATGGAATGCTCTGGAATAATCCTGCAGTCGGCAGGGCTGTTTTCGGTCACAATACAATGAGCTTCGAGGCCCGGTCAACTAAGCTGCTGGATATCTGGCTGACGGTCGGCGACACGCCTGCGGAGATTGTTGAGAAGTACGCCGACATAACGGGAAAAGTCCCCATGATGCCGGAATATGGCCTTGGTTTCTGGCAATGTAAGCTGCGTTATCAGACTCAGGAAGAGCTTCTGAATGTTGCCCGGGAATATAAGCGGCGTGAGTTGCCGCTTGATTTGATCGTGGTTGATTTTTTCCATTGGCCGAAGCAAGGTGATTGGCGCTTCGATCCGACTTATTGGCCCGATCCGGAGGCTATGATCGCCGAGCTCAAGGGAATGGGCATCGAGCTGATGGTTTCGATCTGGCCGACTGTTGATTACGAATCCGAAAATTTTCAAGAGATGCTGGAGCGAGGCTTTTTGATCAGAACCGAGCGCGGCATCAGGATAGGCATGAACTTCGAGGGCGATACAATTCACTTTGACGCGACTAATCCAGGCGCTAGAAATTTTGTCTGGGACAAGGTCAAGAATAATTACTATCAGAAGGGTGTACGGGTATTCTGGCTTGATGAAGCTGAACCGGAATATACAGTTTATGATTTCGATAATTACAGATACCATCAGGGGACGGATCTTGAGGTCGGTAATATCTATCCGGTCGAGTATGCCCGGGCGTTTTACGAGGGCATGGCCGCAGAAGGCCAGACAAATATTGTTAATCTACTGCGCTGTGCCTGGGCCGGCAGTCAGAAATATGGCGCTTTGGTCTGGTCAGGAGATATAGCCTCTAGCTTCTCGAGCATGAGAAACCAGCTTACTGCTGGTCTGAATATTGGTATGTCAGGAATTCCCTGGTGGACTACAGATATCGGTGGTTTCCATGGCGGTGATCCAAATGACAAGGATTTCCGTGAATTGTTTATTCGTTGGTTTGAGTGGGGCACCTTCTGCCCGGTAATGCGCCTGCATGGTGATCGCGAACCCAGGCAGCCTCAGGTAGGTACAACGGGCGGTGCTCATTGTCGGTCCGGTGCCGATAACGAGGTTTGGAGCTATGGTGAAGAAGCATATGATATCTGCCGTAAATATTTGAACATCAGAGAGCAGCTACGTGACTATACCAGAAAACTGATGAAACAGGCTCATGAGAAGGGCACGCCAGTCATGCGAACACTGTTCTACGAATTTCCTGATGACAATTCCTGCTGGGAGGTTGAAGATCAATATCTCTATGGTGATGAATATCTTGTTGCTCCGATATTAGAGCATGGTACCCGCAACAGACAGGTCTATCTGCCTGCGGGCTGCCGTTGGAAGGATTTCCATAGTAGTCTGGAATATGATGGAGGGCAGTGGATCGAGGCCAAGGCCCCGCTGTCAATTATTCCGGTATATCAAAAAATCTAATAGTGATAGAATAAATATGACCGCTGCCAACAAGAGCTCATTTGTTATTTCTTAGCAAGTGAGCTTTTGCCAATCGAGGAGTTGCAAATGAACAAGATAAGTCTGCGCAAAAAAATCATCAGTTTGTTTATACTAACGTCAACTATACCGATCATTTTACTCAGCTTATTTACGTTTTATAACACATCATCTACTCTCAGGAAAAATACTGAAATGTTGACGCGGACAAATCTTAGGCAGATGGCTGACAATATGAAGATCAGTCTGGAATCCTACGAGGATCTTTTATATCAGATCTACACAAATGACGATGTAGTTAAGTGGGTAGATAATCTGAACAATGAAGAGGACGTTGCTGTTACAGTAAATCAACTAAGACGATATTTAAGAGGCCTTCTTAATACCAAGGACTATATACGCTCAATCACAGTCATTACTGATTCAGGCCAATTAGTTACATATGATCAGCTAACGCCAACGACCTATGATAACTCATGGATGAAGAACTATAGCTTGCAGGAAGCAGACCTATATGAGCAAATTTCCTCAGACAATAAGACGCATATTTTACCTACAGAGTTTGGCACCAGATTTGCTAGTGAGAATTACTATTTATTTCATATAGCACACAGAGTAATAGACTACAGAGCTCTTGAGAAAAGGAGCGCTGTTGTTATTGTTAGTCTGGATGAGCAGTTTTTGCAGGAGTTGATGAAATCTGAACAATCTGATCAAACTAATGATTCGAATTATAACTATCTGGTTGGCGAGCGTGGAAGGATGATGTCCCACATGGACCAGGATTTGATTGGCTCCACACTTTTTGATCAAGCTCTTGAAGCAGAAGATCGCGAGCTGTACTATGCTGATCTGGCAGCCAGGTCTGATGGTTTCGATCCGAAATATTCATCCATCTATACTTATTATGATGAAGAGCTTAATTGGGAGATCGTACATGTAACCGGACAGAGTGCATATCTAAGAGGCTTAAATGAACAAATGTTGATTATTGCCGTTTTATCAGCTGTGCTGCTTCTGCTTACGATTTTGATCGTTTGGAGGATTTCCGGCCAGCTGTCTGATTCTGTAATATCTGTTGTTGGAGCCATGCGCAAGGCTGAGGCAGGAAATTTAGATGTCAGAGTAGCGATCAAGGATAAAATGCCGATAGAGATCGAAACCATAGCGCAGCAGTTCAATAACACTCTCACCAAGCTTAAGGACGCCCTGGCAAAAGAAAAGGAAGCCGGTGAAAAACAGCGCCAAGCTGAGATAAGAGCGCTTGAGGCGCAGATCAATCCGCATTTTATTTACAACACATTAGATACGATCAACTGGATGGCGATCGATCGTGATGAGTTTGATATCAGTAACGCGATCAATACTCTTGCGACAATTCTTAGATATGCAATATCAAATAGCAACGGTACCGTAACGGTAAGAGATGAGGCAGAATGGCTCAAGAAATATGTCTATCTACAGCAGTTCAGGCTCAAGAACAAGTTTTCCTGCCAGATCAATATCGCCCCGGAAATTCTTGGCTTCAAAATACATAAGCTGCTGTTGCAGCCGTTTATTGAGAACGCTATCATACATGGATTCGAGGGCGAGAGAGAGCATTCCTTGCTCACAGTTGATATGGAGAAGTATCAGGATAAGGGTATAAGAATCACTATCGCTGATAATGGCAAGGGGATAAATGAGAAGGTACTGATGAAGATCAACAATAAACAAACGCTGGCAATAGATGATAGAAATCATATTGGTATTGAAAATGCTTTGGCCAGGATGCATGTCTACTATCAAGGTCAGGAAAAGGTCGAGGTGACAAGTGTTTTGGGCCAAGGAACTAAGATCGTGCTAGAACTCCCTGGTTGACAGCGTAAATTTATTTTTACTTTAGGAAATTCCCCCTTTTTAAGATTTATGACATTTTGGATAATTACTGGCGCTCCTATAATGCAATTACAGTCAACCACAATAAACCATAGGAGGAAGAACATGAAAAAGTTGCTAGCTTTAATCGTTTCAGTATGCATGCTTGTTGCGTTGGTCGCAGGTTGCGGTAATTCCGCATCAGAAGAAACAACTGCCCCAAAAACCGAAGCATCAAGTACAGAGTTAGAGAGCGCTGATCAGTCAGAAACAACAGAGTCTTCAGAGGATTCTACAGGCGCGTCAGGTGATGTGACAATTTGGTATTACTGGGAAACCGTAGGTCATCAGGAAGCTTTGAACACGATCATAGAAGAGTTCAACAGCTCAAATGAAGGTATAACAGTAACAGCGAAATACGTACCTTTTGCCGATTTTAAGAAACAGTTGTCAATTGGCGCATCCGCTGATGAGCTGCCTGATCTGGTTATTCTTGATAATCCTGATCACGCATCATATGCAGCGATGGGAATATTCGCTGATATTACCGGCAAGTTTGATGTAAGCACTTACTACGACGGTCCAGTCAATTCATGTACGCTTGATGGAAAACTCTATGGTGTACCTTTTGGCAGTAATGATCTCGTATTGTTCTACAATGAAGATATGCTGGCTGCTGCAGGTCGTGAAGTGCCCAAAACATGGGACGACCTGTTGGAAACAGCAAAAGCCTGCACAACAGATACAGTTTCAGGTTTCGCACATTCCAGCCTGCAGAACGAAGAAGGTACCTTCAACTTCCTGCCATGGGTATGGTCAACCGGTGCGACCTCATACGAAATCGACTCTGAGGGCGGAATCAAAGCTCTTAGCTTCGTAAAAGACCTCGTAGATTCCGGAGCAATGACAAAAGAAGCGATCAACTGGACACAGGGCGATACTATGCATCAGTTCATAGCCGGCAACCTGGCCATGATGATCAATGGCACATGGCAGATCCCGACAATGAGAGCAGAAGTACCCGACCTTAACTGGAATGTTGCCCTGATACCTCAGGACAAACAGCAGGCTTCTGGACTTGGTGGTGAAAACTACGCAGTTATTGCCGGCGGTAATGAAGACGCAGCAATCAAGTTCCTGGAATTTGCTACAAGCGATGAAACCTGCTTGTTCATGATGAACGCGATGGGATATATTTCTTCAGATTCCACTTTGGCCGAGGGTCAGTTTGGTGATGATCCTGTATATGCGGTCTTCGTAGAAGCTTTGCAGTACGCAAATGCCAGAGGACCACTTCCGGAATGGCCGGATATATCTGACGCTATTTCACTGGCGTTCAACAAAGTAATGACAGGCGACAGCAGCCCGGAGGACGCCGCTGCTGAAGCACAGGCAACGATCGATGGTATAATTGGATAATAAAACCTCAATACTGATAGAAGACGTCAACCTACATAGGGTTGGCGTCTTTTTTAAAACACAAATGGAAGCGGATCATATGTTAGAGCATACATGCCCTTCCGCCACCACATTTTTTCGACTCGTACATCGAGCTATCGGCAAGTCCCCGAAGATCACAGGAGTCATTAATAGACGGTGATATTTCTGATACGCCAATACTTAGTGATGGATGCCAGATAGCTTTGATTTCATCGGGGCATTCTTTTGCCAGATTATTAACAAGCTTATTGGCCAGAGTTAGCGTGATTTTGCCATTACTATGATTGCAGATGATGACAAATTCATCTCCGCCTATTCTGCAGGGTATGTCCGTATTTCTAATGCTGCTTCTCAGATAGTTGCTTATCCATTTCAGCACCTTATCACCGCTATCATGTCCGTAGGTATCATTTACAGATTTGAATTTATCGATATCAATGAATAGTAACGAAAATACAGTGCTGTAGCGGCGATAATTATTAATCTGAAGGCTTATTTCCGATTCAGCGTACCTTCTGTTTCTAAGTCCTGTAAGTTCATCTTTAATTGAAAGTTGCTGCAGCTTCATATTCCCTATTATAGGCGTCTGCAGGAGAAAGTTCTTCATTGTTGATCGAGTGAATCTGCCTGGCCATGCTTTTGTCAGTGTTTAATATATGATAGGCAAGCCAACGGATTAAATATTCAACTACGTCGCTCAAAGCGCTAGGGTTAGTTAACTTAACGGGATCTTGAAAATAAATATCTATCGTCTTAGCGAAGCTTGAATGGGCATGAAAATGCTGAGATACGTGATGGCTGTCAATGGCTGTTTCTAGCATTAGTTTTTCTTCGGATTCGAAATGCTCCAGCGCGTATTTTTGCAGTTTATTCTTAATGAACGATAATTCTTCAAGTTCAATTTTTTCATTTTTCAAACACTGTTGCAGGGCATAATTAACCGTATCAATCAATGAGTTGTGTTGTGCGTCTACGGTATCTATACCTGTAGAAAATTCATCTTCCCATTTAAAATATTCGGTCAACATTACTTAACCCCCCAGTATTTAGCTTATCTTAATTACTAAAATATGTTACAAGTAAAGTATATAGCAGATAGAAGTTTAAACAATATGGTCCTCATTAAAAACTGTTTCACAAATCAGGTATGAATAAAACGTCATTAAGGTGTAGGTGCAGGAGCTCTTGCGGGAATATCTCTAGTGTTCTTCAGCTGAGCGCGGTAGTGCAGTGGAGTGAGTCCAACGATGCGCTTGAAGACCTTGGTAAAATAGCTCTGATCCTCGAAACCTACTGCTTCAGCGATATCGATCAGCTTCATTTCTTCATGACGCAGCAGGTCCTTGGCCTTCTGGACTCGAACCTCGTTGAGATATGTGTTGAAGGGAGTGCCGGTTTCCTGCTTGAATATTCTGCTCAAATAGGGCGGAGACAGATAGACCATTCCAGCCAGCAGATCGAGTGTGACCTTGTCGTGATAATTCGCCTCGATGAACTGAACACAGCGATGAATCGCGTTAGCGTGCCTTGCGTCGGCATATTTGAAAACACTATCCATGAAGCGGTTTGTTGTATCGCTTAGCCACAAACAGAGCTCTTCGATATTTTGCTGTGAGGCCATGCGTGCTCGGCTCTCATGACAGAGCTTCAGCGATTGCTCAGCATTAGCTCCGGCCTCGATCGCTGCCCTGCTGATAAGTGTCAGAAGTTCAAGAATTCTTGATTTGACCAGCTCGAAATCACGTCCGGTTGAAAATAAAATATGTCCCATCATTTCGTTGAGAAGACGTTGAGCCTCTGTTTTATCGGCATCTGTAATGCTCTTAAGCAGAGCACGTTCGATGGCAAAAGGATACGGAGGCGGAAGCTCTTCATTTTTCAGCTGCATAATATATGACGTTATCTGCCCCTGGATAGCGTCTGAATTTTGCGAGTCTATTAGCCTGTTGGAAACTGATACCTTGTTCATGAAGCCAACAGCCATAAATAGAAGTGTTGATAGATCGTTTACCTTGTCAGGTGTAATAATAGGCATTTTATCAAGCTCATTGATTATCTGCTCAAGATGTTTGCCATTATACTTATCTAGCTCGCAATCGATATAGTCCTGGCGGTCAACCATCAGAAATGGCCCGACTGTTATCTTGGCAGCACTGCTGAGCTCTCCAAGGATCGGCGAAACGAAGCAGGTCAGCCCCATCGGGCAGTAATAGATATATTTACCACCGAAGCGCTCTGCCTCCGTCATGCCATAGTTTTGTGCCTGCACACAATGCGATTTGGGATTGCCGGCGCGCTCGCACAAATTGCAGCTGCGGCAGCCATGACCATATTCAGCCAAGACATTGCCGTGAGCGTCGGAAACAGTGCAGCCAAGACCAGTAGCGCCGGTAAAGGCAGAGGCACATTCTTTTGCTAGAGTCAGATCGAAGGTTTCTTGATAAGGCATGCAGCTCACCTCGTTTTGGTACAAATGGATTGATGGCAAAATATTACCAAATTTCACAAGCTAATACAAGTAAGCTAGTCTGGCCTGTGATATTCTGAGCACGCTAGGGTAGCTTAGGAGCAGACTTGTTATCAATATGCGCTTGAGGATAAAAGGAGAATGCAAATGTCAATTCTAAATGAAATTTCTGAGAACCTGCAGAAGGGCAAAGCAAAAGTTGTTAAGGAGCTTGTTCAGCAAGCGGTCGATGAGGGTATTCCTGTAAAACAGATCCTGGATGAGGGTCTTCTGTCAGGAATGGGCATCATCGGTGTCAAATTCAAGAATAACGAAGTTTTCGTGCCTGAGGTTCTGGTCGCTGCCAGAGCTATGAATATGGGCGCTCAGGTGCTTAAGCCATTGCTCGTTGAGAGCGGTGTTGAGGCTGCCGGCAAGGTATGTCTCGGTACGGTAAAAGGCGATCTGCACGATATCGGCAAGAACCTGGTCAAGATGATGCTTGAGGGCAAGGGTCTTGAGGTTATCGATCTCGGTACAGATGTTCCACCTGAAAAATTCATCGAGACAGCTCAGAATGAGAACTGTGACGTAATCTGCTGTTCAGCGCTCCTGACAACAACAATGGGCGTTATGCAGGAGGTTGTTGACGCAGCCAAAACTGCCGGTATCCGTGAAAATGTTAAGATCATGGTTGGCGGAGCTCCGGTAAATCAGAACTTCTGCGAGCAGATTGGTGCTGACTATTACACACCAGATGCCGCGACCTGTGCCGAAGTGGCAATCGGACTATTCTCAGCCTAAGTAAGAATCTGTTTTTATTCCTTACAAGTAAAACTCAAATAAATAGCAAACTGTGTGAATGAGCAAACTGCTGTATCGACGCAGCAGTTTGCGTGCGAAAAACAAGGAGAAATCGTAATGACGCCTAAGGAACTTTTATTTAAAACCTTGAGACATGAAGTAACAGAAAGAGCACCGTGGGTGCCTTTTGCCGGTGTGCATGCTGGTAAACTGACAGGTGTTGACGCTACAGAGATCCTGACTGATGAGGACAAGCTGGTCGATGCGCTGATGGAGGTCAATCGTCTGTATAAGCCTGACGGACAGCCGGTTGTTTTCGATCTGCAGCTGGAGGCGGAGATTCTAGGCTGCGACCTGGTTTGGGCGAAGGATGGCCCTCCAAGTGTTGCCAGTCACCCGCTTGCGGATACCATGAATATACCTTGCCGCTGTACTCTGCCTACGCCAGATGCCGGCCGTATGCCGATGGTGCTTTCTGCTATGCGCCGCATGAAAGCCGAAGTTGGTGAGACCACAGCTCTCTATGGCCTGCTGTGCGGACCCTTTACACTGGCCAGCCACCTGCGCGGCAATGATATCTTCATGGATATGTATGATGATGATGAGTATGTGAAGGACCTGATGAGCTTCTGTACCGATAGTGCCAAGAAGATGATAGATATGTTTGTCGACGCTGGCATGGACGTTATAGCAATCGTTGATCCGTTGGTATCGCAGATATCTGTCGATCATTTCGAGGAATTTCTAAGTGAGCCTTTTGCCGAGATATTCCGTTATATTCGTGAAGAGAAAAAGGTCTTCTCATCGTTTTTCGTTTGTGGTAACGCTACCCGCAATATTGAGGTCATGTGCAAGACCGCGCCTGATTCGATCTCTGTTGATGAAAACGTAGATATCATGGCGGCAAAAGCCATCTGTGATAAGTACAACGTTGTTATCGGCGGTAATATCCCGCTGACAAGTGTCATGCTTCATGGTACACAGCAGGATAATATGAAATTTGTTGTTGATATGCTGGCTAAGCTGGATGAATACAAGAATTTCATCGTGGCTCCTGGTTGCGACATGCCCTATGCCGTACCTGTCGAGAATACTATCGGCGCAGCTCAGGCCGTTCTTAACACCGATGACTCCGCTAAAATGGTTGAAAACTATACATCAGCTACCTTCGATATCGAGGTTGAATTACCTGATTATGCAAACCTTGAGAGACCTCTCGTTGAAGTATTTACACTGGATAGCGCCACCTGTGCGGCCTGTACCTATATGATGGGTGCTGCCAATGTGGTAAAAGGCACCTTCCGTGAGAAGATCGACCTGGTTGAGTATAAGTTCACCGAGAAGGAGAACATTGCCCGCTGTATTAAGATGGGCGTCACCAATTTGCCGTGTATTTACATAAATGGCGAGCTCAAGTTCTCATCGATCATCCCCAGTACTGAAGAGCTGGAAAGCGCTGTAAACGAAGTGTTATAAAATGGATTTTTATTTGATCACAGGCTTCCTGGGTGCCGGGAAGACCACATTTCTCAAGAACTTCATCCGTCTGCTTGCCCCTAAGCGCATTTTTCTCATAATCAATGAGTTTGGCAAAGAGGGTGTCGACGGTAAGCTGCTGCGCGAGATGAATTCAGTTCTCGCGGAGATCAATAATGGTTCCATCTTCTGCGCCTGCAGGCTGGATAAGTTTGAGGAAACACTAAAAACAGCATTGGCTCAGAAACCAGATGTGATCGTCACTGAGGCGAGCGGCCTGGCAGATCCGACAAATGTCAGCCATGTTCTGTCGCAGTATCCAGAAATAAGTTATAAAGGGAGCATCTGCCTGGCTGATAGCGTCCAGCTGCCTCGTGTATACCACACCGCTGTGGTTTCACAAAAGCAGCTGGCCGTTGCCAGTCTTGTGTTACTCAATAAGACTGACAAAGCAACAGATGAACAGCTTGCAGCCACACGGGACTTGATTCAGCAGACAAATCCAGCAGCCTATATCAAGCAGACCGAATTTGGGCGAATCGAACCAGATTGGCTCAAGCTGCTGACTCCCTTGCCTGATTTCGAGCGAGTCTCAGAGCGGCGTGATATAACACTGCAGAAGAGCGTGCTTGAGATAAGCTCCGCAATGAGCAGTGAAATGATGCTGCACTGTCTGAAGCAGCTAAGTGAAAGCACATACAGAATGAAGGGTTTCCTGCAGCTTGCTGACGGTATTTTCTACGCGGACTGTACTGGTCCGGAGGTCCAGCTTAAGCCCTGGCAGGGCGAGGCCAATAACAGGCTTGTTCTATTGGCTGGAAGAGGAATGCCACTGCGAAAATCGATCAAGCAGGCTCTTTCATGGTATGATGAATACCTCAAATTGGTAAAAGAAGGCGAGCAGGATGGATGATATGATAAGTGCAATGATTCAAGAGACTATGGAGCTTGGCGCATATGGCGCCGGAGCTGTAGCGATCGACAAGATCGTTTTTGATCGTGGCTTCCTTAGTCTCTGCGAGAGCAATGCCTGTGGCAATTTCGGCAAATGCTGGACCTGCCCGCCGGATGTCGGCAACATAGACGAGCTGATCGCAGAGGCAAAAAACTTTGATGGAGCCATCGTTTATCAGACTGTCAGAGATCTCGAAGATAGCTATGATTTTGAAGGAATGATGGAGGCAGGCAGACTGCATAATGAGCTTGCCGAGAAAATAACTGCTGTCTTCGCTGATCGCGAGTTCAAGAAGACGCTGCATCTAGGAGCAGGTGGCTGCCATGTCTGCGAGGTTTGCTCCAAACGTCAGGATGAACCTTGCCGCTATCCAGATAGGGCAATGGCCAGTCTTGAAACCTATGGTGTTGATGTCTCACAGCTGGCAACAGCTGCCGGACTTAAATATATAAATGGACAAGATACTGTTACATATTTCGGAGCTTATTTTTATAAGAGGTAATGATCCTAGATCGATCGATAAATGAAGCAGCCGCCTACATTCAAATGAGTGCAAGCGGCTGTTGTTATTTTGTTAGAAACTAATCTAGGTTAGATCAGTCCAGGTGATAGACCTCTTCCATATCGGACCAGAATTCATTTTCTGCACGATCTTCAAGAGGTGACATCAGAGGCTTGACGACATCCCACCATTTCTG
Source organism: uncultured Oscillospiraceae bacterium (assembly GCA_964534195.1). Classification (GTDB taxonomy): domain Bacteria; phylum Bacillota; class Clostridia; order Saccharofermentanales; family UBA5734; genus JAAYFZ01. The sequence goes on from CAZHQX010000022.1 coordinate 15,857, forward strand.
GGTCATAGGGTCTGCCGCAATCGCAGCCATATCAGCATCGAAATCTGAACCAACATATTCCATATAAGCAAAAGCCAGTCCGTTGCGGTAATAAATAGAATAGTTTTGAATGTTTGATGCTTTCAGCCTGGCATTAACTTCAGGCCAGGCATTGGCATGATGGTATTTGTATTCTTCTATAGTCTCAGGACTTATCTTGATGACCTGGCCAATACGTTTCATAGTGGTTCACCTCAAATCTCTGCATGTGTGCCCTTGAACAGAGCTTCTATATTTGCTGGATCAATATCTGAGAGAATAGCCTCGTGGCTCGGCGAAACAATTAAGCCGGTTGGCAGATGTCGGCGGATCTCTACAACCTTATCATAGACATCTTGTGGTGTTCCATGTACAAGCAGGTCCTGTGCATCAACACCACCGCAGAAGGTGGCACGACCGCCGAACTTTTCCTTGAGATGCGGGACGTCCATATCTTTTGCCAGTGCCTGAATCGGATGGACAACATCAACCCCTGCCTCGATCAGGTCGTCAATTACCGGTTCGATCGAGCCGCAGGAATGATAGATGACCTTGAGCCCATAGCTCTTTGCCTGATCGATCAAGCGCTTGGTTCCAGGGATTACAAACTCGCGAACCTGCTCGGGGGAAATCATAAGACCACGCTGGCTGCCCATATCATTTCCGATAAGGACCGCATCCAACTTGCCGCGTGTTGCTTCATAGAAAATTTCATTTGCTTTGAGATAGAAATCAACGATTCTGTCGTCGACTGCTCTGTAAAGTTCAGGGTTGATCAGCATATTTACGAGTGCTGTTTCCATACCGAAGGCAGCGCAGGTATCCTGAAAATGAGCTGACCAGATAACACCCATAATGGCATAGTCTTCCGGGACCTTGTCGATCAGCTGGCGGCATTCCTCGGTTGGAATGTGTTCAGCGGGATCTGGCCAAGGGAAGTTTTCAACTTCTTCAGGATCCTCTGCATCCTCGAAGAATCCCGGAGTGGTTAATGTGCGTTCGAAATCTGAATCGTGATGCTCTGCCTTCGCAAAATTCAAGGCCGTATAAATAGCGTTACTATCAGGTGCATGATAAGGCATCTCGATCGCATAGACATCATCATCTATTTTCATTTTCAGTTCATCAATTGAGGCAACATCGAAATAGCGGCAGAGGCCTTCTACTGCCTCCGGTGCCGGCAGTCCAAGCCAGCTGGCATTGCGGTCTACTGGCTCGCGGGCGATCGTTGCGAAAAATCTTTCTTTTTTATTCATACTACACACTCCTTCTGCTCTGTAGGCTGTTCAGTATAACGGCGAGAAGAATAACAACGCCTTTGATAACGTCCTGAATGTATGGATTGATGCTAAGAAGCACCATACCGTTGCTTAGCACACCGATAAACAACATACCTATTAATGTGCCCTGAAGCTTGCCGACGCCACCGTACATGCTTGTGCCACCGATTACAGTAGCTGCGATAACATCCATCTCCCAGCCTTGTGCGGCGTCAGGTGAACCAGAGGCAAGTCTTGAGGAGAGAAGAACGCCGGAAACGGCACAGAGTGCAGAGCTTATCGTAAATACACCAATGGTAACCGCGTTTACGTTAATGCCAGACAAGCGGGCTGATTCCTTATTGCCGCCGATAGCGTAGACTGAGCGACCGAACGAAGTATATCCCAGCAGATATACAAACAGGGCATAGATGACGAGCATATAGATTACAGTATAAGGGACAGGTCCGATGAAGCCGGCGCTTACTACTGAAAACTCCTTGGGCATGCCACCGATAGGATAACCGCCGGTCATGAAGTAGGCAATACCTCTTACACCGGTCATCAGGGCGA
>CAZHQX010000023.1:0-17509 GCA_964534195.1 uncultured Oscillospiraceae bacterium
TCTTAATGCTTAGAAGATCAGTAGAACCCAGCTCTGTTCTCTGTGAGAAGGCCAGGCACTGATCGATCGTAAGATTTGCCCACATTTCCATAGCCTGATCGTAAGATGTACCCAGTATCAAAGCGCCATTGACCGCACCAATAGATGTGCCTGAAATAGCCGCGAACTCGATCCCCATCTCGCGAAAAGCCTTCCAGGCACCCATTTGAAACATGCCCTTCGAACCACCGCCGCCTAGGGCAAGCACCAACTCACTCATTATTCAACCTCTTTCAAGTCTCAATTTTATGTCGCCTTTATTATATCACTTATACCTGCCGCCAAAAAACAAAACACCGCCGCAGCTTATGGCTGCAGCGGTGCTATGAAATGCTGAAACAAATCCTGTAAATTATGTAGAAGTAAGCTTAACTTAAATAACTTAAGTCAGTTGACGATCAGACTCTTACTTAAGAACCTCAACTGCCTTGCGCTCTATTTCAAGCCCCTTGGTATAGAGCTCGAAGAATTTATCGAAACCGGCAACATCCTTAGCGTCCGGCTTGAGAACATCGCCGCTCTTGCCCGCGAAGACCTTCTCATTCAGATAATCAGGCAAAGACTGACCTTCCTGCTTGTTGATCATGTAGCCGGCCAGCAGCGCTATACCCCAGGCTCCGCCTTCACCAGCTGTTTCCATGATCGATATAGGAGTATTTGTAGCAGCAGCCATTACGCGCTGTCCAACCTCCTGAGTCTTGAAGAAGCCGCCATGTCCACGAATCTCGTCAACAACAACATTTTCCTTCTCTGTCAGGATCTTCATACCGGTCCTGAGCGCGCCAAGTGCTGTAAACAGATGTACACGCATGAAATTTGCCAGATTGAAATTGCTGCCAGAAGAACGAACCAGCATCGGTCTGCCCTCTTCAAAACCAGTAATATGCTCACCGGAAATGTAGCCATAGGCAAGCAGTCCGCCGCAATCGGGATCGCCCTTAAGAGCCATGCCCAGAAGCGTATCATAGAGCTTCGGCTTAGGAACATCCAGGCCCAGCTCCTTGAGAGCTTCGGCGAAAATGTTCAGCCAGGCATCATAGTCAGAGGTACAGTTGTTAGAGTGAACCATCGCGACCATATGACCGTCAGGTGTAGTAACCAGATCCAGCTCCTTGTATGCCTTGGATAGTTCCTTCTCAAGTACCAGCATAGCAAAAACTGATGTTCCGGCCGATACGTTACCGGTTCTGACTGCGATACTGTTGGTTGCGACCATACCGGTTCCGGCATCACCCTCTGCAGGACACATCGGAATGCCTGCCTCCAGCTTACCGGAAGGATCCAGCAGCTTAGCGCCTTCTTCTGTCAGATAGCCTGCGTTATCACCTGCAACCAAAACAGCTGGCAGAAGATCAGCAACCTTCCAGTCAAATCCATAATCGCTGATATGAGCGTCAAATTTCTCAGCCAGCTTGAAATTATAATTTTTGTTTACCGAGTCGATCGGGAAAACACCGGATGCCTCACCAATACCAAGTGATTTCTGGCCGGAAAGCTTCCAGTGAATATATCCTGCGATAGTTGTCAGGAAACTGATATCCTTAACATGCTCTTCCTTGTTGAGGATCGCCTGATAGAGATGAGCGATATTCCATCTCTGCGGAATCGGATAATCGAAGAGCTCAGTCAGCTCCTCTGAGGCCTGACCAGTGAAATTGTTTCTCCATGTACGGAACGGAACGAGCTGCTTGTCGTCCTTGTCAAAAACCATGTAGCCATGCATCATGCCGCTAAAGCCGAGCGAGCCGGTTTTTGTGAATTCGACATCATACTTGGCCTTAACATCCTCAGTCATTTTTCTGAAGCTGGATTGAACACCGTTCCAGATCTCATCGATGCTGTAAGTCCAGATGTTGTCGATGTAGCTGTTTTCCCAATCAAAACTTCCAGAAGCAATCGGGAAATTGTCAGGACCTATTAGTACAGTCTTGATTCTGGTTGAACCAAGCTCCATACCAACAGAGGTCTGACCGTTTAGAATCGCGGATTTGATTTCAGCTGTATTACCCATAATAGACTCTCCTTTCAGAATTCACGGCTATTATACCAAATATAGCACGGAGAGGCACGTGGATAAATACAAGCAATTCCGAGGAAAATAGGATATTTACTCCTGTTTTAGACTAATTCAAGTCGTTTCTCTTTTCATCAGAGTCACGGGAAAAGTCACGCTGATCGGTGCGATTCCTTCGCCATGATGGATAACTGTGTCGACAGCATATCTGCAGATATCATCAATGGGCTGCCTGATTGTAGTTATCGCGGGATCATAGAGAGCTGCCAGGTCGATATCATCATAACCTACTATTTTGAGTTGTCCGGGCACAGCAATATCATGTCGCTTACAATACTTGATTATTTGCGATGCGATAACATCGTTTGATGCAAAAGCACCATCAATATCCGGGTGTCTCCTTAAAAATCCAGTGATTGCCTTCATGTAGTCCATCGAGAAGAACTGTTCCTCAGACAACTCGAGAACCTGTGGTTTAATACCATATTTCGCCAGCGTGTCCGCAAATCCGACAAAACGTTTATTTGCATCCATGTCAAGGGTTGGGCTGCCGCTGAAGTAGGCAGGATTCCTGCAGCCTTTCTCAATTAGATGCTCGGCTGCCATAACACCACCGCCATAATTGTCTGAACAAACTGATGGTACATTGGACGAGATCTGCCGATCGATCGTGACGATCGAGCAATCAAAGTTCAGCTCATCCAACAATCCCTGCGTCCTGCTGGCCAGAATAATGCCGGCAACCTTATTTCCCTTGAGCATACTGAAGTACTCAAGCTCCTTCTTCTTATTGTGGTTCGATACGCAAAGAAGAAGCTTGTAGCCCTGAGAGGCAACATGCTTCTCCACGCTGTCTATTACCTTGCAGAAAAAGTAGTTGCTGGCAGACGGAACGATCAGACCTATAACCCGCTGCTGCTTCTTGGACAATGACTGCGCTATCTCGTTTGGTTGATAATCCAGCTCCGCCATAGCTCTGAGAATTTTCTTCCTCGTCTTGTCACTTATGCTTCCTCTATTGTTGAGCATTCGGGACACGGTAGTCACCGTTACTCCAGCTCTCTCAGCCACTTCCTGCTGTGTCGCCATAAATCATGCCACCTCATGTCATCTGATTGATAATCAAACAGATTTCTTGAGTTGATTATGCCGCACGCGATCAGTAGATGTCAAACGCTTGACCTAACCGCTCTGATACCATCAACGCTTTCTCCTGCGGTAAACAATGTAAGATCGCCTACCACCATTCGGCAGGATATGATCGGTTCATCAGTGTTTGAAAAATCAATAACTGCAGACTTCTCAAAACAGGTTTGAATCCATCTTGCTCTTATTTCAAATTTCTTGTCCTCTATCCAGGCACCGCTTAGAAGTACTCTAGATGCAGTATAGAAACCAATTACATTTTCCGCTCTGCCGCCATCAAGAGCCACTTCTAAAAACAGTTCCTCTTCTGCTTGTCTTATTTTTAGACCGCAGGTAGATAAGTCGGGCACGAAGATCAGTTGGAACTGCTTAATATCCTCTATCGGCTCGCGACCCGAGAGCCAGCTTCCTGTCGACATGCCAAGTTGAAATCCGGAATCTAAAACATCATAGACACGTCCGGAAATTATCTCTGCCATTTCACTGTAAGGTCGGTAATTCACAGCCGGCAAAGCCAGTCTTGTTGTCATATTTCTAAGCTTGGCCACAGCCTCAGGATTAGAGGCTTGTTTCTCTGTCGCTGTACCAATCATGTCAATATACTGCCATATTATATCTAGAGTCTGCTGACCCCAATGCTTGCCATTTGCGGTTTCCGTTATTGAAATAATCATATCATGGGTAGGCAGAACGATCGTAAATTGACCAAATGCACCGTCTGCTCTGTACGCGCCTTCTGGCTTAGACATCCAGATCTGATAGCCATAGCCCAGAAAATTGTCTGTGGCTGTAGGATTGTTTCTGCTCTCACTTTTAGAATCATTCTGATTCGTAGTGGCTAATTTTACAAATTCTTCTGACAGAATTCTCTCACCTTGCCAGACTCCACCATCAGCGTACAGCTTCATCAAACGAAGATTATCCTCTGTGGTCGCATACAAACCACCGCCACCGACCTCAACACCATCCGGTGTATATTCCCAAATCAGCCGATCACTGTTGATGCCAATCTTATCAAACAATTCACACTTAAGATAATCGCTGGCAGACATGCCGGCAGCCTTGGCTACTATGGCACATAGCAGCGTCGAACCGGTTGAATTATACATATAGGTCGTACCCGGTTTGTGAACAACAGGCGTAGCAAGAAAATCGCTTATCCAGTTTTTTGTCATTCGCGGCATAGTCTCCATACCGCAGCCCATACACATAACATCATGCACTGTCATAAGACTGAGATTCTCGCTGATTTCCGAAGGCAAATGCTCCGGGAATATATCAACTATTCTGTCATCGAGCTTCATCAGTCCTTGCGTTACCGCAATACCAACAGCTGTCGCGGCATAGGTTTTTGTATGTGACTGCAATCCATGTACGATCCCTGGACCATATGGCTTCCACCAGCCCTCTGCGCAGATCTTGCCATTACGCATGATCATCAGACTATGCATCTCAGTATCGCTCTGTTCAAGTGTGGAGAACAGCCAGGCGATATCCGAGCTCTTCAAATTTACATCTTCAGGCGCTACTCTCTCAAACTCTTGTGCTTTTCTCATTTAACCATCCACTCAATTCCGCTCTTAAGCCTTGGCAGCCAATACTCCCAGTCATGTATGCCTCTGCCTTCTTCGTAAATATGCTCAACGTCACGTTCTGAGAAGAACTCATGCAGCTTACGATTTGGTCCAATCAGGAAATCATCTGAACCACAGCATTGACTGATTTGTGGTATATCAGCACCCTTTTTCTTAAGCTGTTCAATAACAAATCGCGGATCACGATCAGTCTGACGAAGCTTCTCCGGATCACCAAATATCCTGCGTTGATAGCCGGAACCTGATAATCCATCGGGCAGTGTTTTCTTACTGTCAGCGATGTCAATATTTATAAACGCACCTGACAAAGAAAGGATCTTGCCGAAGGTCTCAGCATATCTGAGTCCATTTATCATCGCACCGTAGCCGCCCATAGATATACCAGCGATAAATGTGTCCTCTCGCCTGTCTGACAGTGGAAAAAGCTTGCGCGTAAAATCAACTAGTTCCTCGCCGATGAACTTGCTATGACTAAACCCAAGCTCCTCATCCTCTAGATAGAATGAGTTCTCGCCACTCGGGAAGATCACAGCCAGATTATATTCCGCGGACATGCGTGCGATATCCGTATTAATCAAAAAATCATTATGAGTTCCAGTATATCCATGCAGCAGATACAGTGTTTTGAACTTACCTGACTCAAAAACTTGACCTTTGCCAGGCATGAAATTTCTGTCCACCGGAACCAGAGCACTGAATGTCACTGCCCTTCCAAGATTACTTGAGGGAAATGTTACTTCGATGACTGCCATAATAAATTCCTCCTATGATTTCTCATTAGTTGTTGCCTATGCTCATAATCCATTTAGCTCAAGCCAGCTGCAGCATAACTCGCCCCAACGAGCTGTGTGCGGGACTTTCATTCCAAGATCGTTTTCGCCATCGGCCATTGCCAGCCCATGCTCGCCTGGCTGGAAGATATGAAGATCATATGGCACCTCGGCATCGCTCAGGGCTTGTGCCAGAATCATGCCTTGGCGTCCGTCATCACTTAGAGTTTGCCAGATAAAAAAGGGCGGACTGTCAGTCTTGATATTCTTTTCCGGCGCCAGATAGTAGCGCTCTGCCTTATCCCTGCCCATCATCGGGCTGTCCTGCTTCATGCCGAACGGTTTGGGAAAAGACACAGAGCTTATCGCGCCATAGCCGATAACAGCTGCATCGGGGCGGCAGGAATAGCGCTCAATAGGATCATCACTGTTTTCAGTGCCATAATCAAAATGAGTTGCGCAATTGGCTGACAGCATACCTCCGGCTGAGAAGCCCATAACCGTGATTTTACCGCTGATTCCAAGCTCTATTCGTTTCGAACGTAGCAGGCGTATCGCCCGCTGCATATCAGCGATCGCATCTAATCGGCTATATGGCTGTATTCTGTAGTTCAATATAGCCGTTGAAAAGCCGGCCTGATGGAAATAGTACGCCACATTGACTGCTTCGCAGCCTGTACGCCAGGAGAAGCCTCCACCATGAGCAATTATTATCGTACTGCGGCCAGCTCTAGACAACTCGGCTTTTGCCGGTATGAAAACAATATAAGGTTCAGACTGAAGTTCATCCTCCTGATTGAATCCGGGTGTTTCATCCCATAGCTTAAGCTTGGCAAAAGCCTCGATAGCATTGTTCCACCGCTTAAGATTGCCTTCGATATCCAACGCGCCATCTGGCTTGCGATGTCGGGAGATGTGGCGGATGAAGCTCCTGTTTTTGACGGCATCCTCAAGCAGTACTGCGTTCTTTTTATAATCCATTCGCACCTCCATCGTTGAGCAATTCACTGATGAAATCAGCAATCTCTTTACCCATACGCTGATGAGTTTTTATGTTCGGATGACCGGAAGCGCCGATGCCATCCATAAATCTGATCTTACTATATTTGAAGCACTTTACTTTCTTATCACTGTAGTCAGAGGCAAACTGCTTAGCAGCGCGGCAAATATTTTCATAGAGAAAATAGTCCATTGTTCCCAGAGAGCAAATGATCCAGGGGTCAGGACCATTCTTCTCGCGCAGCAGCTGTAAAAACTCATAATAAGCAGCTTCGAAAACCTCCATACCACCACGGCCATGCTCCTTGACCTCAATGACGGTGGCATCATTAGTACCTAAATTCAGAATAATGACATCAGGCTTGTGAGACTCAAAATCCCAAGCTGTCAGCTCTGTTGTCTGACCAATCAGTTCCTCAGCTAAACGATCTGTATACGGGTATAGCTCTTTCATCGCCGGCGGCATTGGACCTGGCATATTCCCCCACGGCATAATAGCTATGCCCGAATAGGATATCAGACTGGTTTCAGCATTTAAAATGCGTCCGGCTATTGCGGCGTGCGACATCCAGCCATCCTCTTCGTCAGCATAGAAGGCGCGATCTCTTATATGTGTCGCGTTGCCGAAGCCGCAGGTGATAGAATCGCCGATAAATTCAAGCCTTAGTCTGTCGTCATCAGACTGAACCGGCTTGATTTCTCCGTCGATAGCTAAGGAACAGATCGCTGTCTTGCCTTTTGGATTTTCAGTCAGCTTGCGAATTGTGATTTTGTGCCATCCTGGCTGATTTGTGACGAACAGTGTATAACTTCCGGTTCTGTTGCTAATTTCGATGCGTTGAACAGGTTCCTCTAAATCATCAACAAAAACTGCCAAATACGGCCAGGTCTCGCGCTGAACTATTTCCTGCTTAACAGGATTATCATTTCTGAAATCCTGTTCTATACCTGGCTCAGCTTCTATCTCAGCAATAAGATAGGAGCCGGTATACATGAAGGAAATACCGGCACAAGTCCAATTCAGATGGAGTCTTCCCTTGCTATCTATTAGAGTTCTGCCATGGTATGTAAGTGAATCTTGAATTTTCTCGATTGAGGTCTTATTTAATACTGTCGCCATTTCTACCTCACTTCTGCCCTGTTTTCTAAATCATAAATACGTAAAAGGCTCACCTGCGTCGATAAATGTCAGGGGGATACCCTCGGCTATTGATTCAAGCCAGGCCGGAAGATGCTTCATGCCGGGCTCCTCACTGCGTTCATGACCAAGAACCAGAATTGCTTTGTTAAGTCCCAGCTGATGGGCATCTCTGACATATGCAGGCAGAGTCCACTCCAGAATCTCACCGCATATAATTAGGTCGAGCCCTCGCAGCTGCATCAGTCGCATTGGCATGTTTTCATTGCCGAGACCAAGACTGCCTCCACCCGGCAATATAGAAACACGCTCCACAGTTATTTCAGGATCGCCAACAATTTGTATGACATCCATATTAAGCTTTGTCTTGAAGAATTTGCTCAACTCCGACAGACTTATTGGTGGAATCTGATAGCAGCCATCAAAATGACCAGGCATGATCGATCCATCCTCTTCCATGCGATATTCCTGCCAGCCCAGCTCCTTTTCTATTCCTCTATAGATGCCATCCTCATCAGCAAAATGCATATGATCGTGGAATCTCCATATCGCCATGCCGCGATCTTCAATCAGCTGTTTCTTCAGCTTATACACTGGATCATTTTCAAGCCAATCTATGTCATCCTTACCGGTGAACCAGGTCGGCTCATGGGTTATAATCAGATTGCAGCCTTTATCAGCAGCTTCCTTGATTACATCTACAGTTGCCATGAAGGTGCTGGCGATGCCGGTGACCTCCTGATCCATATCTCCTGACATCAATCTGTCGCAGGTCATATCATAGGGGATCCGCTCTACACCTGTTTTGCCAATTGTCTCATCAATTATTTCTCTTACTGTCATTTTGCATATTCCTCTCAGCTATAAGTTGATCAGCCTTTGACCGCTCCTACAATAACTCCACGGATAAAATGCTTCTGAACAAAAGGATATATTATAACTATCGGCAGTATGCCGATAACGGCCAAGGCCATCCGCACAGAGCTCCCTGGAAGATCGACAGCCTGTGCACCCAATAGAGCAGCATTGGATCCTGATCTCAAGAACTGTATATTATTCATAATGCGTATAAGCAGGTTTTGGATACCGAAGAATTCAGGTTCGGTTATATAGTAAAGCCCATTGATCCAGTCATTCCAGTAAACGAGACCAGAGAAGAGGCTTATTGTCGCGACTGTAGGTGTTGCCAGAGGCAGCATAATTTTGAAGAATGTCTTAAGTTCGCTTGCACCATCCAGCTGAGCAGCCTCAATCAGAGAATCAGGCACGCTGTTGGCAAAATAATTCCTGACAAGGAAAACATTGAAGGCTGTAACTAGATAATTCGGTATGATCAATGCCCAGATGCTGTTCTTGATCTGCAGGAACCGAGACCAAAGCATGTATGAGGATACAACACCTCCGTTAAACAGCATTGTGAAGAATACGAAAAACGCCAGTATGTTTCTATACTTGAAATTTTTTCTGGACATTGGATAGGCTAGCATGGTCGTCAGGAAAACGCTTGTTAATGTTCCGAATGTTGTTACGAATATTGATACTCCATACGCTCTGAAAATAAGCTTTTTCTGCAGCAGCATATAGAAGTACGAGTCCCAGCTTAGCTTCTTGGGTAAAAAACTATACCCGTTTATCAGCAGCTGTTTCTCATCAGTAATTGAAGCAATTACAATTAGGACGATCGGCATAAGAACCATAAAAACCAATATACCTAGAATCACCGTTGCCGCACGATTGAATCTGACCATATCATTTGAATTCGTTTTCATTTTGTAATCCTCTCAGCGATATTCTCAGAACAAAGCGTTCTCTGAGTCAACTCTTCTTACCAGCGCATTGGCGGACACGACCAATATCAAGCCGACAAGCGATTGATATAGCGCAGCGGCGGCAGACATTCCGACATCGTTAAGAACCATTAGTCCACGATAGACATAAGTATCAATGGTTTGTGTGTAATCGTACAGGGCGCCGGAGTTTTGTGGCACCTGATAGAAGAGGCCGAAGTCTGAATAGAATATTCTGCCTATAGACATCAGAGTAAGAATAATCACTGTTGGCTTAAGCATTGGAATTATTATGTGGAAGATCTGTCTCATTCTCGAGGCTCCGTCAAGCTCGGCTGATTCAAATATATCCTTGCCGATGCCGGCTATACTTGCCAGATAAATAATTGAACTGAAACCGACGGTTTTCCATAAATTAACTATTATCAAGATATATGGCCAATACTTGCCGCTTGAGTACCAGGATATCTCGTCAACACCTAGCAAGCGCATAACTGTATTATTAATAAATCCAGTATCAGCGTTTAGAAAAGCATAGCCAATAACACCAATTACGACCCAGGATAGAAGATTAGGCAGCAGCAGGGCGGATTGGAAGAATTTAACTCTCGATTTTTCTGCCAATCCGCTCATTAGTACAGCCACAGTGATCGCGAAAATCGTACCAAGCACAATGAATGCCAGATTATAAAGCAATGTATTTCGGGTCATGATGAAGGCATCCCGGCTAACAAATAGGAATTTGAAGTTTTCTAAACCGTTCCAATCACTGCCAAATACACCTTTGCTGTAATTAAAGTCCTTAAATGCCAGGAATACTCCGAACATAGGAACATAATTGTTGATCAACAAATATATAATGCCAGGCAATGCGATCAGAAATAGTGGACCGGATTTTACGAAGCTTCGTTTTCTCTTTTTGGTTCCCGTGTTGGCCATGGATGCCCCTCCGCGATCATGAATTTAAATTATGATTTGTCGTCTTTTGCCAGTGTTTAATTTGCGCTTGCCCATGCATCGAGCTGAGTCTGCTTCTCGGAGATGATTTTACCAAGTCCTGCTTCTTCAAGGCGCTCGAGGAATTTCGGCAGTTCTGTTGCGGGGTCTACACTGCCGCACATCAGGCCAGGCAGGTACTGCTGAATAACATTGATGACTGCTGTATATTCAGTTTTGGTTTTACTTGAATCAAATGTGAAACCCATTGCAGGAGACATTCTGGCGCTTACATTTTGCTCCTGCTCCCACTTAATTGAATCAGGTGATGTTCCTTCCATTGGATACATAATGAAATAATTACCGAGCGTACCGCATGAGAGCTGTGCTGTGTAAGGTACTGTTGTCGCGTCCTGACCTTCAGGGTAGCTCATCTGTCCAGCTTCGCTTAGAACATAATCTCTGTCCTTGATGCCGTAGATCAGAAGATTTGTGACATTCGGGTCTGTCATAGTCAGATCAATGAACTGCAGTGCGGATTCAGGTACGTCTGAGGTTGAGGAAACCATCCAGGTAAGTGCATTAATATCCGCGGTCTTCAAGTAAGCTTCGCCGACTTTTTTAGCACCAAGATCAAACCCACCTGTTTGTGCCTCCATTGCAGCGGCAGTGTCCTCTTCCGAATAGCTGTAAGATGCAATATAACAGAAGTAATTGCCTGATGACATCAGCTCTGCAGCATCACTTGTTGTAGTAGCTGCATCCTTCATTACCAGACCCTCGTTAAACCAAGTACGGGCCAGTTCTGCCAGACTTGCGAATTCATCAAGAGCATAGGGGTTTTTAACTTCAAGCTCTTTGCCATGCATAATGCCCATAGGATTGAACATATCATCGCCAAGTGTATCGAGCTCATCGATTGTTCTGATCAGACCCAGGTCGCCAGTGCTGACAGGGGCAAGTGGTGTCAGTTCCGGGCGAGCTGCTTTTATCTGTTGGAAAATTTCTGTCATATCGTATACAGATTCTACTTTTGACATTTCGATATTCAGCTCATCAGCGATATCTTGACGATAAATTACCATTGGTGTCAGCGCGATTGGCTTCATTGTCGGTATGCCATATAATCTTCCATCAGCTCTGCAGGCATCGAGCCAGCCTTCGCTGAACAATTCTAGTGAACCTGGTGCGTTTTCTTCTGCTATATCTGTAAGATCATATGCCATATCTGACGCGATCGCATTGGGGAAATCACCAAGCGACTGAAAAACATCTATTTTATCTCCACCTTGAAGTGCCAGGCTGACCTGTGAAGCATAATCCCAGATAGCGATTGGCATAAGCTCGATCTCAGCACCTATCTTCTCTCTGGTTATTACGTTGATCGCTTCCTCTACGTCAGCCTTCGCCTCTGCAGAAGGAATGTTGTTGAAGGTCGCATATGCATAAACAACCTTGTCATATTTTTTCTCTTCATCAGCTGCAGTTGTTGTTTCAGAACTGCTATCTGCTGGCGCTGTTGTCCCATCGGACTCACCGCCGCATGCAAAAAGTGTCAGCGACATAGCTGCTGCAAGAACAAGAACTAAGAGTCTCTTAAAGTGTTTCATGGAAATACCCTCCTTATTTTGGTATGTTCAGGATAACAAGGAGCATTCATAGCGGACTTGCAAAAATATGTCATTCGTTTTCACGAATACGACATATCTGTTTAATTCTTGTTCTGAACGCAAATCAGTTTTCCTTACGATAATCATTTGGTGACATGTTCTCATATTTCTTGAACATGGTAGAAAAATATGAGAAGCTGCTGAATCCGACCGCTTCTGCAATGTCGCTGATAAGAAGCTCTTCGTTCTGCAGTAATTGTTTTGCCTTGTTGATACGATATTCGTTTATATAGTCTTTCAACAGCTTGCCAGTTTTCTTCCTGTATAGTCTTGACAGATACTCAGGAGCAAGATAGAACTCGGCAGCGATCTCATTTCTGCCGATATCCTCCATGTAATGATCACCTATATAAGCATTAATTCGCTCTATTATGTCACTGTTTTTCTTAATCTCATCCTCAAATCCCGCTATTTTCTCGAGTACGTAATTTACCCAGCGGAGCATATCAGTCGGTGATTGCGTTGCTCTGACAGAAACACTTTCAGATGCCGGATCCATAAATAGTCTGGATGCACTTATGCCTCTGGGTGTTATATAGGCATAAATAGACTGCAGGAGCTCCTGCTTCATCATGTGCAGCAGCTGTTCGCTAAGCTTATGATTGTCTTGGCGATCGCGAATTATGGTTTTCAAATAGTTAAGCAGGGCTGTCTTCTCTCTCTTTACTAAAAACCCGGATATTCTCTCTATATCCAGAACGGGATTGTTGCTCGCATCTCTGTGAGCAGCTTCATCCTCAGTAAATACCTGTCCATGATATGATATGTTTTGCGTCAAAATATCGGCAAGCTGTTCAGCAGCTAGCTGCAGCTCATGAAGATGTCGCGAGTTGCTGATACAGCAGGTTACTGCGGACTTGAAATGGTTGCCGCAGGTATTCAGCAAAAACTCACAACGGCCCCTTAGCTCATCTTGTCCAAGAGCAGGTACAGCAGCCAGAAAAGCGTTTTTGCCCGCCTGTCCGAATCTGACAATTTGCTCATTTTCAATATTCGCACAGACGATTTCAGACATGAAATTTTCAAATGAAAACTGCATCAGACTGGTTCCCAGGTTTTTCTCATCCTGATCTGTTCCAGTCATTTTCGCCAGAACGAGACAATAGCTGCTGTCCGAATCAATATCGAGATTTCTATCTATTATTTCTCTGTCTATAGCTTCTGCCTCTGAGCTCATCTTGCCTGAAAACAAATCAGACCAGAAAGTCAGCTTCATTTGTCTGGGGTTATTTGCCAGCCATTTTCCGTATTGGCTGTTCTTCTGCAACGATCTCTCTTGCTCGATCTGCCTGATAACTGATTTCAATGCCAGTTCCATCGCGGCTGCATTAAAAGGCTTAACAAGATACTCCGCCGCCTTCAGTTTAAGCGCGTTGGCTGCATAGCTGAAGTTCTCATGGCATGTCAGCAGGATAAACTCGCACTCAATATTTTCTTTTCTTATCCAGTCCAGAAGCTCGATTCCACTGCCTTGAGGCATCTCAATGTCGCTGATCACAATATCTATCTGCTTGCTTGATAGAATCTGTCGAGCTCCCGAAACATTATGTGCTGTATCAACTGCTTTTATTCCAAGCAGATCCCAGGATATTGAATCATAGATATCCTCCACTGTGGCCACATCATCATCAACTATTAAAACATTCATGCTATACCTCATTCGATACTATTTTGAATCGTCTCTTCCTCAAGCTCATGCAGAGGCTTGGCAGGAACATAAATTCTATTCAAACAGCCATGCGGCTCAATATTTTCGAAGCTCAGAAGGTCGCTTCGTTCATACATCAATTCCATCATCCGCCGCACACTCCATAAGCCGATCCGATGACCTGTTGCTGTCGGTTTAGCGTCGGGCTGATTAAGTGTTTGAAGAACGTCTTCCGGATAGCCTTGCCCGTCATCTTCTATCTCTATCATCAGCATCTCCTCGCCCTTATACTCCGTTCTTGCCGCCTTGATCAGAAGCGTAAGAGATTTCTCTATTGATACGGCATACTTAAACTCGTTCTCTACATAAGTATGAATCAACATCTGCGGAATCGGCCAGTATTCCAGATCAGGAGCAATCTCAATAAAATGAAAAACGCAATCCGGATACTTCAGCTCCTGCATTTCCAAATAATTCTCAACATGCCTAAGCTCCTCGCGAATCGGCACAGTATGCAGTCCGGATTTGAACATATATCGGATATTCCTTGAGAGCGCGTCTATGTACTGCTTGATCTGGGCATTCTTGCCCTGACTGCTTAGGCTTGATATCGTAGACATCGCGTTTAAGAAAAAATGCGGCCTAAGCTGCAGACGTATATATTTAAGCTCAGCATCCTGCAGCTCGATCATTTTCTCATATGATTTCAGCTTCAGACCAATAATCTCATCCATCAGTTTGTTGAATGTTCTCTGCAGCATTGTGAACTCAACGGAACTGAACTCACCATCCATTCTGACCTCATATTCGCCATCATTGATCCTCTTCATTTCATCAGTCATGACATGCATGGGACTTGTTATCTCACGTTTAACACTTCTCAGAAGAAAAATACTAAGCAAAAGCGGCATGAATATCATAGCCACAGCAGCGATCATACTGAATCTGAGCTGGTTCAACAGGTTCAATTCAATCACGCTGTGAAGTACGATTTCATTTGGTACGATCGGGTATGCCAATCTAAGCCAAGTCGCCTCGCCATATTGATCTGCCGGTTTATCAAGTACCAGCTCAACATCCTGATCAGTCTGCAACGCTGACGTCGATCCGGACGCATCTGACAACAGCATTATCTGCTTCTCATAATCTCCGACCGGAATAGAGGCAAGGAAGTTATCAGCATTTATGAAAGCAGCGACTGATCTGCCATTATAGGCGTAGATCTTGATGAGATATCGAGTATTCCCGACGTCTTCGAAGAACCACTTCGCTGATATCGAGGAATCAACGGTACTTGCCTTGGTGAAATCACGAAGCTCTGTTCTCTGTCTTAGATTCATCGGCACCGCCTGAGCATCAAGACAAATATCGTATTCTTTGTCCGCTACTACCAGCATATCAACACTGGCTTCATTTTTTGAAAGCTCATCAATGAAGTTGAAAATACTCTGACTTGCATGATAACGTGTCGTCTCATCACCGCTCTTAAGAAGTGATATATCCCGAGAATTCTGCGTAAGAACATTCTTAAGCGTTCGATCCGCCTGATCGATCCTGCCCTTCAGCTCATTGCCATAAAGCTGCAGAAAATTTTCTGACGATCGCATAAGCTCATCGCGCACGGCCACCACTGTAGAAGCAGTATAGAAAACCAGAACCGAAAACAACAGCACTGTAATTATAACAGTATAAACAATAATATCCCTGGTAAAAGACTTCTTCCGCATATGCGCTCCCTCTCGACAGCAAGTAATATTCCTCACAATATTATCTCGAAGACAAATTCTAAAAAGTTAACTATCTATATTATAGCAGGCCAAAGTCAATTGTCATACGCTTGACATTTTATGGCTTAGTTTCTATACTGCAATCAACCAACACACGCAAACAAATAAACTAATGGAGTGTTAACCTGAATGAAAAATCAAATCATGCTAATAACCTACGCTGACAGTCTGGGTCAGAATCTGCAGGAGCTGAAGCTCGTGCTGAAAAAGTATTTTGCTGACGCTATCGGCGGATTGCATATCTTGCCCTTCTTCCCATCCTCAGGGGACCGGGGCTTCTCTCCGCTCGAGTATGAAACAGTAGATCCAAGCTTCGGCAATCTGGAGGATATCAAATCGCTTGGCGGAGAATACGACCTGATGATCGACTTCATGGTTAACCATATATCAAGACAGTCAGAGTACTTCCAAGACTTCCTGACAAGCAAGGATGAATCTCAGTACAAGGATCTCTTCATAAGATATTCGGAATTCTGGCAAGGCGGCGAACCCTCTGAATCAGAGGTAGAGGCTATTTATAAGCGCAAGCCAAAAGCCCCATACTACCTGGCTGAATTCGTTGACGGCACCAGCGAGAAGGTTTGGTGCACTTTCAGCGATGAGCAGATCGATCTCAACGTAAAAACAGAAACAACCAGGCAGTTCATAAAAAACAGTCTGGAAAGAATGTGCGAAATGGGAGCCGCAATAATCAGGCTTGATGCTTTTGCCTATGCAATCAAACAAGCCGGAACCAGCTGTTTCTTCATTAAACCAGATATCTGGCAGCTGCTCGAGGAAATCGAACAGATAGTCAAGAAAAACCAAGTCGAGATATTACCAGAAATACATGAGCACTATACGATCCATCAAGAGCTGGCAAGCCAGGGCTATTGGATATATGATTTCGCTCTGCCGGTTCTCGTACTGCATGCAATATATAGCGGTAATGGTGAATATCTCAGAAACTGGCTCGAAATATCACCAATGAAGCAATACACAACACTCGATACACACGACGGCATCGGCATTGTTGATGTTCGAGATCTACTGCCCGATGATCAGGTGGATTTTGTAAAAGAGAAAATGTTTGCCGAGGGTGCGAATGTTAAAAAAATCTATAATACGGCCAAATACAACAACCTTGATATCTATCAGGTGAACACAACTTACTATTCAGCACTAGGCAACCGCGACTCTGCATACCTGCTCGCAAGAGCGATACAGTTTTTCGCCCCAGGAATTCCGCAGGTATATTATGTAGGGGCACTTGCCGGTAAGAATGATATCGAGCTTATGGAGAAAACCAAAAACGGCCGTGATATCAACAGACATTACTACACTCTTGAGGAAATCGAAGACGAAGCTTCAAGACCGGTGGTTCAGAAACTGCTGGAGCTAATGAGATTCCGCAACAACCATCCGGCCTTCGATTTAAACGGCAGCATCAAGATAGATCTGCCGGAAGCATCCAAGCTGATAATAACCAGAGAGTTCGGAGAGCATCAGGCAACACTTCATGCAGACCTGATTAATTGCACCCATACTATCGAATACACAGAGTACTAAGTGGAAATTGAGAGGAAAATAAATGAACAACAATATAGACCTTGATAATGCTGAGAAAATCGCGACAATAGAAGTACTATGCGGCAAACCACTGGAGGTAGGACAGACACCTGATGGCTTCTTAAGAGTAATTCCGATAATAGGTGGCGTTAGCAAGGGCAAAATTAGCGGTGAAATAATTCCTGGCGGAGCCGATTGGAATTATCAGAAGGAAAACGGTGTAGCTCATGTACATGCCAGATATACACTGCGAACAGATGACGGCGAGCTGATCCTTGTAAATAACGAGGGTTATCTTGATTCAAACAGCTTCGGCAACAAGGCAAAAACAACACCATCCTTCGCAACTGACCTCAAGGGCAAGTATGGCTGGATGAACTACGGAGTTTACGCCGGCGGACTCGAGCCCGGAGAGGCTGAAGGCACCGTGAT
>CAZHQX010000024.1:0-17193 GCA_964534195.1 uncultured Oscillospiraceae bacterium
CGCTCGCTTAAGCAGTAAGTTGTATCGAAGCTATAATGCTCAAGTCCTTGTTCGCTCAGGAAAGCATCTATAGATCTGTGGTCACTTACACTTATAGTCTTAAGATACTTTATTTCAAAATCAGGTAAACTTAAAATTGTGGCGCCGTTATTGCTTATCAGGAAATCGCCCTCCTGAAATCCAATATCCGCGAGATATTTGTCAGCGCCTATCGTTGGCCTTCCTGTTGCGATCATAACGCGGATGCCCATTTTTCTGGCCAGATGAATTGCATCTATGTCATTTTGTGATACGGTTTTATCGTCTCTTAGCAATGTGCCGTCAAGATCTAAGAACATAAGCTTATACATAAATATATTATCCTCGATTCGAAGCTGTTCTTTCTATTTATACAACGAATATCATAGCATAAGCGTAACACAAACACGGATTTGATCCGAGCAGTCAAATATCTTGCTATCTGACTGGTATCATGATAAAATCATGCGGTTATATATGTAAACTGAAAAAATAAGGTAAGGTGTAATTTGAGTAATTTGTTATTTAGTGAACTTTCATTATCCTCGGATCTGCTGCGTGCGATAGAGGATATGGGCTTCGAAAAAGCCACTGCAATACAGTCAGAAGCTATTCCGCCTCTGCTGGAGGGCAAGGATCTTCTAGGACAGGCCCAAACAGGAACAGGTAAAACATGTGCGTTTGGTATTCCAATTGTCGAGCGTGTTGATCCGTCTGATGCAAGTATACAATACTTGATTTTGTCTCCGACCAGAGAGCTTGCCATGCAGATCACAGATGAGCTGCATGAGCTTGTTAAGTACAAAGAAAGCGTTAGAGTACTGGCGGTCTACGGTGGACAACCTATCGAGCATCAGATTCTGGCTCTCAAGAAGAGACCTCAGATAATTGTCGGTACCCCTGGCAGAGTTCTTGATCATATCCGCAGAAAAACTCTTAAGCTTGGAAACCTCAAGGGCTTGATTCTTGATGAGGCTGATGAAATGCTTAATATGGGTTTTAAGGAGGACATTGATCTGGTCCTCGAATCAACTCCTGCCGATATTCAGCGTGTTTGTTTTTCAGCAACGATGCCTAAGGGCATTTTAAGTATTACTCAAACATACCTTTCTAACGCGATCCATATTCAGATAGAACCTCAGCAGAGGACTGTCCTCAATATTGATCAGTACTACATAGAGGTCATGGAAAATCAGAAGCAGGAGGTCTTGATCAGACTTGTTGAAGCACAGCAGACCAAGCTGGGACTTATTTTCTGCAACACCAAGCGCAAGGTTGATGAGCTTTATGCTGCTCTTCAGAATAGAGGATTGCCAGCAGAGGCTTTGCACGGCGATATGAAGCAGCTGATGAGGACCAGAGTCATGAACCGCTTCAAAGCAGGAGAGATTCGCTTTCTGGTGGCTACAGATGTCGCTGCTCGTGGTATAGATGTAGATGATATTGATCTTGTTGTCAATTTTGACCTGCCTCAGGATGAAGAGTATTACATACATAGAATTGGACGTACTGGACGTGCCGGTAGAGACGGTACAGCTATTACTCTGGTTGTTGGACATGAGCTTGTTCATCTTCGTAATTATGCCCACAGAACTCAGGCCAAGATAAGTCCGATGGATATACCAAGTGTTCAGGATCTTATCAATGTGAGAACCTCTGAGCTTCTAACCAGATCTGCTAAGATAAGTTCACGCAAGCCGCATGTTCTCGAGCCATATACCGAGTTGATCAGGGAGTTTCTGCTTGATAATCCTGATCTTGAGCTGGCAGATCTCACGGCTGCGTTGCTCCGTGGTGCTATGGGAGACAGTGTGCTTCAGGCCAAGGATATTAAGCCGGTAACTCCTTACGATATACTTCGTAAGAGCGTTGAGGCGAACAGGAGATCCGGCGGTGATTATCGGCCTTATGGCTCAAGACCTGCCGGTCGCGGCCGCAGGACTCCTTACAGAGGCAATGCTGGTCATGGCTCTGACAGATCAGAGAGACCAGATTCAAGAAGAGGCGGTTATCGCCCCAGAGGTGAACGGCCCGCGCAAGCTGGTGGTGCCGCTCGACCAAATCGTCAGCATAAGCCTGGCAGAAGACCAAACGATTAATAGAACTTATTAATGAATAGAACTAAAAACCGGCAAAAGCCATCTTCACTAGGAGATGGCTTTTGCGATAGTATCAGAAAAAACTTATGAATCAGTTTGAACTTTTGCGTATGAAGGTTATGTTGTCCGGCCTTAAATCATGAGCTTCCTTGCTGATGGTGGCATGTCCAATAGCTATTGATATGATGAGCTCACAGTCAGCCGGAATGCGGGCAAGCTCTTTGCATTTTCTTGCCTTGCTACCGGAAAATGCTGCTTTTGCCATCCCGATTATACACGAGCCCAGCCCCATTCCCTGTGCTGCCAATGCCAGCGTTTGAACTGCAATGCCAGCGTTAACATCTGAATAACTATTACCAGCTGGAGCAGAAATTGTGATTACCAGTGGTGCTCCATAAAACACACTTGTATGCCTGCCTCTGATACGTTCCAAGGCCTCTTGATTCTTCTCTTGTTCAAAAGTCTTGATAACCGCCTGACTTATTTCTTCGATGATATTGGTGTCTAGTATAAATGAGTATTTCAGCTCCTGCAGATTCATAGCTGTAGGAACTGCCAGAACAGCTTGTCTGAGCAGCTCTATCTCATCTTGCGTTAGTTCTTTATTTTCAAAAGCTCGAATACTTCTTCTCTCATCTATAGCACGTAAAATAGCGTTTGTGAACATTGGTCTTTCCCTCCTGATCAGCAGTTGCTTCTTTCAATTGTTCCAAGAGAAGAAGGCGCCAGCATCAGTTTATCAATAAATGACTTCAGCTCATCAATACGCTCAGGATTGAGCGAATATCTGGTCCAAGCACCTTTTCTAACAGATAACACAAGGCCGCTTTCGCTTAGTATTTTCATATGATAGGATAAAGTCGGCTGAGTAATGTTGAATGCTGTAAGCAGCTCGCAGGCACAGTACTCGCCATCAGACAGCAGATCAATGATCTTGAGTCTGGTTTCATCAGATAGGGCTTTGAACAGAGGCACATAATTTTCGTGTATCAGCATATGGTTACTCCTACTAAATGAGCATTTGCTCTTTTGACGGTCATTAGACAGTATACAATGCAGAACATCGCCGGTCAATTTGCAAACAAATGTTTGTTATTGTAAAATCGTTTTATGTACCTTTTTATTATACGAAAGCGCGGGCAAATTGGATGAACAAATTGAAAATTCTCTATGGGGAACACAAGCAGTCGTTGCTTGACACCTGCTTAAGTCAAATATCTGAATATACGGATCTTTGGCCTGACCGGAGAGCCTTTTTGCTGGTTCCGGAAACCGCAAAAGCGGATACCGAGAGAAGATTCTTCTCCAACTCTGGAAACCGAGGGCTTCTTATGGCAGAGGTACTGTCATTCCGACGTTTCGCATACAGATTATTTTCTGAGGCCGGGGGATTGGCAACTGATCATATCACTTCAACTGGCAGAACAATGCTCATTCAGAGCCTTCTTCGCGAGAATAGAAATGACTTGAGAAGATTTGGCCGTTTCGCAGATAGACCAGGATACGCGGCTGGAATTGATTCGGTCATGGGCGATTTTCGTAGATATGGAATTGGCGCTGATGATTTGGCAAGAGCCTCGGAAGCGGCAGAGGACCCGCTACTTCGTGATAAGCTTTCAGACTTCTCACTGATTAGCCGCAGCATTGACAATAAGCTTGCTAAGCTTGAGCTTGATGACCACTCGCTTGATTTAGACAGGCTGTGCGAGCTTATTCGCCAGTTGCCGCCAAGATTGAGGTTTCTAAAAAACAGCTCGATTTGGATCTATGGCTTTGGTGAGAGTCGTGATTTCACGGCACAAGAGCATCAGTTGATCGATGAGCTTATGAATTGCGCTGAACAGGTAACAATAACTGTGTGTGCTGATACTGTGCCTGGCGATGACATTCTGGTAAAAGCCGGGCCGGCTGTGTTTATGCATGGCAGGCAAACGTCCTGCCGTTTGGCAAGCAAAGCGTCAGTGGAAATAGAAAAAGTGAGTTCAGCGAGAAGCACTCCATTTGAAGCTGTGGCTAATTGGCTTGGACATGAGATCAGACCAAAGCCGCAGGTCATTGGGGATGCGATCAGGCTGATTAGAGCAGAAGACAAGAAGCAGGAGTTATATTTTACGGCCGGTGAAATAAGGCGGCTCATTACCGAAGAGAACTACCGCTATCAAGATATCGCGGTAGCTGTTTGCGATCTGCCCGCCTGGCAGTTCACACTTCAGACTGTTTTTCGCGAATTTGGGCTGGATAGCTTCATAGACGAGCAAATGCCGCTAAATGGCACTGTTCTTATGAGGTATGTCAGTAGTCTTCTGCAGCTGGGACGAAGCGGAGATCGATTTGAAAATCTGATGGCTCTTCTCAGAACTGGTTTAACGGATGCTCCGATGCAGAATATAGATCAATTTGAAAACTACTGTCTGGCCCTCGGTCTATCTGACAGAGGACGTTATCGTGACGATCGCTTCTATACAGACAGATATCCCGGACAAACAGAGGCACTTGAATTCAAAAGATCCTTCGTTGATCCTTTGCTTGAATTTGCCCGTTCAATATCAGCTTCAGCCTCTGTAGATAATAGAGTTAATATTTTGATCAGATATTTGACCGAGCAATCAAATGTGTTTGTAAATACTGAAGCACTGGCTGCCAAATGGGATGATGCCGGTGAAAATCATGCCGCAGCTTCACTTGTACAGGCTTGGAACACCTTGCTCGATCTTTTAACGGAAATGTCGATTATATTTTTCGATCAGAAGATTTCTCTTGAGAGCTTTACCAATATCCTTGCTGCCGGTATGGCTGGCTCATTCAGCCGGGTGATACCTACCGGAATAGACAGAATCAGAATCAGCGATGTCTCAAGAATGAGTCAGTATTTCCCCAAGATCCTGTTTGTGGTTGGCGCTACACGAAACAGTCTGCCTTCGGGACATGGGACTGAAGGCGTATTGTTAAATAGAGAACGTCAGCAGCTGGAATTGCTCAGCGGCAAGTCTTTTCCCGATATGGAAAGATATCACATATCGGCAAAAGCCAACGAGGTATATACACTTTTGACTAGTCCCTCGGACCGGCTGTATCTCAGCTGCCCAAGCTTACAGGACAGTCCATCTATATACCAGCAAAGGCTTTTTGATCTGCTCGAGCGGGAAACTGTATTAAAATCGAATGGCGATATTGATATCAGGTGGAATTCTCCTATAAGAGCAGCCAGACTATGCCGTATGAAAAATCAGAATAGTATACATATGAAAAAGGCGAATATTACAGTGAATGCAATCAAATTTGCCTTTGATAGATCGGGCAGGTCAAGCTGTCTGTATAGTATGTCTGGTAAGCATGAGCCTCTGGATTCCGCTGTTCCTGAGCGTATGAGCGTCAGCTCGGATTTGGTTCTTGAACAGTACCATGATCATTTATTAACCAGTGTGAGTAGAATTCAAAAGTATCAAGAGTGTCCCTATTCACATTTCGCATCTTATCTGCTTGGCCTTAGAGAGCGTGATACTAATATTCAGGATCACCGTATGAGCGGTACGATACTGCATGCCCTTATTGAACGAGCGTTTTCTGATCTTACTGAGAGAATGAAGCGTGCTTGCACCAATGAGGAGAGTAGAGCTGAGTTCGAGAAGTGGCGGGCGGACATCAGTGATCATTATATACAGGAGCTTTGCTGGCGCGAACTTGCTGAAGGTGCAGAGCGCAGCTATTTAGACGCATTTGAGTCAAAAGGCAGTGGAAGAATCTTACGACGTTTAGCTCTTAGCTCTATTAGAACCGCTGCACAGCAGCTTGCTCCAGAAGAATACCTGCCGAGCTTGATGGAGTGGGAGTTTCCTTCCAATGTCTCAAGTGGACTTAGACTACGTGTGGGATCAAGGGATCTAGTACTCAGGGGTAAGATCGATCGTGTTGATCTTCATGCAGATGGCAAGCATTACAGAATCATTGATTACAAGAGTGGGAGCACAGAGTTTGATCTGACGGCTGTTTATTATGGTATGAATTTGCAGCTGCCTATTTATCTGCAGGCTTTTGTAGAAAACAATAGTATGCTTGAACCGGGAGATCTGGGATATTTTTACTTCCGAAAGCCGGTTTACACAAGCAGCAAATCATTGGCTGTCCCGGATGATGCGAATATACTTGAAAGAGTGCGACGCGAAAGATGGTCTTCATGGGCAGACCGTTCGCCGGATAGTTTGAAAATCATAGGCAAATATGCGGCAGTCAAAGCAGCAACTGTCGCGGAGGAAATATTTACAGGAAATGTAAGTGCCAAGCCTCAATGTATGAACAGAGACAATGTCCCTTGTATTTGGTGCGAGTACAAGGCTCTATGTAATTATGATGATAGAATTTCAGCCCGCAGAACTCTGGTATTGCCAGATGTAGAGCTGCCAAGCACTTACCCAGGGCGTGAAACGCTTAAGCGATCAGAGGTCAAAGCAGCACGCAATGAGTATATAGAAAATCTCATGAATAATTATATTGAGGATCATATGCAAAATATGAATCATGGTGAGTGAAATGAAGTGGACAACGGATCAGCAGAAAATCATCGATTATTCTGAAAACCTGGACCTTCTTGTATCAGCAGCCGCTGGATCAGGTAAAACTGCGGTAATGACAGAACGTGTGCGTAAGCGCAGCATCAGTGGGCTCGGCGATATTTCTAAAATGTTGATAATGACATTTACAGATCTTGCTGCACAGAATATGCGTGACAGAATAGAGCGCAGTTTCCGCGCTGCGCTTGAGGACAATATTGCCAAAAATGGAAGCGCACAGGAGCGAAGTATTATCGACCAGCAGATCATGTTGCTGCAGCAGGCGCAAATATCGACGATCCATTCGTTTTGCTGGCAGGTGATTCAAACATGGTCAAGTGAATTAGTTGATTCAAATGGTGAACCAATTGTCGATGCCGGCCTGGGTGTTCTTGATGAGACTAGAAAAAAGATGCTGCTGGAACAGGCTGTTCAAGAAGTCATGGATGAGCTGCATGCTCTTCTGACTAATTATCAGAATTCTCAAATTACAGAAGGTGAATCTGCTTATGATGATTTAGTTAGCACTGAAATTCCAGCGTTTGATACTTCGTTTGAGCTGTTTTGTATAAGCGGCGAATCAATTACAAGGGCTTCTTGGTTAACTGATTTCTCGAGGCTTGTCGATAGTCTGGCTGGCAGAAGGGATGATTCAGACTTAAGAGAACTGCTCATGCAATCACTTGAAAAAATCAGAAGTTTGGCGGATTATGAAGAATGGTGCAGAGAGCGGCTAAATGAGTATTCAGAGAAAGCGTTATCCTTTTCCAGCAGTGCAGAATATCATGAATATATGTTTCAGCTCGAGAAGCTTACAGCTTTGGCGGAAGAGGGTATATCTGATCTGAAGCTTATGCCCTTGTTTGATCGGCTTGTTGCTGGAGAACTCAAGGGCAAAGAAGAGCCCCAGTTCAGAATATGCTTGCTCTCTCAGATTGAAGGAATAGGTAAATTACGATCAATTCTCAACGACTCCATCGCTGATAAGTGGAATAGAATATTTGAGCTGGCTCAATCTATAGACACATCATATTTTTTGGCGAAGAGAGGCGATGAGAAGAAGGAGTTCATGCGTCTGTATAACTCTAAGATCTCCCCTCTTTTGAGTTATCTCACAGGCAGACCTCCTGACGACAAGCTTGAGGAGTACTTCTGCGAACTGCCGATTCATATGTTTTCAGCGACTATAGAATCTATTGAGCAAGATATACTTTCAATGCATGGCATGTTATCACGGTTTAGCGAGATCATGATCATGGTCGATCGTGCGTATATGCGTCTAAAACTGGAAGACAAAGCAATAGATTTCAGTGATTTTGAGCATTTTGCTCTCAGGCTGCTGCGTATTCCTGCTGTTAGAGACAGCTATCGTGAGCGCTTCAATGAGATTTATCTTGATGAGTACCAGGATACGAATAATATTCAGGAAACGATCATAAGACAAATAGCTAACGATAATGTATTTATGGTGGGTGATATTAAGCAGTCTATCTATCGCTTTCGCTATGCTAACCCCGCGTTATTCGCGGAAAAAGCAAATAGCTTCGAGAAGGATCCGAAAACAGGACATTTATTGCGGCTTAATCAGAATTTTCGCAGCGTGCCTGGAATAATCAACGGGGTCAACAGGTTTTTTGAATCTTTTTTGACTGAGGATAGCGGTGAGATTGAATACAAAAATGGTCATCAATTGACTGCAGGTGTTAATGATACTGGTGACGCAAGAATCAGAACAATAATAGTCAATGTCAAAGAAAATCAGCTGAGTGGGAGTGGGTCAGATGAAGAAATTCTTGAAGATAGCAGTGCGGCTAAAGAGAGTCTTGCGGTAATCAGAGAGATTAGAGCTTTGGTTGATTCTGGAAGCTTCGGCTATGGCGATTTTGCTATATTAGGAAGGACACGAGCAGTTTGCCAGGTTTATTACAAGCAGCTATCTGAATATGGTATACCGGTAACCGCATCAGGGGAGAGAGATTTTCTTGATTCGCCTGAACTGAGATTAATGGAAGCACTTATTAATTTGCTGGATAATATGCAACAGGATATACCATTGGCAGCAATAATGCGATCAGCAATCGTTGAGAGTGCTTTCAGCGAAGAAGAACTAATGATTATTCGCTCGGAAGATCGAAACAGTCCTGATGAAATTGAAGAAGACCGGCATTTTTATGCATCAGTTATAAGGTATAGCGATAAAGGCTCTGATCAAGTATTGCGCCAGCGTGTCCGCAATTTTCTGAATAAACTTGCGAGCTGGCGTGAATATGAGCAGTTTATGAGCATTTCTGAGCTTATCGGTCATATATACGAAGAGAGTGGTTTGCTTGAGCGTGTAAGTACTCTTGATTCCGGCCCGGAACGAGTCAAGGATCTGGAGCTTTTCCGAGAGTGGGCAGATAATTTTGAGAGAAGCAGACAGAGGGGTATCTACAGCTTCGCGCTTTACATAAGAAAAATCAGAGAGAAAAAACTGAGTGAGAGAGGTTTCGACTCTATAGTTAGTGTGGAGAACGCTGTTCAGATCATGACTATACATGGCAGCAAAGGCCTGGAGTTTCCTGTTGTTTTCGTCGTAGGTGCTGGCAAAAAAATGGATGCGAAATCAAGTCTAAGCTCCATAGCTATTAGTGAACATGGTGGAATAACCAGTTTTGCTATGGATCCTGAGAGATCAGAACGTCATATGACGGCACTTCACTATTCTCATCTGCTTAAATCTATCAGAGCAGAACGTGCTGAGTCCTATCGATTGCTTTATGTGGCTATGACCAGGGCTGAAAAACTGCTTTATATTGTCGCGAATGTGGATGTTAAGGCAGATAATAGCAGTACCAGTAAATCAAAAATGAGAAGCCTGTTGGAAGGGTATAAAAATTCCGGTTCGTTACTGCCGGTTCCTGCTTATGTTTCAGCTTCAGCAACGACCTGGCTACAGCTTATTCTGTTGGCTATGTCCGCTGAACCAGATCTAGATCCACTGAGATGGTTTATGGATGATGGAATTGAGCAAGGTTTCATGCAGCAGAGCAATGATTATTATGTTCTCAATTGGTTTGAATCAGATTGGCTGCGTTCTGAGATCTATCCTGATATTGAGTTGAAAAGTGGAGCTGAGGACGAAGATCAAGAACAGCCAAATGCGGAGTTGCCTGATCAAGAACTAATTGAATGTTGGTCTAGACGTCTTTTCAAAGAGTATCCATATGCTTCTTATCAGCAGCGGCCTTCCAAGCTAACCGTTACAGGGCTCAAACGACTGCAGGAGCAGCTTATTGCTGCTGATGCTGAAATTGAAGGTGATACGACCGAGGGAGAGGAATCTAGATTTGATCAGCCTCAGGCTAGAGAGATGGTAATGACGCTCAAGCGTCCTTCTGACACAAATAAACGCGAGAATAAAATCAAAGGTGCTGAATTAGGCAGTATGCTGCATAGCATATTTCAGTTTGTCGATTTAGTTAAATTGAATGCTGAGGCTGATGAGGCTGAAGCAAGACGACAAATCGAAGGGATGGCTGATAAGAGGATAATATTCCCGAGGCATCTTGGTCAGGCTATTGAGTGGAGTGGTGCTTTGACTTCTTTTGCGAAATCTGATCTTGCTGAGGCTATCAGGAAAATTGAAATTAAGGGAGGAACTGTATATAGAGAAATGCCTTTTACAATAGCCGTAAAATCAGATGACACCTTAATTCAGACCAGTAACCTTAAACTAGATGCTGTTCACGATGATGAGCCGACTCTTGTACAAGGTATGATCGACTGTTGGTTTGAGGACGAACGAGGAGTGACGCTGATCGATTTTAAGTCTGATTATTTAGACTGTGCACCTGAGAGCTTTTCCGATGAGCTGAGCAGTCGCTATAAGTTGCAGCTCGACTACTATGCCGATGCTATTGCCAGAGCAACAGGTAAGAGACCGCAGCGCAGAATCATCTGGCTAATAAGATATTCACAAGCTGTTGAAATATAAGAGATAAGCTGATAACAATCAAAAGGATCGCCTGCATTTTGACAGACGATCCTTTTGCCTACTGTGTCCGATTCAAATCAGAATAAACTGAGCAAATTAAAATGGCTATAAATTGATACCGCAATAAGTGAAACAGTAGACATAATTTTTATGAGGATATCAAGGGAAGGCCCGACTGTATCCTTGAGAGGATCACCAACAGTATCACCAATTACTGTAGCATCATGGGTAGGTGAGCCTTTGCCTTCACCATCCACACCACCGGCCTCGACAAATTTCTTCGCGTTATCCCAAGCTCCGCCGCTGTTAGCTGTGAATAGGGCAAGCATAACCGCAGATATAGTCGCGCCGATCAGCAGACCGCCTGCGAAGCTTGGACCGAATATGAAGCCGCTTACTAGAGGTACTCCGACGGCTAGAAACACTGGCAGCTTCATTTCGCGAAGTGCACCGGCAGCGGAAATTGTAATACAACGCTTGTAGTCTGGCTTAACTTCACCAGTAAGAATGCCAGGCATCTCACGGAACTGACGTCTAACCTCGTTTACCATATCACCGGCACTCTTTGCTACAGCGTCGATCAGCAGACTGGAGAAGAGGAACGGCATCGCTGCACCTACAAAAGCTCCTGCCAGAACATAGGAATTGATGATATTTAGTGAGACCTCGACAATAGTTTCATTGATACCTACCTGTGCATACATGAAGGAAACAAGCAGTGATAATGAAGCAAGAGCTGCTGAACCGATCGCGAAGCCTTTGCCAATCGCAGCGGTAGTGTTTCCTACGGAATCAAGCTTATCTGTTATCTGGCGTACCTCTGGTTCGAGCTTGCTCATTTCAGAAATACCACCGGCATTGTCTGCTATTGGACCATATGTGTCAACGGAAACAGTTGCTGCCAGGAATGAAAGCATACCTATTGCTGCCATTGCGACACCATATATACCAGAAATAGCATTGGAAGCTATAACTGCAATAGCCAGAGTAATGACGGGCAGGAAAACAGATTTCATACCAACAGCCAGACCGTTGGTGATGGTCAGCGCAGTGCCGCCTTTTGAAGCGAATGCTATTTTTTGAGTATGCTTATAATCATAGCTGGTATAACGTTCGGCAAAATAGCCAATAGCGATACCTGCCACAATACCGATAACTGCTGCGATCCAGGGCGACATGGAACCGGCCATGAATCCTGCTGAAGCTACCTCCATGTTTTTGAAGAAGAAGTATGTGAACACCGCACCACCAGCTACGATCAAGGTCGCACTTGACCATAGAGCGATATTGAGCTCACGGTGGGGGTTATCTGTAGATTTACGAAGCAATACATAAGCAATACCTATGACGCAAGCTGCTAATCCCAGGGCTGAGAACAGAATTGGGAATACAAGGAGCTTCGCAAGAAGATCAGCGCTAATAGGATTGCTGCCGTGAAGTCCGGTAAAGAACATATATGAAGCGAGAACTATACATGAAATGATAGCGCCGATATAGCTCTCAAGCAGATCGCTTCCCAGACCGGCAACGTCACCAACATTGTCACCAACATTATCTGCAATCGTTGCAGGATTACGCGGATCATCCTCTGGAATATGAGCCTCTGTTTTACCAACCAGGTCGGCGCCCATATCAGCAGCCTTCGTATAAATACCTCCGCCGACACGGTCAAACAAAGCCACAACTGAACAGCCAAGTGAATAACCAGTGACTGTCATAGTAAAGGGGATAAAGGGAATGCCTATCCAGTTCTCCACAACTGTTACGTTCTCCGCTGATGCCTGTCCCATAATTATGCCGAAAATGACATATACTATGAGCAAACCAAGAAGTCCAAGACCTCCTACTGATAAACCCATGACACTGCCGCCGCGCAGAGCAACCTTCATTGTTTTACCAAGATCATTTGTAATCCGGGCTTCGTTAGACACTCTAACGTTTGAGATAGTTGCGATTTTCATGCCAATGAATCCTGCTGTAGCACTCATTATCGTACCAATAATGAAAGCAACACCAGCATACCAGTCAATGATGACACCAAGGATAATTGCGATTACAACTGCTGCCGCCGCAATGATCTTGTATTCGTGGTTGATGAAAGAGTCTGAACCTTCTTGAATGGCCGCTGCTATCTCTTTCATAAGCTCTGTGCCGGCATCCATTTTTTTGACTCGCATGAAATTATAAGCTGCGAAGCCAAGAGTAATGATAACAGCTACAAGTATCGGGATGATAAATGCATAGATCACGTTCTATGTCCTCCGTTGTCAAATTGTATGCGAATGTAACAGGCTCAGGATTTGTTTAATTACTATCCAGAATGCTCCAATTATTCTGCCAAGGGATAGCGGCTTGTATCAATTACCTGCCAAATCACACCAGTATAAATTTTAACATGAATTTGTCAATCAAAAAACCGTTATTATTCAGAAAAAGCATATAAATACTGAATGACTCGTGATGAATGTTCTTTAAACCTTTGTCAGAGTCAGATATGATTGAGCTCAGACATGTGAAGAAGGTTCAAATGTCTGAGCGTATATTAATTAGTTTGGAGGGTTTTTGTTATGAAAATAATTGACTTGTCTATACCTATTACAAACGACACCAAGGTTTATCCAGGGGATTCCTCACCAGAAGTAAAATCATCCAGAGCAGATAGCGAGAATTACATGCTGTCTACGATAAAACTTGGTTCCCATACAGGCACGCATATTGACGCACCACTTCATGCTCTGGTGAATGGCGATGGGCTAGGAATTCAGCCATTAGAATCCTATATTGGTGAAACTTTGATAGTCGATCTTCACAATGTTGAAGCTAAGTCCATTATAAGTATAGATATGATAGAGCAGGTCTGGAGAAACTATTCTGACATCAACAGAATTGTCATCCGTACTGATTGGTATAAGAAGTGCATAGATGATCACTCGCTCGATTATTTCACGGATTATCCCGCTCTTGATATAGATCTGGCTGATTGGTTGATTGAAAAAGGAATAAAAAGTATTGGCTTAGAAAGTCCATCTATAAGTGCGACTGACCACATGCGAATACATAGACGACTATTATCAGAGAACATAATTATTTTGGAGAGTTTGATCAACGTTGAGGCTATTCAAGCTCCGATTGTTGAGCTTCATTGTGCCCCGCTCAACATTCCCGGAATAGATGGCTGCCCGGTCAGAGCTTATGCTATCGAGCGGTGAAGTGTCTAGAGTGATATAATAAGTAATATATTTTTACTATTTATGCGATCCAAATTATGTCAGGAGGAACAACAATGAGAAAAATTAAATGGGGAGTCCTAGGTACAGCAAATATTGCTCTTAAGCAGGTGATTCCCGCCATGGTTATGGCAGAAAATTGTGAGCTTTATGGTATTGCCGGTAGAAATCGTGAGAAAGTTGATAGTTTTGCAGAACTATTTGGCTTTGCTAAGAAATTCTACAGCTTAGATGATCTTCTTGATGACCCAGAGGTTGAAGCGGTCTATATTCCGCTTCCGAATAATATGCATAAAGAATGGGTGATCAAAGCTGCTCAAAAAGGTAAACATGTGCTTTGCGAGAAACCTCTTGCAGCCAATGAGGGTGATGTCAGGGAGATGATAAATGCTTGCGATAAGGCAGGTGTTAAGTTCATGGAGGCTTTTGCCTACCTTCATAGTCCGATAATAAGGGAAATTAAGAAAGCCATCGATGATGGTGTAATAGGCGATCCAGGTTTTATTGAAACTACTTTTTTGACTTCTGGTTACTCTGCTGAAAACATCAGAGTTCAGAGAGATACCTTGGGCGGCGGAGTATATGACTTAGGCTGTTATAATATCAGCTTGATCCTTACCTTGCTTGGAGAGGATCCTTCGATGGTCAAGGCTTTTGCCAGGTTTACAAATGAGCAAATAGATGATTTCGCTTCTGCTTACCTGGAGTTTCCGAGCGGATGCAGAGCCAGTATAGTCACAGGCATGTGCTCTCCTCAGAGATCTGATCGCTTTTTTATCCATGGCAGCACAGGCACAATAGCAGCCCCGGTGCCATTTAACGCATGTGGTCGTCTATCGTTTGATATTATTGAGGGCGATAAAACGACAACACATTATGTTGAGACGCCAAACAACTACAAGCTGGAGGTCGAGCAGCTCGGAAGATGCGTTTCTGATGGAGAAGAGCCTCATGTCAATCATGAGTTCAGCATCAGAAATGCCCATGTTATTGACCAGGTCTTAAATGAGATGGGTTACCGAAGCTGATTCAAGGACCTATAGCTTGACTCTGATTGTATATTTTGCCAGCAGCTCGATTGGATTATAAGAGAGCTTGGACTGACGGAGGCCTTCGATTCCGACATCTTCTTCACGGTTGATGTATATTACGGTATCGGGGGCTTCTTGCGCAAAACCATTTACCAACATTTGATAAGAACCATGCCAATTCAAAGAAGCCTTCTCAATGTGCACGAATAATGTGTCATTTATGATCTCTCCAAAAGCGAAGCCAACAATATTTCCGTGTACTTCCAGCATATAGCCGATGGAGGAAAACTTGTCGTAGTATGTGTTAAGAAATTCTGTTACAGCCTCGCTTTCAGCTTCCGGAAACTCTCCTTCGGGGGTGTTTTCAGGTGCATATTCAGCATAAAACCCACGTACACGCTCAATGTTGCTGTCATCAATTTTGGCTAAAGAATAGTCTGTGTACATTCGTTTGAATTTATTAATGTGGTTCCTGGGCGCCTTGAATTTTTTCCCCTTAAGTTCTGCCAAATCATCTCTCAGATAGAGATAGTCATACCAATCGCGTGTGGCTTCCAAAGAAATCGGCGATCCAAATTCTTCTTCAAGAATAGCTTTTGCCTGTTCTGGAACTGCAGCAAAATAGAGGTCATGCCTCTGTTCTTTGCAGCAATCCCGTAGTTCTGACAACGCCTTGCGCAAATCACCAGGTCCTACCGGTATACAAAAAAATGGTGTTTCAGACCTGAAAGTCATTTTTATGAACAGCATCTCATCAACTATGCAGTAATACATATCGTAGAAATTTCGCCACATGTAGATTCCTGCGATCGTGTATTCGCTTGTTCTGTAATCCTGATAGCTAAGATATTTCTCGATTGTCGGAATATCGTTTATGGTTATTTTCCTGAATGGAAGCATATGATTCCCTCTTTCTTCAAATATCAAGCATCATTATACAACAAGAAAAACCCTCGAGCCACCACACTCGAGGGTTTTCTTATCTTCAAAGGAGGGTATGAAGAGGAGGAGTTATATGAAAAGTTTGCTTGCTATGTGTTTATGATATCAGCTTAATATGTACAGGATGTTTGCTAATTATGAAGAAATGTTACTTGTATATGAACATGATGAATTTAGTTGCAACATACTGCTGATGTATGAGAAAATAATCAGAAGATAAACAGTTAATAAACATGATGTTGTTGACTTCCGAGCGATAAAGTTTATAATATTAATAGTTTGTCTTGGTAACTTCTTAAGAAAGTGAGAACATGTTCTTGGAAACTGAAAATATTGATTTAAGACGAATTCTGCGTATTCTTAAACGTAGATTCTGGGTGATCGTACTTGTCGCTATTTTGCTTTTCGCTGCCAGTGGTTTTTATACGTTTTTTATCGTTGATGAGAAGTATGAAGCAAATGCTCTCCTTTATGTTTGGCAAGAAACCACGGATTCAGGTGCGATACAATATAATGACTTGATGATGTACTCGCAGTTGGCAAATGACTATCAGGTACTTTCTAAGAGCAGACTGGTGACAGATCAGGTTGTCAAGGATCTTGGGCTCGATCCTAGTGTTTCGCAGGCCTTGGCTGATAAGATAACTGTCGGTACAAAAAACAATACAAGACATTTAACTATAACTGTATCCGATAGAAATCCTGAATTTGCTGCCGTAATCGCTAATACTGTTGCTGATGTGTTTTCAAGAGTTGTTGTTGAAAAAATGGGCGCTGCCAATGTTCAAATCATTGATCGCTCTATTCCACCTGTTTCGCCAGCATCTCCAAACAAACCATTGAATTTGGCGATTGGTTTACTAATTGGAATAATGGCCGGTGTTCTTCTGGCTTTTGCCATAGAGTTTTTTGACGTCTCAGTTAATGATGCCGAAGATATTGAAGCAGTCACTGATTTTGCTCAATTGGGTGTTATTCCTGACTTGTTTGTGGACTCAGATGACAATCGAAGGAGAAAGAGATAAATGGAGCATAAGGGTTCAAGATACCACAAGAGTCTGGTCACACATTACGATTCGCTTTCGATTGCCTCCGAGGCTTTTAAGATTGCAAGGACAAATATCGAGTTTTCTTCGATTGATCATAAATTGAAAACAATTGTTATAACAAGCTCAAATCAATCAGAAGGAAAAACAACAACACTGGCAAATCTAGCGATTTCATACGCGAAAATAGGCAGGAGAGTATTGCTGGTTGATGCTGACATGAGAAGGCCCTCTATACATAAGCTTTTCGGGATCGCAAATAGACGTGGACTGACCAATGCTCTATTAAATCATAATGATCTCGAGA
>CAZHQX010000025.1:0-16258 GCA_964534195.1 uncultured Oscillospiraceae bacterium
GGGTAACCGTGACCGGGGTTCGAATCCCCGACTCTCCGCCACTGAAAAGGTCTGAGGCTGTAAGGCTTCAGGCTTTTTTGCTTTTTTATTAGACAATGATCCTGAATATATGATCCCTCAGCTCAACATATTCTGGAGTGATCCGAACTCTCTGATCAGGGTCGTCAAGTGCGGTCCAGGTAAAATCGGTATTGATTATTTCTTCGATGCTGCCGGGACCGGGCGTCATTACGATCAGCCTGGTGCCAAGTGATAAGGCTTCATCAATATCATGTGTTATCATAAAAATCGTACGCTTCTCCTGATGCCAGATTTTTCGAATGAGTCCCTGCATTTGAATTCTAGTCACGGCATCAAGTGCGGCAAAAGGCTCGTCCATTAGAATGACTCTTGGTTCATTTGCCAATACTCTGGCCAAGGCTACCCGCTGCTTCATACCACCGGATAACTCAAATACATTCTTACGGGCGTACTCACTGAGATTGACCTCCTGAAGATAGTGGCTGCTTATCTGATCACATTCCTTCTGGTCAGCTCCGCGCATTCTCGGGCCGAAGGTGATGTTTTTTTCGACATTCATCCAGGGGTAGAGTGTGTCAGTCTGAAACATTACGCCCCGCCCGCTGTCCGGACCGGTTATGTTAACACCATCGATCATGGCCTGACCACTGCTGGGCATGAAGAAGCCTGCCAGCAGATTCAGAAGCGTGCTCTTGCCGCAGCCGGATGGACCTAGAACACAGACAAACTCCTGCTCCATAACATCGAGATCAATATTGCTGACAGCATCAATAATACCATCAGCTGTTTGGTAGCTGTGAGATATGCTTTCAAGCCGCAGGACCGGTTTTGATCTAGAATTGTTATCTTGAGTCTGTGTCGTCATGAATGGTTATTTCCTTTCATTTCCCAAGAATCAGGCAATGCTCTATTTGCTATCAGCCAGCGATTTTTCAGCATAAGAAGGATTGATGAAATCTGTGATTTTCTGCTCTGAGGGAATGGTATCGATCGAGTTTTGAGCCGCAAGAAATTCTGCGGTATCCGCGATCACCTGAGCAAAATGCCCTCGCGACTGTGAGGTGCCCAGAAAATCCGAGCTGACCATCTCTTCGCGTGTCAGCCAGAGAGAGCCCAGCATCTGACTGGCTGTTATATCAGATGACACTTGCAGCTCTTTTGCCGTTGACTCAGCAGCTCTATCTGGATCATTACGATAAATGTCACCGGCCTCGGACAAGGCTGAAATAAAATCTGTAGTCAGCTGCGGATATTTGCTGCTGAATCCCTTGCGGGCTAAGAGAATATTCGCGGTTACTATTCCTCGATCGGCCATTTCCTTGCTGGTGACCAGACTTATGCCTTCCTGAAGCAGCTCATCCAGTGTCGGCTGCCAGGTATAGGCAGCATCAATATCTCCACGCTGCCAGGCCGCGACTATATCAGCTGTCTGCATATCAAGAAGCGTGACATCATCTTCAATACCTGCATCACGTAAGGCATGGAGCAGACTGAAATGCGCTGTTGAAGCAAATACTGTCGCCACCCTCTGACCGGCCAGATCCTCAATGCTGTTTATGCCAGCATCTTCTCGTACGACCAGTTGCTCCGCTTCGCCCAGAACTTCATGAATCCAGATAAGCTCAGCCTCGATACCTGTAGCCAGTGCGATGACCCCGTTTGTATGTCCCATAGAAGCAAAATCAATACTGCCTGCGAGCAGTGCCTTATTTGCGTCAACTCCGGAATCGAAAACAATAAATTCTGTTTCAATGTCACGCTCAGCGAAATACTGATCAAAAAGCCCCTCTGTTTTAGCGATCGTTTCATCGTTAGGAACACGCAGATAGCCTACTCTGATTTTAGAGGGGTATTCGCCATTGCCTTTATCTGCACAGCTGGGCAATATGATCAGCGAGAATATCAGGATGATCAGTCCGAGAATGGTTGATCCGGTATGCTTTGTTTTCATTATTACTTTACCTTTCATATTTAAAAATTATCAGCTGCTGACTATCCGCTGCTGATATAACGATGTCTTAATGCTTGAGCTCAGCAACGATCACTATTCCAGAACACGATTCGTCTCTCCAGCAGACGCATCAGCAGATCGATCAGAATGCCGGTGAGTCCCATGATAATAATACCGACGAACATCACACGACTGCGCAGGTAACGCGATGCATCGATTACTACCCAGCCGATGCCGGAGGTGGCGGCAACCATTTCTGATGCGACTAGTGTGGTATATGCCACTCCTATGGCAGTCCGTAAACCGGTGAAAATGACAGGCATGCAGGCAGGAAGTACTATATGCTGAAAAACCTGTCTGCTGCTTGCTCCCAGAGCACGGGCGCTGAGCAGATAATTCCGGTCAACTCTGCAGACCGCGGAAACACAGCTGACATAGATTGGTGCCAGCGCAGCAAGATACAAAAGCGTAATCTTGGAGCTCTCGTCAATTCCCAGCCAGAGTATCAGTAAGGTATAGTATGCAAGCGGCGGCAAGGGTCGATAGAACTGGACAATTGAGTCAACTACTGCTCTGACAGGCTGGAAAAAGCCGCTCAGAAGACCTAGTGGTATTCCTGTCAGGGCTGCCAGTAAAAAGGCGATAAATAATCTGGCAAAGCTGATACTAAGATGCTGGTAAAGGGCGATGCCGTTATAACCATCGCGCAGCATCTCGGCAAAAGTCGTCAAGACAGCAAACGGGGATGGAACCATAACGGGGGAAACAAGCCCGCTGGTGGTTACAGCAGTCCATACGAGCAAAATGACGGCCCAGGTCGCTGCCGTCAAGCCAGCTCTAAAACGTTTATCTCTTCTGGCTGAAGGTGACATGGGCGGCCTTATATTCTTGCGACTCTTCTCTTCAGCTTGATGCGTCCTCTTATTATTCATTAATAGCTCCACTTATACCTATTTGCTCAATTATATATCTATTTATCAAGCAGGTCATAGCCTATTGAATCCTCTTGATGTTTTTTCCTGTATTCCGATGGTGAAAGCCCGGTTAGTTTCTTAAAATAGCTTGAAAAGTAAGATACACTGCTGAAATCAAAATTGTCAGCGATATCAGTCAGGCTGATGTTTGTATGGCTGAGAAAGCGTTTGATAGCTTCACAACGTTCCTGATCATAAACCTGCATGATGGATTGACCAACCTCTGTTTTGAACAAGCTGCAGAGGTAATTAGGATGAATACCGACATAACCTGCAACATCAGAGAGAGATAATTTAAACTGTATATGATGTTGGATGTAACGCATTGCTTTGCCGATAGTTGGTGAGTATCTGGGTCCGCTGTTTTCGCTGACAAGATCAATAAAAGCAATAAGCATGTCGTACTCAAGGTTTTCCGCTTCGACTGTGTTATTGATGTTCTCAATCTGCCTGATATAGAGGTCACTTAACATAAAAGCTGTTTCAGAATCTACTCCGCCGGATATACTTGCTCTGGTGTAAACAGTGCACGAGCCAATTATGGAATCCTTCAAGGACCTGAGAGGTGATTCTGCCAGTTCCGCGCGCTCAAGGCTATTTATCTGATCGAGAATGATAAGTGCAGTCTGCTTGTCCGCCGCGATAATAGCCTGATTAAGTCTCTGCTCGAGCAGATAAGATGGATGCTGAAATGATCTATAGTTGTTCCGAAGTCTCTCACGAATCATTTTCTGTTCAAGTTCAGTATTCATAAATTATACCCATGCGCCATTATTGTTTGCGCGCTGTGACCTTCAGGCCGCTAAACAGTGCAGAAAAATATGAAAATACATGACCAAGGTAATTATATCATAGGATTTTGCAAACATTCTTAAGCTAATACAAGATAATCTCAAAAGAGCATATAATCTTTATATCATTAAGGTGAACCTTGTCGAGATGAAAATAGCTGAGGTGGGTGTTAATTATGAATAACAAGATTGATGAATTTTTTGAAAAAGACACTGGCAAAAGCAAAGCACAACGGTGGACTGATGCTGATAACAGCAGGCTTAACGTAGTCTATATCCACACTCACGATACAGGACGAATGATCGGGCCTTATGACGATCGCTTCGATACCCCTGCGCTTAACAGGCTGGCTGCAGACGGTACAGTACTCGACCATTTGTATTGTGTTGGACCAACCTGCTCGCCGAGCCGCAGCGGTCTACTTACTGGCAGGATGCCGCATCAGAATGGCATGCTCGGACTGGCTCATCGCGGCTTCTCAATATATGATATGGACCAGCATTTTTGCCGATTCATAGGCAGACAAGGTTATGAAACCGCACTCTGTGGTATGCAGCATGAGGTACATGATCCCGCCCTGATAGGTTACGATCATGTCTCTATTTGCAGTAGACCTGAGGCTGAAGATCTTACAGCTTGGGATAGCGAAAACGCTGATGCAGCCTGCAGCTTCATCAGAAATGAACACACAGATCCATTTTTTCTATCCTATGGATTAGTACATACACATAGACCGTTTCTTGAACTTGATGAAGACATAGTTGTCGATGACAATGATGTTCCTGCCTGTCTGCCGATAACCGCTATGGTTAAGCAGGATATGGCAAGATTTATAACATCTGTCAGAAGAGCTGATGAATGCATTGGCAGGGTGCTTGATGCTCTCGAGGAACAAAAACTGCTTGATCATACAATTGTTTTCTATACAACAGATCATGGTCCGGCATTTCCTTTTATGAAGTGCACGTTGACCGAGGGCGGCACAGGTGTTTCAGGCATAATCCACATTCCTGGAAACGTAAGAGCTGGTCAGCACATCGAGGCTATGCTGTCGCATCTTGATTTTTATCCGACTCTTTGTGACCTGCTTCAGATACCAAAACCGGATTGGTTGGAAGGCAAGTCTTTTGCCGGTTTGCTATTAGGCTCCTCTGAAAAAGATTCCGTAGCTGCTGTTAATCAAGCGGTTTTCTCTGAAATCAATTATCATGCAGCTTATGAGCCTCAGCGCAGTGTGCGTAATCAGAGGTATCGTCTCATTGTCAGATATGATGATCTGAGACAAGCATCACCAGATCATGGTTTCCCGGCTGAAAAACCGAGGCTTGCCAATATTGATGAGGGACTGGCAAAGATATCGCTGAAGGAAGAGCAGTATATATGCTCGGACGGATCTATCGATCAAAACGAGCTGCTGTTAAGTATTTCTAATAGTCGTAACACAGATGGAATCAGCTCACCATGTTGTGCTAGCTTCAGATATGCTGAAAAATTACTGTTTGATCTTTGGCAGGATCCTGACGAATTATGCAATCTTGCTGATGATCCGGATCATGCAGGTATTCTCAAAGAGCTGGAAACGCTGCTGGTTGAATGGCAGATAAAGACAAAAGATCCAATTCTTGCCGATGGATACATTATTGCGCCGTCACCATCTACGGTTAACAGACAAACCTGTTATGACCCTGATAGTAAGGATGTTAATGATTATGAATGAATTAAATACATACATAATGACTAGTGAGAGTTTAAGAAAAATAAAACAATTATTAAAATTGCACAAATAATCTAAATATTTCTAAAGTCGCTTCATTCGATAGCGTTAAGATGCAGATGGTAGTACCACTTAAGCTAACCTGTACTTATAAATCGAATGGAGGTATTCGCATGAAAAAGGTATTTGTTGTAATGGCGCTCATTTTAGTTTTGGCACTGGTTTCAACTGCCTGTGGAGGCGGCAAATCGGATGTTGTTAAGATCTCGTTTATGCAGAGCAAAACGGAGATTCAGGGTGATCTG
Source organism: uncultured Oscillospiraceae bacterium (assembly GCA_964534195.1). Lineage (GTDB taxonomy): Bacteria > Bacillota > Clostridia > Saccharofermentanales > UBA5734 > JAAYFZ01. The sequence goes on from CAZHQX010000025.1 coordinate 5,758, forward strand.
CAGACGGTCGTCGATGACTTTAATGAGAAGCATGAAGGTATCGAAGTTGAGTTGCTTGGAACATCAGGTGACAATTACGCGACTGTGCTGCAGTCGAACTTTGCTGCTGATCCTGCAACCGCACCGACAATATTCTCGATGTCAGGTCCGGATTCAGTAAATTTCGAAAAATTCATGGCAACGCTCGATGATACAGAGGCTGCTAAGCTTCTGCCCGATAATTTGAAAGAGCCTGTTACAGTTGACGGTAAACTGGTTGGTCTTCCGTCAGCGGTAGAAGGCTACGGCTTGATATACAATGCCAAGATGCTATCTGATGCTGGAGTAGATCCCGCATCAATAACAAGCATGGACGCATTGGTATCTGCATTTGAGAAGCTGGCTGATGTTGAAGGCGTTGAGGCTCCTCTAGGTTTCGCAAAAGAGAATTATTTCATATTCATCCATTTCTTCAACTGGGGTGCAGCTCTTGATCCTGATTACTCAGAAAATCTGAGCAAAGTAGGAACAGGTGAGCAAACCTTTGCTGATATCGCATCGGTCAAAGAATGGGCCGATGATCTTGATAAAATCAAAGAGTTTACGAACAAAGGACTTGTTTCCTATGATGATCAGGTGGCTGGCTTCAGTGCCGGAAAATACGCCATGATCCATCAAGGTGTGTGGGCACAGCAGGTCATCGATCAGAATGAAGTAGCGTTTGATTATGGCTTCATTCCTTATCCTACAGGTGGAAATGACAAACTGGCCGTTGGTACAGCTACAGGCTGGCGCGTAAATAACGCGGCAAGTGAAGAGCAGCAAAAAGCTGCCAAGACATTCCTGGATTGGCTGATAACCAGTGAGGATGGTCAGAAGCATTCAGCTGATCTGCTGAATTTCATTCCTGCATATACCGGTGTCAAGGCGCCTGCAGGCAATCTGACTGAATCAGTTGCTGAGTACGCTGGCAGCGGCAAGATCGTTGGCTGGGTCTATAACACAGATTTCCCGTCAGGTATGGATGTTGATGGCGCGACAAGCATGCAGAAATATTATGCTGATCAGATCGATTCAACAGAATTGCTGCAGGAACTGTCTGATGCCTGGGTCAAGAATTACAAATAGTACTAATTAGTTTTATCTGATAGCGAGGCAGGCAGTGGCTGATGGCTGCGCCTGCCTCTGCTATTACTGAATCGGGAGGGTTCTCTGATGAATGATTCAAGTAAAGCGGTTGAAGGACCGAATACAGAGACTGATATCAGACAGAGGCTTGAGCTCTACAAGAAAGCAAAAGCCAGAAGAAGCAGACTGACGTTTTTTCTGTTTATACTCCCTGCGCTTTTGTTTTTCGCCAATGTTGTAATTGTTCCGTTTATTTCTGGTATAGTTTATTCGTTTACCGACTGGGGCGGATTTAGTTTCGCCGGCTCACAGTTTACCGGTTTGGAGAATTACCGTGCGGCCTTCACTGATGAACGATTCATGCAATCGTTTCTGTTTTCATTTAAATATGCGTTTGCCATGCTGGTGCTTGTAAACTTGATAGGCTTCTCATTAGCGCTGCTGGTCAGCAGCAAGATCAAGACCAGAAATGTTCTTAGATCGATCTATTTCATGCCTAATATGATTGGCGGACTTATCCTAGGTTTTATTTGGCAGTTTATTTTCAGCAAGCTGTTTGTTCAACTGGGCGAGGTGCTAGGTGCTCAGGGAGCTTTTTTCAATTGGATCATTGATGAGAGGATGGCCTTCTGGAGCTTGGTTATTGTTGGCGTTTGGCAGCAGGCTGGCTATGCGATGATCATTTACATAGCAGGACTGCAAAGCATTTCTACAGATGTCAAAGAGGCTTCACAGATAGATGGTGCTTCCTGGGGCAAGCAGCTGAGACATATACTGCTGCCGTTGATGGTTCCGTCTTTTACCATAAATATGTTCCTGACATTATCAAAAGCACTCAAGGAATATGATATCAACCTAGCTCTTACAAATGGTGGACCTTATGGCACGACTGAAATGGTTGCCATGAATGTTTTTCAGACTGCATATAGATTCAATGATTTTGCTGAGGCTCAAGCCAAGGCAGTGTTGTTTTTCCTGGTAATCATGATAATTACTCTTTTCCAGGTCAATCTGACGTCCAGGAAGGAGGTCAACGCATGAGCAGCATGAAGAGAGAGACCAAGAAGTCAATATTTGGCGCGATAGCAGGGTGGCTGCTTTCGTTGATGGTAATTGGTCCGGTTTATATAATCGTAATAAACTCATTTAAGACAAGAGGTCAGATTTTTTCTGATCAGCTTGGCTGGCCGGAGATTTTCAGTTTCGAATTTTACAGCGCCGCGGCTAAGCAAATGTCATATTTGAATTCACTTAAGAATTCATTATTGATCGTTGGTATAAGTGTTGTCTTTATCGTCTTAATTGCTTCGATGGCAGCCTGGGCTCTTGCCAGAAGAAACACCGGGGGATCCCGTTTGCTGTTTTATATGTTTTTGGCAACGATGCTGATACCATTTCAAGCGGTTATGATTCCGCTTATTCAGTATTTTAATTCCTGGAGAATTGGCAGCGGTGATTTCGCTTTTAGAATGATTGATTCACGTTATGGACTCATATTCATGAATATAGGCTTCGGTATGAGTTTGTCGATATTTCTCTATCATGGTTTTGTTAAGAGCGTACCTTTGGAGATGGAAGAAAGTGCCAGGATAGATGGCTGTAATCAGTGGATGACGTTCTGGCAGGTCGTATTCCCGAATCTGCTGCCGATCACTGTGACTGTCGCCATCTTGAATGTGATCAATTACTGGAATGATTATCTGTTGCCGTCGCTTGTTTTACGCAAGCCGGCCTTGCGCACGATACCTTTGTCTACCTTCTTCTTCTTCGGCGAGTTCAATATTCAATGGAATCTCGCATTGGCAGGCCTTGTAATGACTATCATTCCCGTGATCATCTTCTATCTGCTGGCTCAGAGATACATTATCAGCGGAGTTATGGCAGGTGCTGTAAAAGGCTGATCAGTTTAGATCATTATATGCAGTATACATTGCTGCCGGAATGAGAGGTATGCATATGACAGAGATGAACACTAATAAGGAAATCTTTCATCCTTGGAAAATCAGTGAACCTGAACTGCTTTCGGATCGAATCAGTGATAATGCACACTATGCTTCATTATTTGCTTTGGGCAATGGGTATCTGGGGATCAGGGGGAGTCATGAAGACGCCTTGAAAGATACAGGTATATCACAAGAACTGGAGGATCAGACAGGAACCTTCCTGAATGGTTTCTATGAGTCAGCGGATATCCAATATGGAGAAATCGCCTATGGCTATGCAAAAGAGAGCCAAACCTTGCTGAATGTGGCAGATCCGCTACCCGTCAGCGTCGTTGCCGATGATGTGCACTTGAACTTCTATTCGGCTTATACGAATGGTGAGATAAGTGACTATCAAAGAGAGCTTTCAATGAGTGACAGCATATTGGAGAGAAGCTTCATATGGACATTTAAGCCTGGCAAAAGACTTATGATCACCAGTAAGCGCTTTGTTAGTCAAAAGCAAAAAGAGCTGGCCGTAAGCAGCTATAGAATTTTCTCTCTTGATTCCGATGTTAACATCAAGATATGCAGCTGCATTGATGGTACGGTCAGCAATCGCCAAAGTGGTGAAGATCCCAGAGTTGGAAGCGGGCTCAAAGGTCGCTCGCTCATGAACGATCGTCCAATGGCAGATTTGAGAAGGTTTATGATTTCACTGCAGCAGCATACAAACCGCTCAGGTATGCGCATGTGTTGTGCTGTCAGCCATAGGCTGCTTCTTGATGAAAAAGCAGTTGACAGGAATAGACTCCTGACAGATGCCGCTGCTGTTGATGATCCCGATCAGCCAATGATCAGTTTTGAGCTGAAGTGTGAGAAAAATCGTTCGATTACACTTGAGAAATATATGGCGTATGCTGACACTCGCTGGCTGGATGAAGAAGATTTGGAAGAATATGTGCAGCAAGTCACTGAAACCGCAGCTGAAAGAGGGTTCCAGAAGCTATATGATGAGCAGCGAATGTTCATGGAGGATTTTTGGTATCATAGTCAGGTGCGCATCACTGGTGATTTGTCATTGCAGCAGGGATTGCATTTCAATATTTTTCATTTACTGCAGTCTGCAGGCCGCGATGGTTATACAAGTGTATCTGCCAAGGGTGTATCAGGCGAAGGCTATGAGGGTCATTATTTCTGGGATACCGAAATGTACATTCTGCCATTTTTTCTCCACACATTGCCATGGGTAAGCCGAACTTTTCTTGAATACAGGTATCGCATTTTACCACAGGCAAGACAAAGAGCCAGAGAAATGGGACATGAGTCAGGTGCCTTGTTTGCATGGCGTACGATCAATGGACATGAATGCTCTGCCTATTATCCCGCAGGCACTGCCCAGTATCATATAAATGCAGATATCGCTTATGCCGTCACCCGATACCTTGACTCAACCGGAGATGATGATTTCCTTTGGGATATGGGTGCTGAGATTCTTTTTGAAACGGCAGAACTTTGGCAGGATCTAGGCTTCTACAATCCGCAGCATGACAACCTCTTCTGTATACAAGGCGTAACAGGACCAGATGAATACAATGTGCTTGTAGACAACAACTACTATACAAATTTGATGGCTCAGGCTAACCTCAGCGCCGCTGCTGCCTCCGCCGCCCGGATGAAAAATGAGAAGCCTGAGAGATACGCGGAGCTGTCTGCCAGGCTTGGTCTTGATTTAAATGAGAGATCGTTACTTTGGCAGCAGGCTGCCGATAGTATGTATTTCCCATACGACAATAAGAGGTCAATTTGTTTGCAGGATGAGGACTTCCTGGGACGTCTTCCCTGGGATTTTGAAGGCGCCGGGGCCGATAAGTACCCGCTGCTGCTCAACTATCATCCTCTTGTTATTTACAGGCATAGAGTCTGCAAGCAAGCCGATATGGTATTGGCGCAGATGATGCACAGCAGCCATTTTAGTCTGGAGGATAAAAAGCGTGCCTACAATTATTATGAGGCCTGTACAACTCATGATTCTTCATTGAGTGCTTCAATTTATGCCGTTATGGCATGTGAGCTGGGATATGTCCATAAGGCTTATCGCTACTTCATGGAGACGGCAAGACTTGATCTGGAGAATCGTCATCACAACACCGTTGATGGACTTCATCTTGCGAATATGGCCGGTACCTGGATGGTAATGGTAAATGGATATGCTGGTTTGCGTGTCGAAAATGGCAATTTGTCATTTTCACCACAGATCAGTGAGCATTGGGAATCATACCAGTTCAGACTTGTACATCATGGCTGTCTGATCAACGTAGCAGTTAATGCCCATCAGGCAATTTACACTCTATTAGAAGGCTCATCGCTTGTATTCGATCATTTTGGTAAGCAATACCAGCTTGATGAGCACAATCGTGAGCTGCGCCTGAGCCTGCACAAGGTCAGTGCCTGTGCAAGCGGACCGCTAAAGGCTGTAATATTTGACGTTGATGGTGTGCTGTTGTCTACCGATGAACAGCATTATCTAGCCTGGAAACAACTGGCTGATGAGGAAGGAATATATTTCGATCGTACGATCAATGGCCGCCTTCGTGGAGTCAGTCGAATGCAGTCGCTCGACATTATCCTTGAAAAAGCCGGCAAAGCATATTCTGAGCAAGAGAAGCTGGCTCTTGCTGAACGAAAAAACAATAATTATAAAGAATTGATAGGACGAATTACTCCGGAAGACGTTCTTCCTGGCGTTATTAAATGTCTTGAAAGCTTCAAAAAGCTTGGCCTCAGACTCGCAACAGGCTCTTCTAGTAAAAACGCGCCCGAGCTTCTCAGAAGAACTGGCCTGGACGATTATTTTGAGGTAACTGCTGATGGTAATGAGATAAGCCGCAGCAAGCCTGATCCTGAAGTTTTCCTGGTGGCAGCAGGTAAATTGGAGCTGGAGCCGCAGAGCTGCCTGGTTGTCGAGGATGCGGTAGCGGGAGTTGAGGCTGCTAAGGCAGGCGGATTCAGATCACTTGCTGTTGGAGACGCTGCCAGAAATTCACTGCTCTGTGACCCTGACGCCATCGCTCATAGTCTTAAGTTTCTTGAACCGGAGGATGTGCTGGATATATGTTGAATTCTCATAATAACGTGCTTGATATTGATCGTGTGCCATTCAGCTGTTATGGGTCTTATATTTCTTTTTCAAAAATAGTTCATGGTCCGCGTCATTATGTTGGCCATCTGGGTCTACGTAGTCTATACGGTTTGTTTGAAGATCAGGAAACCTATCCTCTGATTCTGATAGATGAGGAGGAGAGGTTTCTTGAGCCTGATCTGGAAATGAGTGAGGTCGAGCTGAAGGCGGTTTCAGGTCAGCGCAATATGTCAATTTGCTTTCACGATCCCAAGACGGTACATGTTCAGGCGAACACTGAGTTGTTGCTGGCAAAAACTGAGCTTAAGGGCTTTTTGAGTGATCGGGTCATGCAGCATGAGAACGGCGTATGGGAAATAGCAGGTGATGATGGCTCGATCAGGATCAGAATTCATCAGGGCAGCTTGATCGACAGATCAGGCTGGGACAGCAATGGGAAGATATGCAAGCAGATCAATATTCTGTTACGCACAGATGATTCCGGCAGACTTGATTTTAGTCTCTGGTATGACGGGATCAGCAGCATAGAACCTGATCATTTGCCCTATTCAGAGGATCTTGCGAATATTCGTATTGAATATGACAGCTTCAAAAGTCGTTTCAAGTCTGCGATCAATAAATATGCGGGTACTTTTGATCATGCTGCCTATATTGTTTGGCATTCTTTTGTTTTGCCTGATGGCTATATTAAGTACCCGACCATGCTGGTATCCAAAAACATTATGAATATGGTATGGGGCTGGGATTATGCTTTCAACGCCTTGGCTCTGATCGATAAGCACCCAGATTTGGCCTACGCGCAATTTCTGGCAATGGCAGCAATGCAGGATGTAAATGGAGCGTACCCTGATGCTTTTCATGCGAGACGGTCAGTAAGAACATTTGTCAAACCGCCTGTACAAGGCTTTTTCCTGGATAAAATGTATCGTATATCTCCTCCGTCTTTGGCCGTCAGAACTGAGATATATAGCTCTGTTGCGAAATTTACTGAGTGGTGGCTCAGCTTCCGGACGACAGAAGATGGTCTGCCTCTTTATCATCATGGTAATGAATCAGGTTGGGATAATGGAACGGTTTTCAAGGATGGATTACCGGTCAAGTCCCCCGATTTGTGTACCTGGTTAATTTTGCAAATGGATTTTTTGATACAAGAAGCAGAAACTCTGGGTTTGCCGGACGAACAAGCAAAATGGTCCGAGAGAAATAGCAAAATGCTTGCTCTTTTGTTAAATAATCTTCTTACTGATGAAGGTTTCCTGGCTGTCAGGGTCTCAGGTTCGGATGATTTGCCAGTGGATTCAGAGTCTCTGCTGCTATTTCTGCCGCTGCTTCTGGGCAATAGAATTCCTGAGACTGTAAGGAGCAAATTACTTGATAAGCTTGTTGCCGAGCGCAAATACTTCACCCCTTATGGCTTCGCCTCTGAACCTCTGAATAGTGAGTTGTTCGTAGAAGATGGCTATTGGCGTGGAGCTGTTTGGCCACCAACAGCCTATTTGATTTCCGAGCTTCTGCTTAATTGTGACAGACGGGAAGAGGCATTAAAAAGCGCGGCTGCTTATTGTGATATGTGCTTGGAATCAGGGTTTTTCGAGAATTACAGTGCTATAGATGGTCACGGCCTTAGAGATTGTGGCTTCACATGGTCAGCGAGCGTTTTTATTATTTTTCTTCGCGATCTGCTTGATTCCGGTTCCAGCTGAGCTCAAATTTATGTTTCAAAAAAATATAAAAAAGCGATCATAGCTACATGTTTAGCTATAGATCGCTCTTTTTTATTACGTAGGATGAGGCTGTTTATGCAAATCAATGTGCTTTGTCAGTTTTACCTGCGCTCTCGCTGGCTGCCTTACGATCAGCTGCCATCTCTTCAATTGATTTTATCCGGAGTCGGTTGCTGCCATGGAAATCATCACGTGTATTTATATATGTTCCATTGCGTTTTGACTCAGCTATTCTTGCTTCAGCTAGTTTTATCTCCTCCGAGTATTGCGGCAGCCATTGTTTCTCGGCGATCAGCATTTCATCTGTCATCTGCCAGATCTCGTTGGGGTCACAGACAGCGCCTACGAGCGAGTCCATCATCATAGCCTGCTTGAGCAATGAGACATCACCGGCAACAGCTGCCTCTACAGCCAGCTTCTGAACCCAGACCGAGCTGCTGCAGACCGCTGCGCAGCCAAGTGGCAGGTCGCCTACCTTGGGAATGCTTATCCCGTTAAAATCAACATATCCAGGCACTTCAATGACACATTCGTCTGGCAGATTTGTAATACAGCCTTCATTCATGACATTGAAGTGGCCGCGATAAGTGCGACCTGTTTCCAGTCCTTCGATAATGTATGAACCATGCTCCTGGCTTCTGGATTCGGCAACATATTTCTTAGGGTCCTCTTGCATCCAGTTCGGGAAATCAGTTTCGAACCAGTTGCGGGTCTCGGTGCAAATTCTCAGATACCCCCCGGTCTCTCCGTTTATCCAGGTATCAAGGCTGATCCAGTTTTTGATCTCGTCAAGTCTCTTTCTATACCAGGGAACATATTCTGATAAATGGCCATTAGACTCAGTAGAATAATAGCCGAATCTCTTCAGCATATCGATTCTGACCTTTTCAGTTTCGCTCAGCTTCTCATCGGCTTCATAGGCAGGTAAAATCTTATCAAGCAGATCCTCACCCTGATGACTGACCTTGATATACCAGGTCTGATGGTTAATACCGGCACAGATTATATCAACTTCATCCTTTTTGTAGCCTAGTGCTTCCGCTATCTGATTGTGGCCACCTTGTACACCATGGCACAAACCAATCGTTTTAACGCCGCCATACTTGTTGCAGGCCCAGGTTATCATGGCATTTGGATTAGCGTAATTCAACATGATGCAGCCGGGTTTGGCGACCTCTCTAATGTCCCGGCAGAAATCCAGCATTGCCGGTATGCCACGCTGACCATACATGATTCCGCCCGCGCATAATGTATCGCCGACGCATTGGTCGATTCCATAACGTAGTGGTATTTCAACATCATAACTGAATGCTTCCAAACCACCGATTCTGACAGCATTTATGACATAGTCGGCATCGGAGAACGCCTCTCTCCTGTCAAGGGTTGCCTTGATCCTGATATTGAGACCGTTGCTGTCGATATCTCTCTGGCAGAGTGCAGTTACCATATCCAGATTATTTTTATCTATATCGGTAAAAGACACCTCCATATCCCTGAACTCAGGAACGCAAAGCAGATCAGTTAGCAAAGTTCTTGTAAATCCGACGCCACCGGCACCGATAAACGCAATTTTCATTATAGCTACCTCCTGTGTATGATGGTTTAATTTTAAAATGAAGCTATCGTGATTGTGACAATTAAGCTGATCTGTTCTTTATAAAAAGTAAACTATTGTGATATGATTTGTACAAGGGGCGTGACCAAATGAAATTGAGTGACTTTTACCAGAATGAGCTCTGGCAGGACTGCTATTCAGCCAGTATATCAGCGTTTTATGCTCGAAAACTCGAGCGTTTTGACATGGATCTGCATTCGCATCCTCAGGTAGAGATAATGTATGTTGCCCGTGGGCGGGCGCAGCTTTTTGTTGAAGCCGGCCTGCCAATTTACGATAACTTTAGTGAACAGATTTCTACATACATTCTTAAGCGCAATGATTTGATATTCCTGAATGGTGGAGTCCGCCATCGATTGCATATAACAGATGACTGTAAGATCTACAACGTCGAGTTCTCATTTCATAAGAACGCTAATCAGAACATGGATTCACTGAGAGGCTTACTTGAAACCAGCAAGGAACTGCGAAAATTTCTTGAGCTCAGGCGCAGTCATGTTGTTATTCAAGATGCAGCTGGCAGGATCGAGAATTTATTTGGGTTTCTTATGAATGAGCTGGCACCATACAAAAATGGCAGTATTGAGATCGGCTCTGGAATTAGCAGCGATATCATTGACAATATTCTCAAAATCATAATTCTTCTGGTTGCAAAAAGCGGCTCGCAGGAGAAATTTGAAGCTGGTGAGATTTATGTCCGCAGGGCTCTGGCAATCATCAACGATCAGTATGATACTGATATCGATATTGGAAAAATAAGCAAGGAGCTGGGTATCAGTCAAGCCTATTTGCACAGATTGAGCAGGCAATATCTTGATACCACTCTGCATGAGTACTTAAGTCAGCTCAGAATTGATAAGGCGCTGAAATATTTGGAAAACACCAATATGCCGATCGTAGATGTGGCTATAGGTTGCGGTTTCAACAACCGGCAGAGCTTCTATAAGGCTTTTCAGAAATATCAGGGCTGTTCTGCCAGAGATTATCGTAA
>CAZHQX010000026.1:0-14017 GCA_964534195.1 uncultured Oscillospiraceae bacterium
TCATTTCAGACATGCTGCGCCGTCTCCTTCCACATATGAGAAATCTCCGGCAGACTGCCTCTTGCAAGTCAGTCCGCCAGAAACGTTCAAATTATAATTTTCAGTCATCAAGCTCATCAGAATCATCAACTGCAAGATTAACAAAACCGGCAAAAGCATCATCGTCATCATCGCTGACATCATCTGCCGCGATACCGCCCTCCTCATCGAGAAGACCTTCTGTATATCCTGCAGCTGCCAACTCAGCGGATGAAGCCGTACCCATGAGCTCATCTAGTTTCTCACGGTCAATTTCCGGCACATCATTTTCTTCATCAACAGATTCCTTGATATCAACGATTTGATGTTCCTCTGTGAAGAGCTGTACATCGAGCGCCAGACTCTGCAGTTCTTTTACCAGAACCTTAAACGACTCCGGTACACCAGCCTCGGGAACACTCTCGCCCTTGACGATAGCTTCATAAGTTTTGGTTCTTCCGGAAATATCATCCGACTTGACTGTAAGGATCTCCTGCAGCGTATAGCTCGCACCATATGCTTCAAGCGCCCAAACCTCCATCTCACCGAAACGCTGACCGCCGAACTGAGCCTTACCGCCCAGAGGCTGCTGTGTAACGAGAGAATATGGACCTATTGAACGAGCATGAATCTTATCATCAACCAGATGCAATAGTTTAAGGTAGTACATAATACCAACTGTGATGCGATTCTCAAAAGGCTCACCGGTCCGCCCGTCAAACAGGATCGTTTTACCGTCTGCGTCCATACCGGCCAGCTTGAAAGCTTCACTGACATCTTCCTCAGTCGCACCATCAAATACAGGTGTCGCGACCTTCCAGCCAAGCATACGTGCTGCCAGTCCAAGATGGACCTCGAGCAGCTGACCAATATTCATACGTGATGGAACACCAAGAGGGTTCAGTACGATATCAAGCGGTGTGCCGTCCGGCATGAAAGGCATATCTTCTTCAGGCAATATTCGGGAAATAACACCCTTATTACCATGACGACCTGCCATTTTATCACCAACAGAGATTTTTCTCTTCTGAGCAATATATACACGAACAAGCTTATTAACACCATGCTTCAGATCATCATCATTTTCTCTGGTGAATATCTTAACATCAACAATGATTCCGGACTCACCATGAGGCACACGAACTGAAGTATCTCTAACTTCTCTGATCTTCTCACCGAAGATAGCTCTGTAGAGACGTTCCTCTGCTGTCAGCTCTGTCTCACCCTTAGGTGTGACCTTACCGACGATGATATCGCCAGCTCTGACCTCAGCACCAATGCGAATAATACCATTCTCATCAAGATCCTTGAGGGCTTCGTCACCGACATTCGGAATCTCTCTGGTTATTTCTTCAGGTCCAAGCTTGGTGTCTCTGGCTTCACACTCGTATTCCTCGATATGAATCGAAGTATAGACATCATCTCTTACCAGACGCTCATTTATAAGGACAGCATCCTCGTAGTTGTAGCCTTCCCATGTCATGAAGCCGATAAGAACATTGCGGCCGAGAGCCATTTCACCGTTATCAACCGATGGGCCATCTGCAATGATATCCCCTGCCTCTACCTGATCACCAACACGAACCAGCGGATGCTGATTGATACATGTTCCTTGGTTAGAGCGCTGATATTTAGTAAGTCTATATGTATCATGGCCCATGCTGCCTGTCTTGATCATGATCTTGTCAGCACTTACGTACTCAACAACACCAGAGTTTCTGGCAACGGCACATACACCTGAGTCCTTAGCCGCTCTGTGCTCCATACCTGTACCGATAATAGGCGATTCCGTCTTGATAAGAGGAACTGCCTGTCTCTGCATGTTAGAACCCATCAGAGCACGGTTGGCGTCATCGTTGCCCAGGAACGGAATCAGCGCGGTTGCGACTGAAACCAACTGTTTAGGCGAAACATCCATGAGGTCGACTTTTGCCGGGTCCATCTCGATAAACTTATCAAGATATCTGCAAATGACCTTCTTAGCAATGAAACGGCCTTCTTCATCAAGCGGCTCGTTAGCCTGCGCGATATTGAAGTAATCCTCAGCATCGGCAGTCATATATCTAACTTCTCTTGTTACTATTCCCTTTTCCTTGTCATAAACACGATAAGGAGTTTCAATGAAACCATAGCGATTAACACGGGCATAAGTAGCAAGCGAGTTGATCAGACCTATGTTCGGTCCTTCAGGTGTTTCAATCGGGCACATACGACCATAATGAGACGAATGTACGTCACGAACTTCAAAGTTTGCACGCTCACGACTGAGACCACCCGGGCCCAGAGCAGAGAGTCTACGTTTATGAGTCAGCTCCGCTAGAGGATTTGGCTGATCCATGAACTGTGACAGCTGGCTGGAACCGAAGAACTCTTTTACAGCTGCACTGACAGGTCTTGTATTAACGATCTGTTGCGGTGTTGCTGTGGCCATATCAGCCAGGGTTCCCATACGCTCACGCACAACACGTTCCATACGTGAGAATCCAACTCTGATCTGGTTCTGAAGCAGTTCGCCTACTGAACGGATCCTTCTGTTTCCAAGATGATCAATGTCATCCTTCTCACCGATTCCGTATTCAAGGCCGATCGTATAGCTTACAGAAGCGACAATATCCTCAACAGTTAAATGCTTAGGCATCAGCTCGCTTATGCTGCTCATCAAAAGTTCCTTCAGTCTGGCAATGGGGTTATCTGATTCTTTTGCTTCCTGGATGATTTGGCGCAGAACAGTTGTTCTGACCATCTCATTTACACCGAGAGCTTTGACATCAAGATCACCAATTTCTTCAGCAGTGAAGCTGCGAAGTAGATAAGGGCCTGCATCTACTCTGTTATTGCCGATAATTTTCAGCTTGTTTTCCAACTGAGTGATCGTATCACCTACGACCAGCATTGGATAAACGGAAACATCGTTGATCCCGCTCTGCTGTATAGCAGTTGCCATATCAGTAGTAATGATGTCACCTTCTGCTGCCAGAAGCTCTCCATCCTCATCAACAATATTCTCTGCTGCCTTGTGTCCTATCAGGCGCGCCGCAAGACTAAGCTTCTTATTGATTTTGTAAATACCCACGCGGGCCAGATCATATCTCTTCGGATCGAAGAACATATTGTTAAGCAGTGTTTCAGCACCCTCAACGGAAACAGGCTCACCTGGACGAAGTTTCTTATAAAGCTCCTGCAGGCCTTCTTCACGATTACGGCAGCCATCCTTGAGCATAGTCTGCATCAGGCTGTTTTCTTCGCCGAAGGCTTCTATTATCTGCTCATTAGTGCCAAATCCAAGCGAACGCAGAAATACGGTCAGATGGAATTTTCTTGTGCGATCGACACGAACCCACAGTAAATCATTGGCATCAGTTTCATACTCAAGCCAGGCCCCACGATTGGGAATTATCTGACTTGTGTATAACTCTTTGTCATTTTTATCCTTCATGATATCGAAATAGGCACCAGGAGATCTTACCAGCTGACTGATTATGACTCTTTCGGCTCCGTTAATAATAAAGGTGCCGTTCTCGGTCATGATCGGGAACTCGCCAATGTAGATCTGCTGATCCTTCAGAATATCATCCTTCTTATTATGCAGTCTGACCTTAACACGCAGAGGAGCAGCATAATTCGCATCTCTCTCCTTACAGTCCTCCAGTGAATATGTAGGATTATCAATGTCAAACTCTTTGTCAATGAAAGAAAGCTCGATATCGCCGGAATAATCCGTTATTGGCGAAACATCGCGCAAAACCTCCATCAAACCTTCATCAATAAACCACTGATAACTACTCTTCTGAATCTCGATCAGATTCGGGATATCGATGACCTCATCGATTCGCGAATAAGACATTCTCTCGGCTCTTCCCAACTTGACGGGACGCACCATCAACGATCACCTCACGCATACTCCGGCTTAGCCGTTATTGTGAGCCGCAACAAAAGGATTGACGGCTCGCCAGCAGATGTTATAATTGGATACAACACATTAACTTCCTGCGTCAATTGTCATGGGCAGACGATATGCCTCCAACTTATGACGCGTTACAAAATAATAGCACTACAGATTGAAAGTGTCAACGCAGAAGGGCACTTTTTTTACTGCCCATTGACTTGAAAATTTGTACACTCTGTCAGAGAATACAGATATTGCCGACAAAAGGACAGCTGCACAAGATGCAGCTGTCCCTATATGATTGATCATTTAAAATTAAATTCGCACCTTAAGTCGTCAGCCTATAGCCAAAAGACTCAATGTTATATGCATAATTCTTTATTTCTTCATTCACAAATTCCTGGTATGCTTCAGTTCTGAGAACCTCATCGATACGTATTTGTCTGTCAAGATCACCGTCAGCCTGGTTATAATACATAACATGGAAACCATAGCTGGTCTGAACTATTCCTGTATCACCAGCCTTACGGCCATCAGCAAAAGACCATTGCTCGAACTCAGCCTCAGTTTGTCCAGGATAGATGTCAGCGATCAGGCCGCCAGTTGCGGCACTAGTATCTTCTGAATTTTCTTTTGCCAAAGCTTCAAACGCGGCTAGAGTTTGTTCACCATCCTGATACTGCTTGAGAATATCCTCTGCCTTTGCCTTGGCTGCCTCAATATCAGCTGCCTCAGCGGTCGCCCTATCGGCTTTTATCAGTATATGATTAACATCAACATATGGGAAATCTGATTCACTGCGGTCAAGGAACATGATTACCTGATAACCGGTTGAAGTCTCGATCAGAGTCTTGTCACCGTTTGTTCTGGACTCATCAAACAACCATTCCGAAGCTTCGGTTCCGGATACTGAGCTCATAAGGCGCAGGAACATCTTGCTTCTATCACTCTCTTCGTAGCGCGCGCGCTCGTCATCATCCTTGGCATACTCCAGACAGGCAGCCTGGAAGCTGTCCTCGTCCTCAATATCAGCTAGCATTTCGCTGGCTTTTTCCTTGGCAGTCTGCATTGCTGCCTTTTTGGTTTCCTCATCAGCATCTGACTCGTATTCCGCAGCTATTGTGAATATACGGTAAGTGACCCGATCAAAATTATCCTTATTGTCCTGATAATATTTCTCGATGTCCTCATCACTAAAATCAAAGGATTCCTGCTTATCGACGCTGTACTTCTGAGCCAGTAGATAGCGTTCCAAAACCGGCTTAAGACTGTCACGGTTAGCACCTACACCATACTGTGCCGCAAGCAAAGCATTAGAGCTCATTTCTGCCTGTTTAGCGCTCGTTTCTACCTGAGTGAAAAACTCATCGATTATTTGCTGATCATCAGCGTCAAGAGCAATTCCTTCTGCCTCGGCCTTATCTGCCAACATCACATTCATCTGAGCCTGCTGGGCAGCGACATCTTTTAGATAGTCCTCTACTGTAGCGAAGCCCTCGATCCCACTGTCAGATTTCAGAGTCTGGGCACTAACCTCGTCATTTGGATCAAGCTGAAATTGACTGGCAATATTGTGATAGTAGTAGTTAAACTCAACAACATTAAGCTTCTCATTGCCAACACTTAATGCGTTCAGATACTGATGAGGCAGACCTAGCCTGAACGCACCCCAAACGCCAGCACCTATAAGTGCAAGCACCAACACGATTATTGTAATAACAGTAGCTACGCGGTTTCCGGTCTTGACCGGTTTTTTGCCGCCATCCTTCGATTTCATTTCAGCCAGTCGTGCCTTACGCTGTTCACGAAGTTCTTCCGATTTCCACTTCTGGCTTTCTGATGATTCTTTCATGCTCTGTTCCGTCCTTTGTTAAATTAATCCCGCCAAAACTGATTATACAGTCCGGACCGGTTTTCACAATCAACGCTCATTATACACAAGCAATTTGCACAGTTCAATCAGCATATTACGAAAACATTATGTCGAAAATATGACATGATCATTTATGCCTGCGTCTTGTTGGTGCCTTGAACCCAAGCTCGGCTGCTTTTTTATAGAAGCTGGTACTCCTGAGACCGCTTCTGGCAGCTGCCTCCTGGCCATTGATTTTACCGCTCGACCACTCTTCACATACTTTTCTGAAATCAGGTGGAACCGAGACAGGCGGCCTGCCGATTCTCCTTCCCTGACTGCGAGCCTGACTGATGCCTTGCTTCTTACGATCAGACTGCCATTTGTAGTCAATCTCGGCAAAAGCCGTCAACAGGCGCAGCGCCTGTCTGCCTGAGGGACTTCTCGTATCAAGATTTTCCTGGAGAAGAATGAGCTCAGCGCCGGCACCGACTATCTTATCTGCAGAAATAAGAAAATCACGTGAATTATCGGCAAAACGATCAGCCGCAGCTGCATAGACCAGATCTCCAGGCTGCAGCATAGACAGCAATCTCTTGCGCTGCTCACGCTTATGGCTGCTTTTGCCGCTCTGTTCTACAAAAATCCTATCAAAATCACCCATTGGATCAAGCAGAAGTGCTTGTCTGCTGACATCCGATTCTTCAGCATCAAGCTTCATGTATCCGTATCTCGCCACTATTGCTTCACCACCCAGCTGTAAAATTCTTCGAGATCATCGATCCAAAAATCAGGCTTCCACGCTTTTAGTTGATCTTTGTTCATCCGTGTCCAGTCAACCATTGCCGCATAGCACCCGGCGTTTCGTGCACATAACAAATCAAAAAGACTGTCGCCAACATAGATAACACGCTTAGGATCCTCTATACCGAGCTCAGACATAGCATGCAGCAACGGTTCAGGATCAGGTTTATGTTTTTCGGTAGACTCTTTTGCCTGAATAAGATCGAAATAGTGTTCAAGCTCAAAAGGAGCGATACTGCCCATGGCTGAAGATAGTCTCTTTGATGTGACTATGCCAAGCTTCAGCCCCTTTTGTTTCAAACGTTCAAACAGCAGCGGCATTCCTAGAAAAAGACCAATATGAGTGGGCAGCAGCTGTACATTGTGGTTTACATAAGTATTTATCATCGCGTCGCGGTCTGCCTGAGAATATTCAGCAAAAACTGTTTCCAGCGGCAGTCCAATCCCCGCAATAATAGACTCCTCATCTTCATGGTGACCGAGGTGCTTCATGAAGGTATATTGGAAGCTCTCGACGATCAATGGAACTGTATCTAGTATAGTCCCATCCATATCAAACAGGACCGCGTCATATTTACATTCATTCATCATCAACCTCTCCCATATCTTCATCTTTTTCTATTGGCATGACTGTGATCTCAACCATGGAAACACGCTTCTCATCCATGCCTAGAACCTTAAGTCGCAAATTATTATACAAAACCTCCGGGTATTCGTTCTCCTCTGGTATTCGACCAAGCAAGCTCAGTACCAGACCGGCAATTGTATCATAGTCCTCGTCCGGAAAATCCAACCCCACAGCCTCTGAAACCTCATCAAGTGGTGTCAGCCCGGATATTACAAAAGTATTTTCGTCCTTACGAACTATATCCTGTTCCTCATCGTCGTACTCATCCTGAATACTACCGAAGATCTCTTCCATTAGATCCTCTATAGTTACAATGCCGGCAGTTCCGCCGTACTCATCAATAACGACCGCAATCTGGGCATGATCCCGCTGCATATCACGAAACAGCACATCTATCGTTTTAGACTCAGGAACTATATAGGGTTCTCTGATCATATTTCGGAGTGAAAACGGCTGGTTAAGACCCTCTGCGGCGTGATAAAGCAGATCCTTGATGTGGAGGACACCTATAATATTATCAATATTTTCCTCATATACAGGAATCCTTGTATACTTTTCCTTTACTGCAACATCCAGAACCTCAGCATAGTCTGCATCGACATCCAAAGAAACAATACTGGTTCTATGTGTCATTATCTCTGAAACAGCTTTATCATTGAAATCAAATATATTCTCAATCAAAACGCTCTCTTCATCATGAATATTGCCGGATTCTCTGCCGACATCTACCATCATTCTGATTTCTTCTTCGGTTACAGTCTTATCAGTCTGGCTGGGATCAATACCAAGAATGCGCAAGAACAGATTAGTGGATGCCGTAAGTATTAAAACAAAAGGCCGCAGAATGATGCAGATAAATCTGATCGTTCCAGCTATCGACCTGGCAAACTTATCGGGATAGGTCTGAGCGACCCGTTTAGGCAGAAGCTCACCAAATACCAGAAGAATGAATGTGAGTACCACAGCCATTGCAAGCATGACTGGTATTCTGCCTACGCTGTCATTTAGATTAAACAACTGCAGCAGACTGTCAGAAAACTTGTAAGAAGCAAAAATCGCAGTAATAACAGAAGTCAATGTTACAGCAACTCTGATCGTAGCAAGGAAGCTGCCAGGCTCATTGGTTATGCGACACAGAAGTCTGGCTTTTGCATCTCCTTCTTCGGCCTGCCGGCTCAACTTGTTGTCATTCAGCGATATGATGGCTAGTTCAGCCGCACTGAAAAAAGCACTAAGCACGATTAAAATTAAAATAATCAAATAATCCGACCACATAGGCATTATTGCTCCAAAACGCTGATACAGCGCAATACTGATCATTTCAGAGCTACTGTCAATTTCCACTTTTTCTCTCCTTCGATTTCGACCGGTTAGTTCGGTCCGTATTGAGCAGCTGACCTGTCATCTTCTCAGATTCCAAGAGTATGCTCCGCTAGTATTTTGATTCCAATTATTATTAAAACAGCACCCCCAAGAATAGATGCTCGTTTTTGAAAAATAACACCGAGGTGTTTTCCGAGCAAAACCGCCGCGAACGATATCGCAAATGTTACAATACCTATTGCGATCACAGACTCGAGCAATGGCAGCTTATCAAGTGCCAGGCTTATACCAGCAGCCAAAGCATCGATCGATGTTGCTACAGCAAGCACCAGCATGCGTTTATGGCTCATAGGATCGCCAACGGGGCATGACTCATCGTCCTCAACCGTCTTCTCCCACGCAGCCTCGTAAATCATTTTCGCCCCGATAAAGGCTAACAATGCGAAAGCTATCCAATGGTCGATCGGCTCGATAATACCCGACAGTCTGGAACCGGCAAGGTAGCCAAGAGCCGGCATCACTGCCTGAAAAGCTCCAAAATAAATTCCAGCCCTAAGTGCATCTGACAGCTTAACAGTGCCCTTGCATATTCCAAGTGTGACGGAAACTGCCATCGCGTCCATCGCCAGGCTAAGAGCCAAAAGCAAAATTGTAAGTCCTGTCATCCGCGCTTTCCCTTCAAAATACAGTGAGATGATTTTATCATATTAGTCGACCAATGTAAAAATGTCACAACCGCTGTCACGGAGCATATATCGACACGATATGGCATCATTTGTCATTGACCTAATGCCGGCAAGGTGGCATAATGATGGTCGTCCATATGGGAGGTTTATTATTATGTACTTCGATCAAAAACTCAAGGGCTTAATGCAGCTCTTCAAAATAAGCAACAGTAAATTGGCTAGAGGAATAAACGTTGACGCTTCACTGGTAAGCCGCTGGAAGTCTGGCGAAAGAACCATGTCGCCAAGCTCGCCGCATGTTCCTGCGATCGCAAGCTTTTTTCTAAGCCTGAACGCATACCATTATCAACAGGAATTTCTTGATTACATACTCAAGCATCAGCTGCCTGACAATATGATCCAGGATGACAGCCGCAGAGTACATGCTCTTGCCGACTGGCTGGTCTCTAGTGAGCCTTTTAACCTTGACGCTGCGCTTCAGAAGCCACAATCACCTGCGCACACACAAAATATAATTGCTAACATCGCCGGTCTGATGGACACTGACAGGCTGCCTAAGCTTCCCGATGCAGGAAGCGATAATTCAAGAATCAACAGAATCAGTCAAAACCCCGGTGAAGTATCAGCCTATGAAAAGTTTACGGGAATCGAAGGAAGAAGACAGGCCGTCTTAAATTTCCTAATTGAAATAGTCAAGTCTGAACGCAAGCAAGAGCTTCTTCTTCATAGCGAGGATGATATGACCTGGTTGACAGGCGACAGACAGTTCACTTTGATCTGGGCATCACTGCTCAAACAAGTGATCGAGTCGGGACATACTATAACGATCATTCATGTGGTCGATCGACAGAGAGAAGAAATAATGAATGCTTTAACCTACTGGATGCCTTTGCACCTGGCAGGTAAGTTCAATTCGTATTATTTCCCACGCTACGTCGATAATCCAGTTAAGAGAACTTTATTTATCGCCAAGGGCAATAGCGCGATCGCAGCCTGGAATGTGAATGATACTGAGAACAGTACTACTTTTTTGTATAGAGATCCTGATGCTGTTGCCGCATTTGAAAGCATTTATGAGGCTCATTTGGCTCAATGCCGCCGGCTTTTTTCTGTTTTCAGCCGTCATAACGGACTTCAGTTGTTGGAAAGCGGTCTCGAGCTAAGAAATAAAAACGGCACTGTTTTCAATATGCGCAGCCAGCTAAACAGTTTGCTGCTGCCTGTAGATAACCTCACAAAAACTCTTGAGACAAATCTAGTTAGTCCATACAAACAGCTGATGATCGAAAAGCTGATGGAACATCGTGATCTGTTTTTCAAGAAGCTGCGTGATGAGGACTATTTTGACTTGATACCGATCGAGTTGCTCGATCAGCTCGAAATCTTCGGTCGGGCTGAGGTTGACAGCTGCCTTCTCTGTCTTTCAGAGCCATGGATAATGGACAGCGGTTCAACTATTCTGTGGTTAGAGGCAACAATATCAGCTCTGAAAAAATACGAGCACTATCATTTATACCTAAGCGACCAAACGCCTGGCTTAGAGGAAATAAATGTCAATATCATATACAAGGAGAATAATGGCGCGCTATTTTCTCCAAGCACAGCCGGACAGAAGCAGCCCGTTTCGATCTTACTTAATGAAGCAAATATCCTGAGATCTCTCAGCTACTATTTTGAAGATTTCATTCAGAAAATCCCTACGGTGCAGAGGCAGAAGAGTGATGTGATAGATAGACTGGAGCAGATATTGTCACGACTGAAGCATGTCTGATTATTTATTGTTTAAAATGCAGAATTTAATTCTTCTGTAACAATTGAGCGCTGTTTATGAGAACTGCTTACCTTATAATCTAGATGATCGTTTGTTTGCTGATACATTGATGCTATATAATCATACAATATTCATATTGGCGGCAAGCAATGACATTATGAAAGGAGAATGACGGATAAACTCTTTAGGTATTTTATTCGTCAAACTAAGCATTATGAGAAATAAAACAAGTATAAAACTAATAATTATGACGGCACTGCTCTCAGTATCTATGATCGCAGCTTCATGCGGATCTAAGGATGATAGCAAGCTAGTAGTAGGAATGGAGCTGGCCTATCCGCCTTTTGAAACCACCGATACCGATAACAAACCTTCTGGAATCAGCGTTGACCTGGCGAAGGAGCTAGGCAAGGCTCTGGACCGAGAGGTCGTTATTGAAAATCTGGCTTGGACGGGACTGATACCTGCTCTGGAAACAGGCAAAATAGATGTAATCATATCTTCAATGACCATTAACGAGGAGAGGAAGAAGACGATTGATTTTTCTGATCCCTATGCGTCAATTGGCCTGGCTCTTCTGATCGGCAAAGACTCAGAGGTTCAATCATACGATGATCTCAAAGAACCTGGCCGAATTCTTGCAGTTAAAAAAGGCACATCAGGGCACTTGTATGCTGAGAAACATTTGCCGGCTGAAAATATAATGGTATTTGATAAGGAAAGCGCATGTGTACTCGAAGTCGCACAGGGGAAAGCAGATGCATTCACCTATGACCAGTTGACAATTTTCAGACAATGGCAGGAAAACAAAGACACGACCAGAGCAGCTCTCGAGCCTTACCAAGAGGAATCAGATTATTGGGGAATCGGCGTAAGCAAGAAAAACCCCGAGCTGACACAGGAAATCAATAGCTTCCTTGCTGATTTTCAGGCTGATGGCGGTTTTGACGACCTGGCTGATAAGCATTTGAAACAGGAGAAGGATACTTTTACCGAACTAGGCATCCCCTTCTTCTTTGATATCAAATGAAAACACACTGGAAAAAGGCGTATCCATGGCTTCAGGCTTTGCTGGCAATTTTGCTGATAGCTGCCTTCTTCGGCTTCGCTGGCTGGCAGCTCCAGCACCGCTGGCAATGGTCCAGACTACTTGAGTACCGGAGCAAGTTTGCTTTTGGCTTCAGTATGACGGTAGTAATCAGCTTTTTCTCGCTGATACTGAGTTTACTGATCGGTATACTGGCAGCAATGGGCAAACGATCTGAAATCTTGTTTTTACGTTATCTGTCAACCGCGTATATTGAACTGATCCGTGGGACACCGCTGCTCGTGCAGACGATATTTTTCTTCTATTTCATAGGTACCGCTTACAGATTGAATAATAGGTATGTCATGGGCATACTGATTTTGTCTGTCTTTTCTGGCGCATATGTATCTGAGATAATCAGAGCCGGCCTGGAGAGCATTCCCTCAGCGCAGTTGGAAACTGCCAGATCTTTATGCTTTACCAAACAGCAGACCTACCGGTATATTGTTATTCCCCAGGTCAGCAGAATCGTACTGCCGCCACTAACCGGGCAGTTCGCATCTCTGATCAAGGATTCTTCGATTCTTTCTCTAATTGCTGTTAATGAGTTCACAAAAAATGTACAAGAGGTCGACAGCATAACTTTTACCAGTTTTGAAAACTATATTCTGCTCGCTGCGGGCTACCTGGTATTAACATTGCCGATTTCGCTGATAACCAGACGTCTCGAGAGGAAAATGAGTTATGCAAATTAAGATCCAAGGCTTGACCAAGAAGTACGGCAGCATGACTGCGCTCGATGATCTAAGCTTAGTTCTCGAAGATATCTCCTCATTAGCTGTAATCGGACCGTCAGGAGGAGGCAAAACAACACTGCTGAGAATACTGGCAGGGCTTGAGATTCCTGATTCCGGCTCGGTCATAATGAATGGCAGAGCGATAGATTTCTCCAGCGAGCAGTCACTAATGGAGCATCGACGTAGAATAGCTATGGTGTTTCAAGCATACAATTTATTTCCGCACCTGACGGCACTTGATAATATAACCTTGCCATTGGTTAAGACCAGAGGCGTTAGTCCGCAAGAAGCCAGAACCAGAGCCGAGAAGCTGCTGCGACAGCTTGGCCTGGCTGATCATATGAATCATTCGCCAAATCAACTTTCAGGTGGACAGAAGCAAAGGGTAGCTATAGCCAGGGCACTTTCACTTCAGCCTGAAATCCTGCTTTTTGACGAGCCGACGTCAGCACTGGATCCTGAGATCACAGCTGAGATCCTTGATGTTATCAACGGTTTACGCAATGAAGGCAGAAACATTATCCTGGTAACACATGAAATAGGATTTGCCAGACATGCCTGCAGCCATGTTGCTTTTGTCAGTGAGGGCAAAGTAGCTACTCACGGCGATAGTGAAACTTTATACACCAATTCAGACTCAGAAGAATTCCGCCGTTTTATCAGCAGAATAATCGGTTGGAAGGTATAATGTATTTATCAACACATAATTGGAGGTGCCTATGAGCTCTAATATCGAAAAATTTGCTTGGAGAGCAAAGATAAAAGAAGGATCAGAAGCTGATTATAAGAAGCGTCACGATGAGATCTGGCCTGAGATGACAGCTGTCCTCAATGAGGCTGGTATCCACAACTATTCAATTTGGTTATCAGGTACAGACCTCTTCGGATACTATGAGTGTGCGGATATCGACCACGCAGCCAAGGTCCAGGCTGAGAGCCCGGTCGTTCAGAAATGGAATGAATACATGGCCGATATCCTGATGATGGACTTCGATCCTGAGACCGGAGTGACACCACCCCTCAAATTAATGTTTGTTCACAAGTAATTAAGAAAACCGCAAAGAGGAATGCGCATAGATGATCATTCCTCTTTAGAATCAGAACCGCTGACCGTAAGCTGATCGAGTATTTTCTCAGCATTGCGGTCAGTTTTGGTTTTACGGCTATAGCCGCGATAAAGAACTGGAGATGTTCCGAAAACTATGCCGGCCTCTGCCGCGGCTCT
>CAZHQX010000026.1:14117-16149 GCA_964534195.1 uncultured Oscillospiraceae bacterium
AATCTGCGACGCCAATCCCACCAGCGCAACGGACTCTGGAGATCGAGTGCCGGAATCAGGAAAAAACCCTGGTCAAAGAGGAGCGAACCGAACACTCCAGGTGGTTTGCCTCGGCTCTGCTTCTTCAGCGTTGTCCGGTACACGCCACAAGTCGGGCTGCCATCCATATAGACAAAAGCTTTAATACCGGCTCTTTTTAAAACTGCAAGGCATTCCATAGAACCGGCCTTTACCTGCTCTGTCAGATCGTATCCTCGCCTGTTTCTGATATTTGCTTCGCCTGTCCAAACAGCAGAACCATCAGGACCACTTATATGAATAGGATCGCGCATGACGCCGAGGCCTGACTGACTCTCAGGACACACGGGAGTCCATACGAAATCCTGTTTCTCGCGTCCTAGATATGCTGTCATATTGAAGCCTTTGCCATTGTATCTGACAGGGCAGGACATACAGCAAGAGCTGATACCAAGATGTGGTTTCTCTGTGAGTATGATCGGACCTTTGTTGTCCATTTGTTATTCCTTCCCCGATTTATTGGGATCAGCTGTTTGAGCTGATCCAGGCATCTACATCAAATTTGCGGCGACAACCGGATAAGGTCATTAAGCGAATTTTGCCAAATACCGGTCTGTCGACCCATGGCCTGTCATGTACTCCTCCTATTGACCAGGCAGCGCCTGTATAGCCGTTGGGATCGCGTCCATCAAGCATATATCTATCATTTAATCTTATTGTAATGCTTAGAGCCTCTTCTGGCGATATGGTCCACTCGAGAATTTTTTTTGCCCAATACATGCGCAGGTATCCTGGCATGCTTCCTGTCTTAACCATATTCAGTTGAGCCGCATTCCATAGCTCGTCGTGAGTCTCACCTTTTTCCAGCTGCTCCGGAGTGTAGCTATAAGGACGCATGTCATGCTCATGCTCTTTCAGAGATTTCTGTGCCCATGCGGGGAAGCCGTCAAAGCTATCGTATTTTTCATTGTAGAAGCAGAAGTTATCTGCTAGCTCCCGTCTAACGATCAGTTCCTCCAGAAACTTTGCTGCTGCAGCTTTTATGTCCGGATCCTCGTCTGAGGCCTTTCTGACCTCAAGGGCTATTCTCTGAGCTGATATCTGACCGAAATGCAAATATGGCGACAAGCCAGATACCACCTTTTCATTAGGATCATTTCGCTTCATATAGTTTTTAAGGTCCATAGCAATAAATTCTTTCATCCTTAAACCGGCATAAGCACAACCAGGCTGAATGATGCTGTCATAAGTGAATTTGGCAGCATCCTCATCTAAAAACCTCTTGGTAGAATCATATAGATCGGTAAGCTTATTCAGTGAATTTATTTGTTTTACCTCTATGGCATTCTCTTCACTCAAATCTGACTGTTTACTGAGTATTCTGAAAAAACCAGTCTGTAGTGGCGTAGGTTTTCTTAGCTCAGGGAACTCATGGAGCCACTGATTCAGCTGACGTTCAACCTTTGGCCGAAAAGTTCTGGCTGCGAACTCCTGTTTATCAGAAGCTATACGACATGGAATTATATTATGTGCATCTACCTCAATAAGAGGGCATTTCAAGGATGAGCCAAGATTTTGTTTCCATGACATGATTAAACGCAAGGGATTAAAATCTGTAAATACGGCCCCGGCCTTCAGTTCATTTGCCAGAGCCGCAAGAAAATCAATGGGAGACTCTTCCGACTTGCCATGCGTCCTAAGAATCAATAATGGTACAGAATATTCAGCTAATTCTGTTTGCAGCTCACTCAAACCTTTGAGCATGAACTCAAAATTTCGCGGTAGCCCGCCAAGGAAGCTGTCACTTAAGCAGAATACCGCTATAACTGGCTGCTTTAGACGTAAAGCTTGTTCTGAAGCAGCAACATAAGTCCAGTTGTCAGCAAGTCGCTGATCACGCTGAAGCCACCAGATGATCGGACCGGCAGATATTTCCTGATCATTAAGCAGGAAATGGCGACCGTTGTTGTTCATAACCATTACTTACTTCCCCCCACAATCTCTGTTATAAGAA
>CAZHQX010000027.1:0-16138 GCA_964534195.1 uncultured Oscillospiraceae bacterium
CGAGCAGGATGTGCTCACGTGTCTGAGGCATCGGGCCGTCAGCAGCTGAAACAACGAGGATAGCGCCGTCCATCTGAGCAGCACCAGTGATCATGTTTTTGATATAGTCAGCATGGCCTGGGCAGTCAACGTGTGCGTAGTGACGAGCTTCTGTCTGGTACTCGACGTGTGAGGTGTTGATCGTGATACCACGCTCTCTCTCTTCAGGAGCCTTATCGATATTATCGTATGCAGCATATTCTGCAGCACCGCCCATAGCGAGAACTTTTGTAATAGCAGCGGTCAGTGAAGTCTTACCATGATCAACGTGGCCGATTGTGCCAATGTTTACATGGGGCTTGTTTCTTTCAAATTTTGCTTTACCCATTTGAAGTAATCCTCCTTTTTTTTCAGCTGTTTTAGCTGATTGGTTTTAATATTTTTGATATCTAATAATAATTACAGCTAGTCAGCCGCTATAGTCCATTTTACACGATTTTGACAGTTTGGCAAACCTTAAGGTTGTCGATTGCAGCATGCTTTGACGCTTGCTGGCCATCGTTGTGCTTAATAGACTCAAGCTGACTTATTTGCCGGGATCTTCATCGAAAATTCCCGGGCTTTTTCGAAGTGATTTGCTTATTTACCTAGTACTTTTTCTACCAGGCTCTTAGGTACTTCTTCGAAGTGGTCGATCTGCATGACGAAGGTTCCGCGGCCCTGTGTACGTGAACGCAGGACTGTGGCGTAGCCGAACATCTCTGACAGCGGTACCTGAGCAGTGATCTGCTGGGCGCCGGAGCGAGCTTCCATGCCTTCGATACGTCCGCGGCGTGAGCTGATATCGCCCATTACGTCGCCCATGTATTCTTCTGGCACTACTACGTCTACTCTCATCATTGGCTCAAGCAGGACCGGATCAGCCTTGCGGCAGGCTTCTTTGAAGCCCATTGAACCGGCGATCTTAAAGGCCATTTCTGATGAGTCAACATCATGGTATGAACCATCAACTACTGTTACGCGGAAGTCAACTACAGGGAAGCCGCCGAGGACGCCGCTGTTCATGGCCTCCTGAATACCGGCATCGATCGGTGCGATGTATTCCTTAGGAATAGCGCCGCCGACGACCTTGTTGACAAACTCATAGCCTGCTCCTGGCTCCGTAGGTTCGACCTCGAGCACACAATGACCGTACTGACCGCGGCCGCCGGACTGACGAACGAATTTGCCGTCTGCCTTGACTGCTTTGCGGATAGTTTCTCTGTAAGCGACCTGAGGTGCGCCTACATTGGCCTCAACCTTGAATTCGCGGAAGAGACGGTCAACGATGATATCCAGATGCAGCTCACCCATACCTGAAATCAGTGTCTGACCTGTTTCCGAATCTGTATAGGTACGGAAGGTCGGATCTTCTTCAGCAAGCTTGGCCAGTGCGACATTCATCTTATCCTGGCTGGCTTTTGACTTGGGCTCGATAGCAACTGAGATAACGGGCTCGGGGAATTCCATGGATTCAAGAATTACTGGATGATCATCGTCACAAAGTGTGTCGCCTGTGGTTGTATCCTTCAGACCGACAGCAGCGGCGATGTCACCGGAGTATACGCGCTCGATTTCAGCACGGTGGTTGGCATGCATCTGAAGGATGCGGCCGACACGCTCGCGCTTGCCTTTTGTCGCGTTCTTGACATAGGAACCGGATTCGAGTGTACCGGAATAAACACGGAAGAAACAGAGCTTACCGACATAGGGATCTGTCATAACCTTGAATGCAAGAGCGGCAAAAGGCTCTTCGTCGCTGGAGGGACGTGCTTCTTCCTCTTCTGTATCTGGATTGATACCGCTGATAGGTGGAATATCCAGTGGTGATGGCATGTACTCAATAACTGCGTCAAGCAGCATTTGAACACCCTTGTTCTTATAAGCGGTACCGCAAAGAACAGGTGTGATTGCGCAGGCTATAGTGGCTCTGCGCAGAGCAGCCTTCAGCTCTTCGACGGATATTTCTTCTCCCTCGAGGTATTTTACGGTCAGTTCCTCATCGGTTTCAGCAATGGCTTCGATCATCTTATCGTGCCATTCCTGAGCCTGATCCTTCATATCATCAGGGATATCAACATCTTCTATTTCCTTGCCCAGATCATCATGGTAAATTCTGGCCTTCATTGTAATCAGGTCAACAATACCTTGGAATGTTTCTTCCTTGCCGATTGGCAGCTGGATGGGCACGGCATTTGTTCTGAGGCGCTCCTTCATCATATCTACGGCGCGATAGAAATCAGCTCCGAGGATATCCATTTTGTTGACGAAGGCCATACGGGGTACGCCGTAATGGTCGGCCTGGCGCCAGACAGTTTCAGTCTGGGGCTCAACACCGCCCTTGGCACAGAACAGGGTTACTGCACCATCAAGAACACGCAGTGAACGTTCAACCTCAACTGTGAAGTCAACGTGACCTGGTGTATCGATGATGTTTATTCGTGTATCATTCCACTGAGCTGTTGTCGCAGCGGAGGTGATGGTTATACCACGCTCCTGCTCCTGCTCCATCCAGTCCATGGTGGCAGCACCTTCATGGGTTTCGCCGACTCTGTGGATTCTGCCTGTATAGTACAGAATACGTTCAGTAGTAGTCGTCTTACCCGCGTCGATATGCGCCATGATACCGATATTCCTCGTGTTTTCGAGCGAGAATTCTCTTGGCATTCGGTAAAAGCTCCTTCCCTTAGCAGGTTACCATCTGTAATGTGCAAAAGCGCGGTTCGCGTCTGCCATACGATGTATATCTTCTTTTTTCTTGAAAGCTCCACCGGTACTGTTGAATGCGTCGAGGATCTCGTTTGCGAGGCGTTCGCGCATTGTGCGCTCATTGCGGTTTCTTGCAACCGCAACCAGCCAGCGCAGACCCAGCGTCTGTCTTCTTTCCGGTCTCACTTCGATCGGAACCTGGTAATTGGCACCACCAACACGTCTGGCTTTTACTTCCAAAACGGGCATGATGTTCTCCAAAGCCTTATCGAAGACTTCCAGGGCATCCTGACTGGTGCGTTCTTTGATAATATCAAAGGCACCGTATACGATTTTTTGTGCGACTCCTTTTTTTCCGTCCAGCATGATGTTGTTGACCAGTTTGGTCACTCTTACATCATTGTAGATCGGATCAGGAAGCACTTCTCTTGTTGGGACATGGCCTTTTCTTGGCACTTGTCTTCCCTCCTCTCATGATAATGCGGACCCTTAGGCGGTCCGATACCACAGGTACTCACGTTATGGACCGTGTCAGTGCAGAACATGCCATAGCCCTCTATAGCTCTATGACAGTGTACTGATGATCACAATTGTCCAACCGGCAGCAGCTGTTTAGCTCTTTACTTTAGCAGCCTTTGGTTTCTTGGCGCCGTACTTGGAGCGGCCCTGCTGACGATTAGCTACACCAGCCGTGTCTAATGTTCCACGGACGATGTGATAACGAACACCAGGAAGATCTTTAACACGACCACCACGAATCAGAACAACGGAGTGCTCCTGTAAGTTGTGTCCAATACCAGGAATGTAGGCTGAAACCTCAATCTGGTTGGTCAAACGAACTCTTGCAACTTTACGCAGCGCTGAATTCGGCTTCTTCGGGGTCGTTGTCTTAACTACTGTACACACTCCACGCTTCTGAGGAGCTGACTGAAGGGTCTCACGCTTTTTGAGCGTATTCATTCCCATCTGCAGCGCCGGTGATGCTGACTTGTAGTTTTTAGTCTTCCTTCCCGCTTTCACCAATTGGTTGAACGTTGGCATCAATACACCTCCTTTCAAAATTAAACTGCCATCTTATTTACTTGTCGCAGAATCATGCTTAACCTGCTGTCGTCGGCTTTTGCCAGTATATATATTGGTAAAAGCCGTATCACCTGCGACACATAAAAAGACCCCCTGTGGGGTTTCAGGCAACTTAGTATATCACCGCTCTTTTGAAAAGTAAACAATAAAGTGTCGCGATTTTCGTTAAATCTGGCGAAATTTCTAGTTAAAAATAGACAAGCATTCAACTATGTTATCACGTCAAACAATATTTACTATAGCTTTCTGTTAATTTCGACGATAGATGATATTATGATTCCATAGCAGGATGCTAATGAGGTGGTGAGCAAATGATCAGACTACGCACGAGAGATCCAATTAATCCTATTTCACTTGTTTCAGGTGAGTTTATTAATAGAGGTCGTGAAGAGACTTATTTTATGACACAGCTGAAGAGCCAGCTCACTGCTATCAGGATCACGATTTTGGTTCTTGGCTCGATGTTTCTGGCTTTTGCCATACCTGATTTTTTGTCAAACAGCGGCAGCTTCGTTAGATTTTCACTTCTTGCTTCGAGACTTGTTGTTTTTGTAATTGTGCTGGTTTCGTTCTTCCTGCTCAAGCATGTCAGAAACAGACGCTTATATGTGCTGATAGTTACTACATGCGAGGCTGCAGTAGTTGCTGTTTTCCTCTATGCTACTGCCAGCTACGAGAATCCAAAAATACTGCTTCAGGCATTCAGCGCGATTTTGCTGATCATCGCATTTAACATGATCATGAACAGCTTCCTGATGATCATGACTTTGAATACTGTTTTGCTTATTGGTTTTGCTTTTGTGACACGGTTGTTTCATGACGATACTCCTCAGCTTGATCGTATCGCGGTCATAGTTTATTTGCTCGTTACTATGGGGCTTGGTGTTGTTGCTTACTCGAGAACAGAACGGCTTAAGCGCAGGCAGACAGTAATTCTTGAGCAGCTTGAGTCCTTGTCTGTAACTGATGCTCTCACGCGCTGCTTCAACCGCATGAAATTCAATGATGAGCTGCATAGTGAGATCGAGCGCAGCCGGCGCTATGGCGTACCCATGTCGCTTGTGCTTTATGATTATGATTATTTCAAAACGATAAATGACCAGTTCGGCCACCCGGCTGGTGACCTGGTTCTGATTAGAACATCAAGACTGGTCAGGCAATCCATACGTACTGTGGATATTTTAGCGAGATGGGGCGGCGAGGAGTTCATGCTGCTGCTGCCTGATACACCATTGAGTCCGGCTGCTGATCTTGCCGGCAGACTTAAGGATAAGATCGCCTCTTGTGACTGCGGCCCTGTCGATCAGGTCACCTGCAGCTTCGGAGTAACCGAGTTGCGAGAGGGCGATACTATGGAGTCATTGCTGCAGCGTGTTGATGATCTGCTCTACATCGCTAAGCAGCAGGGCCGCAATCAGGTCGTTTCAGGCTGATTTGCGCCAATTATGTAATATTTTACCATTTATACAGTTATTTTCCGTTCAGCTGTTACACCACAGTTATATAATATGAAATGAGTTACAATTATATGAGAAGCTACGAGCGTTTCCTATTAATCATAGAGCGCTCTATTACTATGAACGGAGTTTTACGAATTGAGCGACAGTGAAATTTATATCAACAATCTAATCGCGGATATCAAAGAGCCTGACCAGCTGGCGGCCAAGGCAGCGGCTGACCGCTGGCTTGATCTTTGTAAGCCTCTTTTCGCGCTTGGCGAACTGGAGGATATGGTGATCCGGCTGGCTGGAATTCAGCGCAGAGCAAGGCCGGAGATCAAGCGCAAGGCTATCTGTATTTTCGCGGCCGATAATGGCGTAGTCAGTCAGGGTGTCACGCAGGTTGGCAACGAGGTCACGGCCTCTGTTACCTATAATTTCACCAGAGGCATAACAACGGTAAACGCTATGGCCAGACAGGCTGGTGCCGATATTTATCCAGTCGACGTCGGTATCGACCAGCCGGGCCGCATACCTGGGGTGATCGACCGAAGAATAAGAAATGGTACAGACGATATTTCGGCCGGACCGGCAATGACCCGTGAAGAAACGCTAAGAGCCATGCAGGCCGGTGCCGAGATGGCAGAGTGGCTATCGGCTCAGGAATATAACCTGCTTGGTTCCGGCGAGATGGGCATCGGCAACACTACGACCAGCAGCGCGATGCTGGCAGCCTTCCTGAACGTTGACGCTTCTGAAGTGACCGGTCGGGGCGCTGGTCTTAGTGATGAAAAATTAGTTAATAAGCAGAGGATCATCCGGCAGGCGATCGCAATCAACAAACCAAACCAAGACGATCCGATCGATGTTCTTCATAAGCTTGGAGGACTTGATCTGGCGGCGTTGACCGGCTATTTCATCGGAGCGGCAGCCAGTGGCACCGCTGTCGTTATTGACGGCTTCATTACTACGGTCGCTGCTCTTACGGCCATCAGACTGGCACCCGCGGTCCGCGGTTACCTTTTCCCTTCGCATTTGTCGGCTGAGCCGGGCGCGAGACTTGCTCTTGAGGAGATCGACCTGCCCGCCTGGTTTACCTGCGGTATGCGAGTTGGTGAAGGCACCGGCTGCTGTGTCGCTTTTGACCTGTTCGGTCAGGCAATGGCGGCTTTTGACAACATAGCCACCTGGGTAGAAGCCGGCATCGGGGCTTATGTGCCTCAGGGAGACAAATGATGCTTGCTCGATATGCTTGGTCGCTGAGGATATCAAAATGCTGATCCTGATTACCGGCGGCAGCGGCAGCGGCAAATCGGCACTAGCAGAGAAGCTTGCCCGCAGACTGGCAGATAATTCTAAACAAGAGGTTATGAAGCCGCCTATCTATGTTGCCGCAATGATCAACAGCAAGGATAAGGAGAGCAAGGTCAGAATCGCAAGGCATCAGCAGCAGCGCGCACAGCTTGGATTCATTACAAGAGAGCAGCCCTTTGACCTCGATCAGATTCTGGATGATTATGATTCACCGATACTGCTGCTGGAATGTCTGTCAAATCTGTTAGCAAACGAAATGTTCCTGCGCACGGATTTCGGTCTCGATCATTTCTCCCCTGAGCAGGCCGCTGAAATGATCGACCACGCGCTGACACGGGCAGAGGGGCTCTGTGAGCATCTGATCGTGGTAAGCAACGAAATATTCTCGGATGCGATGATTTTTGACGAGTCAACTAATTTATACTTAAGATACCTGGGCTGGCTCAATCAATGTTTGGCAGCCAGAGCATCGTTAGCTGTAGAGATGGTTTACGGATTACCGCAGATCCATCGTGGCCCGGCAGAATTACTGGAAGGTCTGATATGAAGTTATTTGATAGTTTTCTCATAACACTTGGAATGTACACGATCATTCCTGTTCCTCAGAGAGCCTGGACAGAGCGAGGTATGCGCTGGACTATGGTCTGGCTGCCTTTTGCCGGTATTATTATCAGCGGCGGCTGGCTGCTTCTGCTCTGGCTGGTCTGGCAAGGTCTGGTCGGCAATTTCATCGCGGCAGCGCTGTTGACATTATGGCCCGTCATGATTACCGGCGGTCTTCATATTGATGGATTGGCGGACGCTGCCGACGCGATTGGCTCGAGACGCGACCGCGAAACCAGACTTCGAATTATGAAGGAGCCTACATCTGGACCATCGGCGATTCTCTGGACTGTTTCGGTTTTACTGATTCAGCTCATGGCCTGGCTGGAGATTCTAAACATATGGCCAGCCAATAATTTCCGGGTACGACCCGGTACGACATTTCGCTCAATCATTCTATTGCTATTGATTCCGGTCTTATCAAGGATCATGGCCGGTCTAGGTGTGTCTCTGCTGCCGCCGGCCCGTGCCAATGGACTGGTTAAAACATTCCGGGACGGGCTTGCGCCGGCTGTTCTGCCTGCTTTGGTCGTTATGACGGTAATCGCGGCGATAGGATGTCTGCTTCTTGATACCATGATTGGATTCATATTATTAGCTGCTGCGGCTCTCTGTTTCATCAGCTGGCTTATAATGTGCCGGCGCGGTTTCGGTGGCGTGACAGGTGATCTCGCGGGTTTCCTGATCGTTATCAGTGAAACTGTACTGCTGACAGTATTTTCCGTTGTTTTGTACCTGTTAAATGCTCTGGGGGTGACGATCTGATGCTGTGGCTGTTCATAGGCGGCAGCGAACAGGGCAAGCTTGCTCTGGCATCGCGGCAATACAAGGAACAAACCGGCTTACCACCAGAAGTATTTGATGCCGGTCTGATGTCACAGAATATCAACGAACGATCAGCTCTTGAAGAGCTCCTTATGAAATCATTGGACTACGAAATAATCGACCATATTCACCTGCTTCTGCGCCCGCTCAGCATGGTCTGCGAACAAAGTGAATTCGAGGAATTAACCGCACGTTGGCTGAATGCTCTTATCAATGGACACACCGGCAAAAGCCAAGTCCAGATCATTGTTCTTGATGATATCGGCTGTGGTGTAGTTCCGCTTCAGCAAGAGGATAGATTATGGCGCGAACGCTGTGGGCGACTCTATTGTCGTTTGACAGCCCAGGCCGAAAAAGTTCAGAGAGTTTGGGCGGGCATAGCCCAAACTCTCAAAGAGGAGCACAAATAGATGTATTCACAGCCTCTAGACATTGGCGGATATCGAGAGATCCTGCTGATCCGCCACGGAGCTACAGATGCTAACGCGGCAGGTAAGTATAGCGGGCTGACAGATCTGCCTCTGAGCGACCTCGGCAGAAAACAGATCGAGCTGCGCAGACAGGAGCTGATCCGCCAAGCAGCAAGCTTCTGGATTGATGATATAACTGACATAAGACTGATTACAAGCCCGCTTAAGCGATGTCTGCAGACTGCGGAGCTGCTCTGGCCTGATCGCAAACCGATTATCGAGCCGGCTCTGATCGAGACAAATTTCGGCAGTTGGGAGGGCATGACATATGATCTTCTTAAGGATGACCCCGCCTATCGGTGTTGGCTGGACGCTTCTCCAGATACAAGACCAGCGCCTCCGGGAGGTGAGTCGGGAGAGGATATCCTGCTGAGGCTTGGACATTTCTGGTCAAGCGAGCTGGATCTCAGCAAACAAAGCAATGCCTCTGAGCGTCTGGCGATCGTCACACATGGAGGTGTGATAATGTACCTGATGTCTCTGATCACAGGCATCCCGGAAGAGTTTTACAGCTGGCAGCTCAAACCAGGCGGAGCCTGGCTGCTAACAAGAGAAGGATACCAACTATGCTGATTTCACCTATAAAGATGATGCGACTAACGTGGACAGACAACCTGGAGGTAATCACAAAATGATAATGCTGCTGATGGGACAAGCTGATGATATCATCACCAAGCTGCTGCCAGGAGTCGAACAAGGCTCTATAGTCTGGCTAACAGCACTTGTCCTGATTTCGTCATGGCCCCTCTTGGCAGGCTTCCTCCTGGATATGGCTGTAGGTGACCCACACTGGCTGCCGCACCCGATTCGCTTGATCGGCTGGTCGATCAGAAGGATGGAAAAACTGCTGCGTCCAAAAAAGACTGCCAATAATGAGCTCCTGTTCAGGCGAGGAGTCGCCTTAGCCGTTTTGATACCATTATTGACGGCGCTGCTAACAGCAGGCTCACTGCTGTTGGCCTGGAAGCTCCATTTCTCTATTGGCTTGCTTATGGAGACTGTTTTATGCTGGCTTATTTTGGCCGCAAGATCCCTTAAGACCGAAACCACACCAGTACAGGACGCTCTGGTTCGCGGCGATATGGCAGCTGCCAGAGAAAGAATCGGCTGGCTGGTTGGCAGAGATACAGCTGAGCTGGATAGCGAGGAAATTGCAAAAGCAGCAGTAGAGACGATTGCGGAGAATACAAATGATGGTGTGATAGCGCCGTTATTCTATCTTGTTCTGGGCGGACCGATACTTGGTATGACCTATAAGGCTGTTAACACATTGGATTCAATGGTAGGCTACAAAAACGATCTGTACCTGTACTTCGGAAGATGCAGTGCCAGACTGGATGATATCACTGGTTTTATCCCGGCGAGGCTATCGGCGCTGCTGATGATCTTAGCAGCCAAGCTTCTGCATCTGCCGGCAGATAGGGCCTGGCAGATATTCCGTCGCGATCGTTTAAACCATCTCAGCCCCAACAGCGCTCAAACAGAAGCAGTCTGCGCCGGAGCTCTTGGAATCCAGCTCGGAGGCAGCCATACCTACGGCGGCAAGCTTGTCGTCAAACCATTTATCGGTGATAAAATCCGTTCAGCCGAGCCTCAGGATATCGCCCGCAGCCAACAGCTTATGCTGCTGACCTCGATCCTGGCGTTGATTACCCTCTGGCCGCTCAGCATGCTTCTGCAGCTCATCCTGGCCAATTTGTCAGGATGTATATAGTCTATATAACCAGGAGGAGTTCTGATAAATGACAAAGCAAATTACTGGCAGCAATAGAGACACCCGTGAAGACACTATATATAAAACAAACTCAAGCAATCACGGAGGCGATGTCTATAGTGCAGAGGACGAGCTTGGAATCGATCGGTCCAAGCTTCTCGATTTTTCCGCGAATATAATGCCTGCTGAAATAGACGATAGAATTAAAAACTCAATTATCGCGGCGCTCGACAACTGCCGCTATTATCCTGACCCGCAGCAGCGCCGCCTAAGACAGGCACTTGCGGCTCATCACAAGCTTCGGCCTGAACAAATAGTATGCGGCAATGGAGCGGCAGATCTGATCTACAGAACCGTTCATGCACTTAAGCCTGTAAGAGCCTACCTGCCGGTTCCCAGCTTCTCAGAGTACGAGCGGGCTCTGAGGGAGACCTGTTGTAATATCAACTACTGGCAGCTGAACCCCGAAAACGGCTTTCAGATCGAAAGCAACATGCTGAATTGGCTGAGCAAGCAGGAGGAAGCTTATTCATCAGAAGACGCCATAGACGACCATGGCGTAAGTCTGTTGATTCTTTGCCAGCCGAATAATCCAACAGGCCTGCTTATTCAGCCGGCTATACTGGCAAAAGTCATCGACCGTTGTGCCGAGCTGAATATCTATTTGCTGATAGATGAGTGCTTCCTTGATTTTCTGGGACCGGTAAGTGGAGAATCCCATAGCAGCATGAATAGACTAAGACAGGTCATTTCAGGTGGAGGAGACCCGAAACTGATGCTGCTGCGCTCTATGACCAAGTATTATTCATTACCTGGTCTGAGGGCCGGCTATTTATGTGCTTCTCCTGAGCTTGCGTCCAAGATAATGGCCTCTGGTCAGCCATGGTCAGTGGGTACGCTTACCGAAGCAGCTGTTCTGACGATCATCGATCGAGATATAGAATCACAGACTGATCTGGCAGATCAGGTTGAACGATGGCTGACATCAGAAAAACCCTTGCTGGAGCAAGCATTGCTGGATATTGGCTTCGAGGTCTGGCCCGGAGCTGCCAACTATTTATTTTTCCGCGCTGTTAGGTATCCAGATCTGGATGTGCGACTCAGGCAGCATGGAATAATCATTAGAAGCTGTTCCAATTACGCTGGTTTAGACAATACCTATTTTCGTATTGCCATCTTAAGTCCTGATGAAAACAGCCAGTTTGTTAAGGCTTTGAACAAAATTTGTGTTTAGAGCCGCTGAAGCTGATATAATAAGAGGATGTAATTGTAATGATTTGTAAAAAATGTTTATAAAGTATTAAGATCGTTGTCAGAAGGGTGGTGATCGGCAATGGCTTCTGCAGAAAATTCAAGGTCAGGCTTCCAGCGTAAGCGCTATCTCATTGCTGGTTTCGTAATTTTTCTGCTGATCAACATCTCAGCTCTTGGCACTATGGTCATGATTCATCTGGCAGCAAGGGCTCCGCTGCAGCGTCAAATCATTGAGCAGGAGAAGTCTGTTCAAACTATGCTTATTCGTATGATAAACAGCAGAATTGACAATGTTATGTCAGATCTGCTGCATTTAACAGATCTGTTCTCACAGAAGCTAAATGGTGAAGATTTGATTACAGGAAGCGATGAAAAAAACGCCATCACCGAGAATTGGGTCAGTATTTCCAACCGCAAGCTCTATTATGACAAAATACGCTTTATTGACATTGACGGAATGGAGAAGGTTCGTGTCAATTACACTGTGGATGGGGCGTATATCGTTCCAAGAACAGAGCTTCAGGATAAGAGCGGCAGGTATTTTTTCAACGAAGCTATCAAGCTGGAGGTTGGCCAGATCTATATGTCCAGTGCAGACCTCAACATGGACAACGATATAATTGAAGATCCAATCGTTCCTACATTACGTTTTGCTTCACCTGTTTTTAATAACAGTGGAGAGAAGATCGGTTTGATCATGATCAATTACGAATTGTCAGAATTGTTGTCAGCCTTCAAGCAGA
The DNA here is from genome assembly GCA_964534195.1 of uncultured Oscillospiraceae bacterium. GTDB lineage: Bacteria > Bacillota > Clostridia > Saccharofermentanales > UBA5734 > JAAYFZ01. The sequence continues at coordinate 12,173 of CAZHQX010000027.1, forward strand.
TATCTGAAACGAGCAACAGCTATACCTACTGGCTTAATCAAGATAGCTTCTACCTGTTTAATCAGAAAGAGCCGGACAGGGCCTGGGGCTTCATGTCTGAGGAGCGCTCCTATGACAGGTTGGCAGATGATTATCCAGAGGTCTGGCAAACCATATTCAATGCTTCTTCATCCAGTTACAAGGCAGACAATGGTGTTTTTATCAGCACCTGGTTCAGACGAGATTCATATTTCCCGGGAAACACCAGTGTAAGCAGCAGCCTGCTTACAGAAAACGACCGCTGGCTGCTTGTCTCGGAGATCGATAAAAACAATTCGAACTGGTACGCTTTTGAGGATAAGCCATCTGCAGTTCTGGCATTTGTTTTTAGTGAGCAGCGTGAGCTCCTGTTTATTATTTTCCTGATCTCAATTGTTTTTCTATTGGTATGGAATTTTAACGCGATCAATCGCAGCAAGCTCGAGCGCTATCTCTATGATCATCTGACAGGTGCTCTGGTCAGACATTCCGGCCTTGAGAAGCTGCAGAGCCAATTGAAAAGCTCGCAGGCTGATTTGACCAGGATCACAATTTGTTTTCTTGATATCAATGGCCTGAAAGAAGTTAATGATACCTTCGGACACGAATGCGGCGATGAGCTTATCAAGCTGGTTGCTGATACTGTCAGGATGGAGGTCAGACATTCTGATTATCTTATCCGAATGGGTGGTGACGAGTTCCTGATCGTATTCTATGATTCTGATCTTGAAGCTGCTGATAAGATCTGGCAACGTATTGATGCCAGTATTGAATGCCTTAACCGTCAGCGATTCAGTGATCCGTTTGATGCATGTACAAGAAGCTCAGCACTTGGCAAGCCGGCTTTTGCCGAGGTAAATAATAGTGACGAGAAATTTGCCAGACCATATATAATCAGTGTGAGTCATGGTTTCAAAGAGCTGGAGACAGGTTCTGAGTATAGTCTGGATCAAGCCATCAAAGATGCTGACAGCTTAATGTATGAGGAGAAGAGCAGGATCAAGCAGACATTAAATGTGATCAGGTAAGGATTAATTCCTGACTTGTAAATATGTTTGTTGCTTATTTGTTGTTTACGCGCTAAAATTGATATAGAAAACGGTTTCGATTTGTTGTCGCGTTTTGCATATTGATGACAGATCGTTGCTCAATCAAATATGATTCATGGAGATTTGCGAAAATGGCAAATATTAGAGACATAGCTGCAAGCTGCAAACTCTCTGTTGCGACTGTCAGCAAGGCACTTAATGGCTATAGTGATGTCAATGAGGTCACCAGGGCCCGTGTTCTTGACGCAGCAAAGAGATTGGGTTACTTCCCGAACGCACAGGCGAGGTCACTTAAGACCAGCAGGTCGTATCAGCTGGGCGTGCTGTTTATAGATGAGAACAATAACGGACTAACGCAGTATTTTTTCGCCAAGGTACTCAACAGCTTCAAGATGGAAGCAGAACGCCTCGGTTACCATATAACCTTTATAACTAAGAAACTGGGCAACGCGGAGCTGAGCTATTTGCAGAGCTGTCGCCACATCGGTGTCGAAGGTGTTTGTCTGGCTTGTATTGATTTTGATCAGCCTGAGGTTACGGAGCTGGATAATAGTGGTTTGCCTTTGGTTTCGATCGACTATATACTCAAGAACTCGCCAGCTATATTATCTGACAACAGAAACGATATGGCGAGCATGGTCAGATATGTCAGCGAGCATGGACATAAACGCATAGCCTTTGTACATGGGCCACCTTCGAGAGTTACGTCCGAGCGTCTTCGCGGATTTACTGATGCCATGAAGGAGATCGGCAATACAATTTACCCTGAGTTGATGGTGGAGAGTCCATACACCGATGCCAAGAAGGCCTTCGAAGCAGTCACCAGGCTTCTTCAGCTGGAGGATAGGCCGACTTGTATTTTCCTGCCCGATGATTCTTGTTCATTTGGCGCGATTGAAGCGATCAATAAATTTGGCCTTCGTTTCCCGGAGGATGTTTCTCTCGTTGGCTATGATGGTATCCGCTTCACGCAGATGATGTCACCTAATCTAACGACCATGCGTCAGGACGCTGAGGGTATTGGCATGGCGGCAGCCAGAGCGCTTATCAATAACATTGAGGCTCCAGAGCATAAGCATAAAACTCCAGTGATCGTATCCGGACAATTGCTGCCTGGAGGGTCGGTTAGTAAAATCAATTGAAGTATTAGTAAGAGCTGGCCTTGCGGTCAGCTCTCTTTCATTATCCAGATAGATACTGAGCCGCCATTGACATTGAACTCCGCAGCGCCGTCAGCGTCAAGAGTTATCTCCTCCTGACGATTTCCTGTCATATCGATCCAAACCGTATCCGCTCTTTCTGCTCCGAAGCTGATAAACTTATGTCCCTCTTCGCCATTGCTGATTATTGCGACCAGACCTGAACCGGGTCGGGCTTCTATACCCAGCCGCTGCCAGGCAATAACATTTGCATGATCGAAATAGTCCAACTGCTCACCATAGGCATATTCTTTTCTGGCGGCGAGCAAGATATCAAGAGTCTCTTTCATCCCGGCAAAAGCCGTGTCGCCTCCAATTCCGTAATAGTCGCCGTAAAACAAACATGGGTAGCCATCCTCACGCAGTAAGATCAAAGCATAGGCCAAGGGTTTAAACCAGTCACCAACCCAGGATTCCAGGGCTTGCCCGAGCTGCGAATCATGGTTATCAACGAAGGTCGCTACATTCATCGGATTACGCTTAACAAGTGTGTTGTCGAAAATTGTCCGCAGATCATATTCTCTGCCCTGCAAAGCCGCTTGATAAAAATTGAAGTGCAGGGCTACGTCAAACAGCGCCAGCTGATGGTCTGTATTACTCAAATATTGAGCAAGTCTCTCTGTGTCATTTTTCCAGTATTCACCGACAGCATAGAAATCAGCACCCGCATGCTCTCGCATAGCTTTTACGAAATCTTCTACGAAGCCTTCGTTTATATGCTTAACCGCGTCCAGCCTCATGCCGTCCAGGTTAAGCTGGTCTATCAGCCAGCGACCCCAATTGATCGTCTCTTCTATTACATCAGGATGATGATAGTCTACATCCGCGAACATCAGATAATCATAATTACCGAACTCGTCATCGACATTTTCTGCCCAGTCCTTATTCTCACCAATAATTTTGAAAACCGATGTCCTTTCACTTGTCGCGTCATAATCCGTTGCTGTGAAATGGTGCCAGCACCATTTAAAATCCGAATAGCGTTCGCCGCGTCCCGGAAAATCAAACCTGGTCCAGGCCTCTATCTCAAACGGCTCACCTGTTTCCTCCGATCGATTCTGGGGATCGACCTCAATTACTTTGATTTTTTCTGTTGCATCGGCCCCTGCTTTATGATTAAGAACAATGTCTGCATAGACCTTAAGTCCATGCTCATGCAGTATATCGATCGCGGCTTCCAGCTGCTCGCGTGTACCGTATTTTGTGCGTACAGTTCCTTTTTGATCGAATTCGCCGAGATCATATAGGTCATATACGCCATAACCAACATCATCAGCAGATGTTCCCTTACTGCAAGGGGGTATCCACACGCCGGAAACACCTAGATCGTTGAGATGTCCGGCAGCGGCTCCTAGTCGCTCCCAATGCTTGCCATCAGCAGGCAGGTACCATTCAAAATATTGCATCATGACATACTGATCACTGGCATATTCCTTCTGTGTATTCTGCTCTGATTTATTAATATTGTTGTCTGTTTCGACAAATTTATCCTCAGTCATATTTTTTCAGCTCCTCTCAAGGCTTTGGCTGATACCTTCTTAATTATCACATATATCGCCTATAGTATGTATATGATGATTTAGTATTTTTTTAAATCATTAAATGATATATAATCGTGATTGGAGCATAATTTCCCTAACACATCAGGAGGTAACTATGTATCACTTAAGAAACTGCAATGAAGATATTGTAACTGAACT
>CAZHQX010000028.1:0-15524 GCA_964534195.1 uncultured Oscillospiraceae bacterium
TGACTCCAACTTTGCGATCACATGACCTGCGCATTAACTGAACATCCTCTTGTCTAGCTCCACCAGTGGCAAAACCAGTTGAAGTTTTGACAAAATCAGCGCCTGCTTTTTCACAAATATGACAGGCTTCAATAATTTGTCTTGGTGTAAGGTAACAGGTTTCAAGAATAACTTTGATCTTCATTCCGAGCTGTTGAGCTTGCTGTACACATGATGAGATCTCAGCCTTTACATAGGCTAGATCACCCGACAGCAGACGCGCGGGATTTAGAACCATATCGACCTCGCGGCAATGTTCTTGAGCAGCCTGCCTGATTTCAGCAAGCTTGCCGGCAGTGCTTGTTGTTCCGTGGGGGAAACCTATTACAGTAGAGACTACGGTATTACTGCCCTTAAGTATGGCGGCGGCAAGCGATACGTCAGAAGGTCTGACACAGATTGAAGCGGTTTTCCATTGCTTGGCTGTTTCACATGCCAGCTTAACCTGTTCGATCGTAGCATCAGGCTTAAGCAACGAGTGATCGATCATTCCGGCGATATCCGCTGCGGTCATAGGCGGCGGATTGTTTACAAGATTTTCAGTTGTCATCTTACTATCACCTCCGTGGTTAAATTGTCCTGTTATTATTGTACACTTATTTTTAAGATTTTACCTTGGAAAAAGTCGATTAAGCTGGCTGACTCCGAAATCATCATGCTTGAGGCCCAAGTACTGTGCAGCAGTAGCTGCGGCCGAACCGAAGCCCCTGATAGTACCTAGATCGATGCCGTCAGCAAATTCATGATTCCAGTATAGAGCAGGTACATACTCTCTGGTATGATCTGTACCGGGATAAGTTGGATCACAACCATGATCTGCTGTTATCAGCAGTAGATCATCAGGTCTCATAGTCTCCATAATTTCTGGCATACTGCGATCGAATTCCATCAAAGCCTCGGCATAGCCGCTGACATCGTTTCGGTGGCCATACAGCATGTCAAAATCAACCAGGTTGACAAAAAGCAACCCGGAGAACTCTTGCTTCAGCTGCTCCAGCGTAAGCCTGATTCCTTCATAATTGCTTGAAGATGGTAATTTAAGCGTTGTACCTCTGCCAGCAAATATATCATGGATCTTCCCGACAGCTCTTACCTCCAACCCCGCGGCCTTGACCCGATCGAGCAGTGTTTCCCCCAGAGGCTCAAGTGAGTAATCGTGTCGGCGTGATGTTCTCGTGTAATTGCCTGATACACCGGTAAAAGGACGCGCTATAACCCTTCCGACTGCATATTGTCCCTGCAAAAGCTCTCTGGCTTTGAGGCAGATATCGTATAACTCATCGATTGGGATTACATCCTCATGTGCCGCAATCTGAAAAACACTATCGGCGGATGTATAGATTATCGGACTGCCTGTTTTAACATGCTCATCACCTAGTCTCGATATGATCTCTGTACCTGAGGCGACTTCATTGCCGATTGTTTTTCTCCCGATCAACTGCTCATATTTTGCAATCAAATCCTGAGGGAAAGCATCGGGGAATACCGGGAATGCTCTCTCAAGCCGTAAACCTGCGAGCTCCCAATGCCCCGTTGTCGTATCTTTGCCGGCAGATAGCTCCTGCATTCGGCCAAACGCACCGATAACTGATTCGGAAGGCGTTATATGCTCAAGATCAGGTATATGTCCTAATCCAAGCCTTATCATGTTATTAAGTTTGAGTCTGTCATAATCTCTTGCTATATGGTTCAGAGTATTAGCACCTGCATCTCCGTACAGATGAGAATCTGGACAAGTGCCGCAGCCGACACTATCAAGTACGATTATAATTACTCTTTTCATAAATAACTCCTTATTCAATGCGGTCAATTATAACTTTTGCCGTTTTTGGTTTATTCTCTCTAACCAACAAAGCTTGCTCCAGCATGCTGAGAGCCCTATGTGCTTTTGCCTCATCTGCAGACTGTACAACCGCTAGTCTATCTCCCTTTTTAACCTTGCTTCCTAGTCTGACATCCATAATGATTCCGGCAGAATAATCTATCTGATCATTTTTTCTGATTCGACCACCACCCGCGGCGACAAAGGCTCTGCCTATTTCAGCTGTCATGATTTCCGAGATATAACCATCATGGCTAGAAGTCAGCTCCAAACTGATTGCCGGTTGGGGAAAAAGTGAGTAGTTATCGATTACCGACTTGTTACCTCCCTGTGCTTGGATCATAGCAGCTAACTTCTGGAGGCCGGCACCGCTCAAAAGAGCTTCTCTCAGTCTTCTGACTGCGTCTTCGTAACTGCTGCTGTTATCAGTTAACAGCAGCATACGCGCGGCCAGCTCAAGAGCTACATCCAGAAGCTCACCTGAGGTATTGCCTTTTAATACCTCGATAGCTTCAATGACTTCGAGACTATTGCCAATATGACTGCCCAAAGGCTGGTCCATGCCGCTGATTATAGCTGCTGTTTTGCGGCCGACTATGGCGCCGATCCTGACCATTGTTTCTGCCAGTCTACGTGCGTCCTCGAGCGTGCGCATAAAAGCTCCGCTGCCGCATTTGACATCAAGTACTATCGCATCAGCACCGGCAGCTATTTTTTTACTCATAATACTGGCAGCGATCAGAGGAATACTGTCTATGGTCGCGGTTACATCTCTTAGTGCATATAGCTTCTTATCAGCAGGAGTAAGATTATCTGATTGGGACATGACAGCAAGGCCGATTTTTTTTACCTGATCAAGCGCCTGAGCTGCTGGAAGTGCTACTTGGAAGCCTGGGATAGATTCCAGCTTATCTATTGTTCCGCCGGTAAATCCCAGACCACGACCCGACATCTTCAAAACCGGCACGCCACAGGCCGCTGCCAGGGGTACCGCTATCAGTGTGGTTGTGTCCGCAACGCCTCCTGTGCTGTGTTTGTCTGCAGTTTTAATACCTAATTCAGAAAGATCCATCTGATCGCCTGAGGCTGCCATAGAGAGCGTCAAGGCAGCAGTTTCATCATCGTCCAGACCTCTAATGAACATTGCCATCAGCATTGCTGATATTTGATGATCCTGCCAACTGTCGTTAGTTACACCTTGAACAAAAAACTCGATCTGTTCTTTTGACAGCTTGCCGCCATCACGTTTTAGCTCAATCGTATCTGAAATCGTTAGGTTCATAGCTGATCCTCCTCTTAGCCAACACTATTGAAGCTGTCCTGCAGTTCAGAAAGGTAGAGCCAACGTTCCATTAGCTCATCATGCTCGTTTTGCAGCTGATCCAGTTTAGCCTGAATCTCCTGCAGCTTCACGTAGTCAGCCGAGTATTTATTGTAAAGAGCTTTCTGCTTATTGATCTCTTCGTCGATCTCTGCAATATTCTGTTCGATCGTGTCCCATTCCTTCTGCTCTTTGTAAGAGAACCTGTTTTTTATTCTCTTCTGTCCGTTGCGCTGATCATCTATTGGCTTAGCTTCGGTCTGCTGACCGGCCTGATTATCTTCGTTCTTCGTCTGTAGGCTTATGACCAGATCAGAATTTTCACTATAGCTGCCTTCGATCTGCCTGATTTCACCTTGATCTGTGAAGACCATTAATCTATCAGCCGTTCTATCCAGGAAATAGCGATCATGAGATACGGTGATAACGGCACCGGCAAAATCATCAAGATAATCCTCAAGCACTGCCAGAGTTTGTGTATCTAAATCATTTGTCGGCTCATCTAGAATTAAAACATTTGGTGCTTTCATCAGGACTGTAAGGAGCTGTAGGCGTCTCTTCTCACCGCCGGACAATCTAGATACCGGCTGCCATTGACGCTCAGGCGGGAAGAGGAAACGCTCGAGCATTTGAGAAGCGTTAAGGCTGCCGCTATTTGTTTCCAAAATCTCTGCCGAATCTCTAACTACTTCAATAACACGCTTTTCTGGATCAGCAACGCTGCTGTTCTGTGAAAAAACTGCAAGTTTGATCGTGCTTCCATGCTTGACTGAACCTGTATCAGGATCAAGCTGCTTGGCTAACAAACGCAGTAATGTGGTTTTGCCGCAGCCATTTGGTCCGACAATACCCAAACGCTCATCACGACGAATGATATAGCTGAAATCGCTGAACAACCAAGTGTTATTGTATTGCTTGCCTATATTGTCCGCGATGATCGTTTCTTTGCCGATTCTTGAGTCAATGGCGAACAGGTCGGCTTTTGCCGATATGATAGGTGCTTCACGATTTTTTAGTTCTTCGAAGCGGTCAAGTCTTGCCTTTTGCTTGGTTGAGCGTGCCTTAGCGCCTCTTCTGACCCAGGCAAGCTCTTGTCTGAGCAAATTCTGTCGTTTCTGTTCTATTGCCTGAGACATCTCTTCACGATCTGCTTTTCGCTCGAGGTAGGCAGTGTAATTGGCCTCATATCGATAGAGATGTCCATTCTCAAGCTCAAACATAACCTTAGCGACTCTGTCGAGAAAATACCGATCATGTGTGACCATAATAACGGCCCCGCGATATTGCTGCAGATAGCTCTCAAGCCAGTCAAGCGCTATATGGTCAAGATGGTTTGTAGGTTCATCAAGTATTAATAAATCAGCTTGCTGTAATAATGCCGCGGCAAGTGCGACCCTCTTCTGCTGGCCGCCTGAAAGATCAACAGCCTTCTGGCTGAAATCTGATATCCCCAGCTTAGTTAAAATTGTTCTGGCGTTTTGCTCAAGCTCCCAGGCTGATTGTGCATTCATTTTATCGATAGCCAGCATCAGTGCGTTTTGTGCTTGAGTATCGTTCGGTTTGTCGGCGGCAAGCTGTTGAGCAAGTTCATATTCTCTTACTACCTGCACGGCTGGAGTAGGCTGGCTGAATACTGCCTCAAGCACTGTTTGACCTTCTGCAAAATCCGGAATCTGCGGTAAATACTCTATACGCAGATCTCTTTGCTTTATAAAGCTGCCAGTGTCGGCTTTTTCACGTCCGGCCAGGATCTTCAACAGCGTTGATTTACCAGTGCCGTTGATTCCGACAACGCCAATTCTGTCCCCTGGCTCTATTGAGAAATTCAGACCGCTGAACAGTAAACGGTCGGCGTAGCTTTTGCTTATATTATCAGCTGTAATGACAGGCATATAAAATCCTCATTATCATCAAAATGCAGCCCCGGGCTGAAAGCCTTAGGCTGCGTTAATTGTATCATATCCAGGCAGGTATCGTTTTGTGTTCAAGCAACTCCGATCGCTAAAATGTGACCTGGGCTACGGGTTAGTATGGGCTTCAAAATCGATATTGACATACTGAAGCTGTCATAATAGAATAAAGACACAAAATCCTATAAGAATACAAGGAATTGCAGGAGGACAGCAATATGGCTAATATCGCAAAAAACATGACAGACTTAATAGGGAATACACCGCTGGTTGAATTGTCCCATTTTGGCAGCAAAAATCAGCATAAGGCTACCGTTATAGCCAAAGTGGAATACTTCAATCCATCGGGTAGTGTTAAATGTCGTATTGGACATGCAATGCTCTCTTCTGCAGAGGAACAGGGCCTTATAGATAGTGATACAGTTATTATTGAACCAACAAGCGGCAACACTGGTATAGCGTTGGCCTTTGCCTCTGCTGCCAGAGGATATCGCTTGATTCTTGTCATGCCGGATACCATGAGCATTGAACGCAGAAATCTGCTTAAGGCATATGGAGCTGAGTTGGTATTAACGCCTGGGGCTCAGGGTATGAATGGAGCAATAACAAAGGCTGAGGAAATAGCCGCTGGTTTCGACAAGGCGTTTATACCACAGCAGTTCAATAATCCGGCAAATCCTGATATCCATCGCAAAACAACGGCAGAGGAGATCTGGCGTGATACAGATGGCGATGTGGATATTTTTGTGGCAGGTGTTGGTACAGGTGGAACAATAAGCGGTGTTGGAGAGGTTCTTAAGCAGAGGAAGCCACAAGTCAGAATAGTCGCTGTTGAACCGACAGATTCAGCTGTGCTATCCGGTGGTCAGAAGGGGCCGCATAAGATTCAGGGAATTGGTGCCGGTTTCATCCCGGATAATTATAATGGTGACTATGTCGATGAGGTTTTCCAGGTAACTAACGATCAAGCCATTGAGACCTCAAGAGCACTGGCCCGCACAGAGGGACTTCTTGTTGGCATATCGTCTGGTGCTGCCGCATACGCAGCGTCACAATTAGCTCAAAAACCAGAAAACGCTGGTAAAAGAATAGTAGTTCTATTACCTGACAATGGCGAACGCTACATGTCAACTACCTTGTTTCAGGAATGATCACGTTTTTATTCAATAAGCTAATGCGTCAAGGATAATCGTTATTACAAATAGATCACCAGCAATTTATCCTATGATCCCAAGCCTTCGGTCGACTATAAGTTTGCCGGAGGTTTTTCTATGCTGCAATAGACACTGAACCAATGTTTTCAGTTATAATATAAATAGGATATATTCAGCAAAATTTAAATTAACAGCGGAGGTAACATGGACACCAATCGTCACGTATATGATCCAGTTGCAGAAAATGAGAGAAGACATCGAATAACATACGGAATGATTGTTTTCCTTCTCATGGGAGCTTTCACAATTCTTGAGCGATTTCTTTTCTTCTACAAGGATAATCTTGGCTTGCTGTTCGGGGTCGTGTTTGTTGATGCTCTTAAACCGCAGTGGTTTATGATAACAGCAGGAATATCTATCGGAGTTTTTTTGATCGTTTCAGCTGTTTTCATGGGATTCCAGCGCATATGGCTGCCTGTCCTGGCAGTTGTTTTGCTGACACTCGATCTCATTGCACCTGTAATAAGTTTATTAAACACAATGGTAAAAGACAGCTTGCCCCTGCTTGTTATAATTGCAGTCAGATTAGCCTGTCTAAAATGGTTGGCACAAGGAATCATGGCGATCTGGCAGCGCCAGCAGAATGCTAAGCAGGCAGTGTCTGATACCGGAACTGATCTTAGTGAATATTCAGATCGATCCGATAAGACTGATTAGCTTGTTTCTGACGATTTCCCTAGAATTACTTTGCTTGTTTGTCAGAGATCGTCATTTATGATAATGTACATCAATCGGCATTTTTGCTAAAATTAGACATGCTATTTTGTGCAAGAAGGGGAAAAGTATGCAAGTTAAAATTGGAAGAAAAGTATACAACACTGAGAAATCAAAGGAAGTCACAAGGAATCTGGTCAGTTATTTTGGCGACAGTCATGGTTATGAGGAGATTCTATTCCACAAGAAGGATAGCGAATTTTTCATCTTCGGACAGGGTGGTGAGAACTCCGCTTATGCAGAACCTCACATTAAGGTTTTAGATCTTGAAGAGACTCGCTCATGGCTTATCGCTATGCTCGGTGAGAATGAAGCAGACAAAATGATCAAACAATACACTGAGAAAAAAAGGGATGGCAGAAGCAAAAAGAAGACATAAGGAATTATTGATTCTAATTGCTGTCAACATGGTGGAGGATGGTTGATTATATGTACTGTGGCAAATGTGGAAGTCAAATACCTGATGATGCGGTTTTTTGTCCCGTGTGCGGAGGCAAAAACGCTGAGGCGGGAACTCAGCCTCAGCCAGCAAGCGGACAGAATCCTGCAGGCTGGAATTTGAATGTACAATCTGATACAGCACACCAACAATTACCACAGCAGGGTCAGGCCTATGTACCGCCTCCAGTCTATCAGCAACCTGCTCCTGGCGGCAATTACAGCCCTGTTCAGACTCCTGACAAGAAAAAGAATAAGACTGTACTGATCATAGTTATCTCAGTGATTGCTGTTTTGCTGATTATTGGAATTATTGCTACAGCCTCTTTAATTCGCAGACTTCGTGATGATGATAACCAAGACAAGGAAACAACCAGAAGGACAAGGCAGACAACGACCGAAGCTGTGATTGGTTCTGTTGAAACATCAGAGAGCGATATTACTGAGGAAACCACTGTTGATGAAACAGAAGCTACTACAGTAGAAACAGAAGCGACTACTGCAGAAACAGAAACCACTGTTGAAACTACCATCGAAGAAACAGAACCGACTGATACATCACATTCGGAAGATGTGGTACCTGGTCTGGTTCCGGATTATATCTGGGAATTTACTGATTTTGATGCTGAGCTTGTTGATTATGCAGGCCATTATCAGGGTAACATCACTACGGCACATAATGGTCTTGATCAGATCTATATCTTTCAGGGTGAAGACAGATCTGAAAATGTGGATAAGGTTCTTGAAGCAGCGGCATATACATATTTTATCGATATGTTTATAGAAGGGCAGATGCTTGAAGGATATTCAGAGCACCCGCTTTCTTCAGAGGATGGAAGCTTCATATATTTTGATCCGTTTGAGCTGCAGGCCGGCGGCTATTTCGAAGAGTATTCTGATGATAACTATGCCGGTACTGATGTGACCATGTATGGCTACGTTCAGACAGCATTCTACCAGCTTCCAGGTGGACCTCCCAGCTTCTATTTGCTCAATTATGAGGAATATGCGCATGAAGGAAAAACCGCCTATTTTGAGGTCAGGATCGACGTTGAGCTTGTTGAGTGAAGTTTGATTCTGCAGCTGCTATCAGATTAGAGACAGCCTGGTCATAAGCCAGGCTGTTTTTGCATATTGATTCTGTATGTTTAGCGTCCTCAACAAGAAGCAGATCTCGATAGCCTGCTTTTGCATCATATAGGCGTTTGGATGCTGCAGCTGGTATATAGGTGTCCTGTGATCCATGGGCAAATAGAACAGGAACAAAAGGCAATCCCTGATTATCAACCAGATCACTTATTGGAGAGACCTGTTTCCAGAAGAAACCCGCGCGTATTTTCGATATGAGGCTTCCTATTGGCATCAGAGGGAAGCGGCCAAGCTTATAGGCATATTTAAGGCGGTATGCCAACTGCTCCTCCAGGTCGGCATAAGGACAGTCCGCAATCACGAAATGAGCTCTGGGGTCTTTGCAAATATTGATCATTACAGTTGCCGCGCCCATTGATTCGCCAAGTAAACCTAAGAGAACAGGCTTATTTTCAGATTGATAGAGACTATCTATGATGAGGCTCAGGTCTTGTGATTCAACTAGCCCCATTGTCGTATATTTGCCCTCACTAATACCACTATGTATCTGATCATAGATCAAAATTCTGAAGCCTCTGGACAAGAAGAGCGGCAGATACTTAAGACTACCCATCATATTATGGCCATGACCATGCACCATTATCATATATCTGCCAGCTATTGGTTCAGCGGGATCGATCCAGAAACCATGCAGCATTGCACCTGTTGTGCTCCTAAAAGACCACTCTTCCTTATCAAGCAATGAAAAATAGTCCGGGCTGACACCATTATATTTGATATGGTAGTCAAGAGCTATTTGATGTGACCTGATCGGCGGTTTTATGACTGCGCTAGTCAGGAAAAAGCTGAAAACGATTGAGAGCAAACAGGTGGCCGCAGCCAGACCGCCCAAGATATAAATAGCAATTAATAAGTACTGCATATCTGTTATTGATGCCTTTTGCGACACCATTACCTCCTGATATTCAAAGATCCGACAAATAGTTAACTAATAAACTCGCGTCGGTTGATTTGATAGAATATTCCTGCTGTAAATTCAACAAGAAAAGCAGTGAACATAATAATCAATGGTGGTATCATATTGTTGATTTACTCTAAACATATTATAACTCATCAAGCACCGTTGAAGAGACAGAGGAATAATGATGAAAAAGCTAAAATTGTTAAAAATATACATGGCAGGGAACACCACCTATTATTTACTCTCCTGGCTGTCAATAATTATACATGTAGCTCTGGCAGCGATGATACCCTTGCTGATAGCCTTTTACCTTGATCATATAATTGCCGGACTTGCAGTTGATAGTTCAACAGTTTTCCCTTTTGCAGATAAAATGCTGGCTTTTTTCAGTAATAGAGGCAGCGGCATGATTCTGCCGATCGTGATTGGTTTGACCTTGCTTCAGGGACTATTTCTTTTTTTAAGAGGTAAGCTTACAGCGATCGCGGCTGAAAACAGCTCGCGTAAAATGAGAAATTCACTATATCATCACATCATGCATCAGCCTTATGATTTTCAGAGTAAGACACAAACCGGTGATCTGATTCAACGCTGTACATCTGATATTGAGACTGTACAGAGTTTTATGAGCTCGCACGGTTCAGAGGCGGTATCTATTATTTTTCAAATTTCACTGGTTCTTACGATAATGATTCAGATAAATCCTCTTTATACACTCATCAGCACTGCTCTGATTCCATTGATATTTTTCCTAACGATCAGGTTTTTTCTGTCAATGATGAAAATATTTCTCGATGCTGATGAGGCAGAAGGTGAAATGTCATCAACACTTCAGGAAAACCTGACTGGAGTAAGAGTGGTTAAGGCATTTGCCGCGCAGCCGCTTGAGATCGACAAGTTCACGGAGAAGAACAGTTTTCACAGGGACAAAGTCATGCTGATACTCAAGCTTATGGCAGGCTTCTGGTCCAGCAGCGATTTCCTCTGTATGATTCAGTTCGCTGCGGTTATTACCGCGGGTGCCTGGGGCGCTCTTAATGGAATTATTACAATAGGCACAATGATCGCATTTTCAACATATGCTGGTATGCTGATCTGGCCGGTTCGCGGTCTTGGTCAGATGATGGGCTTCATGGGTCAGGCTTTTGTCGCGCTTGAACGTATTCAGGAGATATTCGATTTCAAGGTAGAGGATGATGAGTCCGGACTTAGCGATATCAGAGTAGCCGGAGATATTATTTTTGATCAAGTCAGTTTCGCTTATGGTGATGGCGAGAAGGTTCTGGATGGTATCTCGTTTCATATTCCAGCAGGGAAGACCACAGCTATTCTTGGTGCTACCGGGTCAGGCAAGAGCACTCTGGTACATCTCCTGCTAAGACTCTATGATTATCAATCAGGCTCGATCAAGCTAGATGGTATAGAGCTAAATACGATAAACCGCAGATTCCTTCGTGAGCAGCTCGGACTGGTTTTACAAGAGCCCTTCCTGTTCTCGCGAAACCTAGCTGACAATATAAGCCTGGGAAAAGCCGACGCAACTGAACAGGAGATCATGGCGGCTGCTGAAAAAGCAAGCGTACATGATGCCATACGCGGTTTTGAACGGGGATATGGAACGATCGTTGGAGAAAGAGGCGTGACGCTGTCAGGTGGACAGAGGCAGAGAATCGCCATTGCCAGGACTCTTTTCAGAACGCCGTCTGTACTGATTTTCGATGACTCATTGTCAGCGGTAGACAGTCAGACTGATGCTTCGATCAGGTCAGCGCTTAAGAATGATAAGCGTAAGGTAACGACGCTGATAATATCACATAGAATTACGACTCTGGCAGAGGCTGATCAGATACTTGTTCTTGATCAAGGTAGAATAGTCCAGCAAGGTGATCATGATAAACTGATCAGGCAGGAGGGACCTTATAAAACTGTTTGGGAGCTGCAAAGCAAGACGGGCGATAACGAGATCGATATCGAGCTTGGCAGCTGAGTCCTATCTCAGGAAGCGACAAAGTGTAGGCATAACGAGGATGATATAAATGATGATTGAAGAACAGGAATTCAGCAAGAAAATTGATCTCAAGGTCTGGAAGAGACTTCTTGGTTTTAGTAAGCCATATAGAACTCTGATGATCTGGTTGGTCGTTCAAATGATCTTTATAGGTACATTTGATGCGATCGTACCTCTTTTCAGCAAGTATGCAGTAGATAATATTGTTTTGGCTAATAAGCCGGAGCGGCTGATATTATTGTCCGTTGCGTCAGTAGTACTTATATCTGTTCAGGCTCTAAATGTTCGTTTTATGGTTTTACGCGCAGGTAAAATCGAGTCATGGCTGCCCTATGACATCAGACAGAGTGCTTTTGAACATTTACAGAGACTTTCCCTTTCATACTATGACGTTACGCCTGTAGGCTGGATCATGGCTCGCCTGACATCAGACTGCCGCCGTTTAGGTCAGACAATGTCCTGGAATCTGGTCGACCTGTTCTGGTCCGGCTTCATGATGATCATAACTGCTGTTTTCATGTTGGTGCTTGACTGGCGCTTGGCGCTTATGGTTTTGGTAACTATTCCTCTGCTTGTATGGATCAGCATAGTTTTTCAGCAGAAAATACTCCATAATTATCGTCAGGTCAGGAAATACAACTCGCACATTACGGCTGGCTTTAATGAAGGTATAACAGGAGCCAGAACTATCAAAACTCTTGCTGCTGAGCAGGAAATGTCCGATGGTTTCGGCAAGACGACAGGCCAGATGCGCGATTTTTCTGTCAAAGCGGCGACTACAGCGGCTCTATATACTCCCATGGTTCTAATGCTCGGGTCGATAGCGACCGGTCTGGTGCTTTGGTCAGGCGGTATCCGTATGAATCAAGTAGGATCAACCGCGATCACTTATGGTACGCTGGCTGCGTTTGTTTCTTATGCAGTTCAGTTTTTTGAACCTGTCAGGCAGTTTGCAAGAGTGTTTACCGAGCTCAATTATGCACAGGCTTCTGCAGAGAGGATCTTCGCTCTTACAGATACAGTTCCGGCTATCAGTGACAGCAAGCAGGCTATTGATATCTATGGCAGAGTTGAGGGAGAAGAGGGCAAGGTGGAGTGGCCGCCTTTTGCCGGGAATATTGAATTCGAAAAGGTATCTTTTGGATATGAAAATGGTGAATGTGTTTTAGAAGGCTTTGATTTGAAGATCAAGGCTGGCGAAACTATCGCGCTGGTTGGTGAAACAGGTTCTGGCAAAACAACAATTGCCAATCTTGCCTGCCGTTTTTATGAGCCTGATCGGGGCAGAATACTGGTTGATGGTGTTGATTACAGAGATCTGCCTGTTATGTGGCTGTACAGTAAGCTGGGTTATGTGCTGCAGGAGCCGCATCTGTTCAGCGGTACAATTCGTGAAAATATAACGTACGGTCGTACATATGTCAGTGATGATGAGCTGCAAAGCGCCGCCAGAACTGCCGGAGCGCATGATTTTATTATGCGCATGGATAAGGGCTATGATTCTGAGGCTGGTGAACGTGGCAACAGACTATCTGCCGGGCAGAAACAGCTGATCAGCTTCGCAAGAGCCATTCTCTCTAATCCTGTGCTCTTCGTATTGGATGAAGCGACATCATCTGTAGATACTCAAACTGAGCATCAGATACAACAGGCTCTCAGCAGGGTTCTGGCAGGCCGCACAAGTCTTATCATCGCTCATAGACTGTCAACAGTCAGGCATGCAGATAGGATATTGGTCATAGATAATGGTACTATCGCTGAACAAGGCAGTCATAATGAGCTGCTCAAAAAGCGAGGCTATTACTGGCGGCTCTATACAAATCAGATCGTAAAAGGATCACTGGCCGAGCAGTCAAGCCTTAGTTGAAGACAGCAGTCGGAGCAACGGCACTGACTTTGAAGCCCTTCTTACGCAGCTCTCCCATGATGGCGTCCTTGTGATCATGGCCAAAAGCCTCGAGTGTTACGCGCAGTTCAACAGCCATGTTTCTGTTTATAGTCACAAATTGATTATGCTCCAACCGAATTATGTTTCCTTTTTGCTTGGCGACGATGTGTGCAATTCTCTCCAGCTCTCCTGGCCGGTCAGGCAGCAGAACCGAGAAAGTGAAGACTCTGCCGCGATTGATTAGTCCATGCTGAACCAGTGATGCCATTGTGATGACGTCCATATTGCCGCCGCTCAGGAGACTAACGATCTTCTTGCCTTTTACCGGGATATGAGATAGCGCTGCTACGCTTAATAGACCAGCGTTTTCCACGATCAGTTTATGCTTCTCCATGATGTCCAGGAATGCGTCTATCAGTTCCCTGTCCTCGATCCGGAGGATCTCGTCGACGTTTTTCAAAACATAAGGGAACACCTTATCTCCTGGTGTTTTTACCGCTACGCCGTCAGCAATAGTATTGGCAGCTTCCAGGCTGCATAGACAGCCCTGTTGGCATGAGCGAAACATCGAATCTGCCCCGGATGGCTCAACACCAATAATTTTTATGTTCGGATTGATTTGCTTGGCCAGGGTCGAAATGCCAGCAGATAAACCACCGCCGCCGATCGGCAGCATGATGATATCGGTATCTGGCTGCTCCTCGAGAATCTCGAACGCGATAGTACCCTGACCTGCGGTTACATCCAGATCATTAAATGGATGGATAAAAGTATAGCCTTTTTCAGCCGCTAGCTGCTGAGCATGCTCATAGGCATCATCATAGCCCTCACCATGAAGGATCACATGAGCGCCATAAGACTTGGTGTTATTAACCTTGACCAGGGGAGTTGTTGCCGGCATAACGATAACTGCCTTCAGCTTGTGCATTTTTGCTGCCAGGGCCACTCCCTGCGCATGGTTGCCTGCAGATGCGGTGATAAGTCCATGCTTCTTCTGATCATCTGAGAGCTGGTCGACCTTGAAATAGGCACCCCTGATCTTGTAAGCGCCTGTCAGCTGAAGGTTCTCCGGCTTGAAGCTGACATGATTACCTGTTAGCTGGGAGAAATAATTGCTGTAGACCAGCGGGGTTTTGAGAATAACGCCATCGAGTGCGGCTCTTGCCTTTTGAAAATGTGTTAGAGATAGTGCTTCCATTATTAACCTCAATTAAGCTTACAGGGATAGACCCCATCAGCCTTCAGCTTAAGCATTGCTGTTGTCACGTTCTCCTTGTCCTCCTGATAGGTGACACCATGCCAGCTGTCGGGCGAAGGCAGCACCTCGACCACGGCTTGTCCCTCCTGTAGTACCTGGTCAACAACACCAGGTAGAAAGTATTCGGCTTTTAACGAATTAGTTGGGAGCGTTTCGCGCAGGAAAGCAGGAAATCTGTCCTTCAGCTGTGTCATCATATCAGCACTGAAGCCCCAGAAATTCATTGATACTTGCGTGTTATCAGGAAGAATATGCCAGCTTCTGCCATCATCCTCGGTGTATGCTATACCATCAGGTCGTTTCTCGATTCTGGTACGCTCCACGATGCCAGTAAGCTTATTTTCTCTACTGACCTCACAGACACCTCTTGCTACATGACCATGCTCGGTGACCGTTTTGTCCAGACTGTAGCTGACCATGGCATATTGACCTCTCTTGTCGGCATTATTCGAAAGATAATCAAAAATCAGCTTGAAACCCTGCTTGCCATAATAATCATCAGCATTTATAACGGCAAAAGGCGAGTTGACCATATCGCGGCATGCAAGTACTGCATGTCCCGTTCCGAAAGGCTTGACTCTGCCTTGTGGAACCGCGAAGCCGGAAGGCAGATCATCAAGCTCCTGGAAGGCATATAAGACATTGATTTTGCCTGCCATGCGGCTTCCCACTTTTTCACGGAAGATATCTTCGATCTCGCGCTTGATGACGAAAATAACTGTTTCAAAGCCTGCGCTGACCGCATCGTATATTGAGAAATCCAGAATGAGATCACCATCTGGCGTGATTGGTGTGATTTGCTTAAGGCCGCCGAATCTGCTGCCCATCCCGGCCGCCATTACAATCAGAACAGGTTTATTTG
>CAZHQX010000029.1:0-15436 GCA_964534195.1 uncultured Oscillospiraceae bacterium
GTTTCGTAACAGTGATCGCTCCGGTCGGACAGGCTGGCAGACAGGCTCCTAAGCCATCGCAATAAGCTTCTGAGACCAGCTTGGCCTTACCGTCGATTAGCGCCAAAGCGCCTTCGTGGCAGCCTGTTATGCACAGACCACAGCCGTTGCATTTCTCTTCGTCAATATGAATGATATCTCTTTCTAAAACAGCCATTAAATACCTCGCTTGTGTAATCGATTGCTTATGTTGCTAACCGTGAGTGAGTATACTATAATCACAAAGCAAACAGCGTAGCTATGGCTACGTAGCAGAGGAGAATACTAATGTTTGAGCAATATTTACCGCAATTCAAAAAAACTGGCCTCTTTAACCGGCTGTTGGATGAAGACGTTATTGGAATGATGCCCTGCTTCGGCGCATATGAAATGAAATGTGAGAAGGGTGACATCCTTTTTCAAGCTGGTGATCCTCAAACCACTATAGGAATAGTTGTTCAAGGAGAGATCCATGTGCAGAAGGAGGATTATCCCGGCAACCGTTTTCTGATCAATGTTCTTGCCGCAGGAGATATGTTCGGTGAGGTCTCGGCTTTTGCCAATTTGGAACGTTGGGCCAATACTGTTCTGGCTGGAGAAGACAGTGTTGTTGTTTTTATCAAGGTCGAACGTATCAGCAAGCCCTGCTGCCGTGTTTGTGCGTCTCATCAGATCCTGATCGAGAATATGCTGCAAATCGTGGCGCGCAAAGCTCTTCATATGAATTCGCGGATAAACTATCTTAAGCTGCGAGGCATGCGTGAGAAGCTGGCGAATTTTTTGCTTGAGCAGTCAGCAAGGACAGGACGAACGACCTTCGATCTGCCGATGAATCGGGAGGCGCTGGCTGATTTTCTCAACGTCTCCAGGCCATCGATGTCCAGAGAGCTCGGCCGGATGCGAGATGAGGGGATGATCGACTTTTACCGTTCGTCATTTATAATAAAGGATATTGAGGCGCTAAAGCGAATGATATGAGGTCTGATTGTGTTGTTTTATACATCTCTCAGGGCTAAAATGTAATCAGATCAAATAGTTGAGCCGCTTTCGGGCAATCTAAACTGGCAGGAGGAAATTCTAATGGGAACACATAATATAATGATCGTAAAAGTAAACCACAGACTTCATCAGGCGGAGGCGCTGCAGAAGGTTTTGTCGGAATATGGCTGCAGCATCAAGACCAGACTTGGTCTGCACGAAGCAGGCGATGCATGTGCAAACGATGGGCTGATCGTTTTACAGCTGGTAGATGGACAGGCCGATCTTGATAAGTTTGCTGAAGATCTATGCGCGCTTGAGGGTATTGATGCCCGATTGATCAGGATCTGAGGCTGCGCATGAAAGATTCAAGGATCGAACAGCTTGCAAAAACGCTGCTGGGGCATTCGCTGCAGCTGAAATCTGGTGATATTGTGCAGATCAGAGCGTCCGTTGAGGCTAAGCCACTTGTGATGGCGCTTTATAGAAGAGCTGCTGAGCTTGGGCTGTATCTGCTTACACAGTGGCAGGATGAGGAAATAAGCCGACAGAGCTATGAACTGCTTGACCCTGACAGGGTGGAAACAGCAGATTTTCTTAAGCTGACTGCTGAGTGGGAATATCAGCGTTGCCAGAATATTCAGGGTTATCTGACGATTCGGGCTCAGAGCAATGACCGTGAGCTCAGCGGCGTAGATTCACGCAGAATAGAAATGATGTCCAAGGCATCTGAGAAATCTTCCGACTGCATCATTAATCATCGACAATGGTCTTTGTTTTATTGGCCGACACCGGCTCAGGCGCAGAAAGCCGGCAAGAGCTTTGAAGAATGGTTTGATCATGTTTTGTCGGTGAGTCTGGTAGATTATGAGAAATTGTATGAGGCTGAGAAGCTTTTGGCTGCCAGGATGGAGTCGGCGGACCAGGTCAGGATATCCGCGCCTGGCACAGAGCTTGCTTTTTCAATCAAGGGTATGCCGGCCGTGTGCTGCTATGGTCGGCGCAATGTTCCTGATGGCGAGGTTTATACAGCCCCGCTGCGTGAGTCGGCAGAAGGACACATAACATATAATGTGCCTTCAAACCAATGGGGGCAGACATTTGAACAGATCAAACTGGTATTCAGCGGCGGCAGGATCGTAGAATATGACTGCAAAGGACCGCTTGATGTTCTGGGGAATATATTCGGATCTGATGAAGGTGCTTCTTACATTGGAGAGTTTTCCTTCGGGGTGAATCCTTTGATTCGTGAACCCATGGGCAGTACGCTCTTTGATGAGAAGATAACAGGTTCGATCCATTTGACACCTGGTCGGGCTTACGCCAAAGCAGATAATGGCAACAAATCATCTCTTCATTGGGACCTGATACAAATACAGAGGCCTGAGTATGGCGGAGGAGAGGTTTGGTTTGACGGTGAACTGATAAGACGGGATGGCCTATTTGTGCCGGAACGTTTGCAGGCACTGAATCCAGAGAATATTCTCGGCTGAGGTAATACGGCATATTCTCTTTTGAAATGTATACATTGAATTGTTAAGTGCTGCCGGCTTATCTATTGACCGGCTTGGATAAATTTACTATATTTTGATTGACTCAACTACAGGAGGATGAAAATGCTTGATATTAATCTGATCAGACAGAACCCTGAAATGGTACGCGAACGTCTGGCGAGAAAAGGCTTTGAAGCTGATTTCACAGAGTTCATTGAAATTGATGCCGAGAGACGCAGACTTATTCAGGAAACTGAACAGCTGAAGGCTGAGAAGAATAAGGCATCAGCGGAGATTCCACGTCTTAAGAAGGAAGGTCTTGATACTACTGAGATCATGGCCAGAATGAAGCAGGTCTCTGATCAGACCCGCCAGATCGATGAGCAGTTGGCCGAGCTAAGTGCCAGACAGCAAGAGTTTCTGGATTCTCTGCCTAATTTGCCGGCAGATGATGTTGTGGCTGGCGGCAAGGAGAACAATGCGGTAATCAAGGTCTTCGGCAGCAAGCCGGAATTTGATTTCGAGCCGAAGCATCATGTGGATCTGGTTGAGAACCTTGGTATTATTGACTATACACGTGGTGCCAAGCTTGGTGGCAGCGGCTTCTGGGTCTACAGGCAGGATGGAGCGAGACTTGAATGGGCTCTGCTCAATTATTTTATGCAGGAGCATCTGAAGGATGGCTACGAAATGCTGCTTCCCCCTCATATTTTGACTTATCAGTGTGGCTATACCGCTGGTCAGTTCCCCAAATTCAAGGATGATGTTTTCCAGCTTCGTCGTGATGATGGTGAGGGCTTCACACACTTTATCCTTCCGACTGCTGAGACTGCTCTGGTCAATATGCATCGTGATGAGATACTTAACGAAGCTGAGCTTCCATACAAGTACTTTGCCTATACACCATGCTATCGCAAAGAAGCTGGCAGCTACCGGGCGGAAGAGCGTGGTATGATCAGAGGACATCAATTCAATAAGATCGAGATGTTCCAATATACAGTTCCTGAGCAATCAGACGCGGCTCTTGAAGAACTCGTTGGCAAGGCTGCGGCTCTGGTAGAAGGACTCGGTCTGCATCATAGAATCAGTAAGCTTGCGGCCGGTGACTGCAGTGCTTCTATGACAAAAACCTATGACATCGAGGTCTGGATCCCAAGTATGAATGATTATAAAGAGGTAAGCTCCGCTTCGAACGCTGGTGACTATCAGGCCAGAAGAGGCAATATGCGATTCCGTCGACAGGCTTCCGGCAAGACTGAATTCGTACATACTCTTAACGCTTCCGGACTTGCGACCAGCAGGATCCTGCCGGCAATAGTCGAGCACTATCAGCAGGCAGATGGCAGCGTGATCATACCTGAGGTGCTTCGTCCCTGGATGGGTGGACAGGAGAGACTTACAGCAAAATAGCTATGTCGCAGAGCCGTACAGTTCGCTGTGCGGTTTTTGTGTTAAAATAAGGTTAGCCGGACGAGAAATATTTGACAATAAGGCCGGAGCTTGAAATGCGAAAGGGGTAATGACTATGCTGGTACGAAATTGTGCGGGTGGCGTTGTTTTTAACAATGATAAAGTTTTGCTTTTGATGAATGAGAAGCATGAATGGGTTTTCCCAAAAGGTGTTATGCGCACGGGAGACTTCCCTGATGAAGTGGCAGTTAAGAGAGTTCTTGTAGAGGCAGGAGTCAAGGCAAGGATCATATCGGCTGCGGGCAGAACCAATTATGAGTTTTATTCAATTTCCAGACAACGACCTGTTGCCAATAAAATCGTTTGGTACATCATGACTACAGATCAGGATCAAGTTACCCCTAATGAGGCTCAGAGCTTCTCAGAGGGTGGTTTTTTCAGTGTTGAAGAAGCTATCGAGAAGGTAACCTACAGTCAGGATAAATCCTTGCTTATGCTTTCATATCAGAAATATAAGGAGCTTGTCTGAAGAATTAATGCGAACCTCTTATCTAACTGTCAGCCGTAAGGCCCAAATAGAAATTGAAGAGAAACGTTCGACTTTTATCGGTTTTTGTCAGCCGCTGGCTGATGAACAGGAGGCTATAGATTTTGTAAGTGGCATCCGTGCTTTGTACCCGGATGCCACTCATCATGTCTATGCCTGGCTGCTGGGAGGAGAGCGTCAACTTCAGCGTTATTCAGATGACGGAGAACCGCAAGGGACAGCAGGCATACCTGTGCTTGATGTTCTTCGCAAGAGTGGTATTGAAAATGCTGGTCTGGTGGTTGTCCGCTATTTTGGCGGAGTACTTCTTGGTGCTGGCGGCCTTGTCAGGGCATATAGCCGGGCTGGTTCTCTTGCTTTGGAGGCGGCTGTGCCTGTAAAAATGCAGATGAGCTGTCGCTATCGCGTTGTGGTGCCATATACTGATTATGATCGCCTCAGGTTCCATCTGGAGCAAGAAGGCTTCTGGCTGGGTGAAGAAGAGTTTGCGATGGACGTTGAGCTTACGGTAGGTGCTGAGCCTGCCAGAGCAGATAGATTGATTGAGATATGCACTGATCAGACAGCGGGCTCTGCTCTGATCGAAGAGGCTGGCAGCACATATATTCCACTGCCGCCACCGGACCCGCCACCTCTGGTATAGAATCTGTTCCAGTTGCGGTTCAAATCACAAACGCGATTAATTCTGCTATTATGAAGTTGACGCAACTTTTAAAATCGTAATCTCAATAATATATATTTATTTAGTAATAAAATAACCGGAGGGAATACAATGTCAGGTCATTCAAAGTGGAATAATATTAAGAGGAAAAAGGGCGCTGCTGATGCTCAGCGTGGAGCCATATTTACGAAGCTGGGCAGAGAAATACAGGTTGCCGTTAAGCAAGGCGGACCAGACCCCGAGGGCAACAGCAGGCTGAAGGATGTAATTGCCAAGGCAAAAGCCAATAATATGCCAAATGACAATATTTTACGAAGCATTAAGAAGGCATCGGGAGCCAACGACACTGAGAATTTTGAAGAAATCATTTATGAAGGCTATGGGCCAGGCGGAATAGCAGTCATGGTTAGAACGCTGACAGACAACCGCAACCGTACTGCTGGCGATATTCGTCATCTTTTTGATAAGTTTGGCGGTAATATGGGCACGACAGGCTGTGTTTCATTTCAGTTTGAAGAGAAGGGGTCGTTAATTTTATCGCGTGAAGATTTCCCGGATCTAGATGAGGAAAGCGTTATGATGGATGCGCTTGAGGCTGGCGCTGAAGATTTCGCAGCAGAAGAGGAATCTTTTGAAATTACAACATCGCCTGAAGATTACGCAGATGTCAGAGGTCAGCTCGAGAAAATGAACTATGAGTTTGCGGATGCTTCTGTCGGGCCTGTTCCCACAGTCTGGGCAAAGCTTGAGGACGACGATATGGTTGATAAAATGGAGAAAATGATTGACCGTATGGAAGAGCTGGATGATGTCCAGGAAGTATTCCATAATTGGGAAAGAGACTGAAGACTCAGTGAGGCTGATCGTTTATGGCGCTTTTTGAGAAGAAAAAGAAGCAGTCAAATGAAAAAACTGTTATACCTGACTCCGGTGCCTCCGCGGACCAGACAGGTCCTCTTCGTACGCTTGGAAGAATTTCCGAGGCTGTAAACCGTACAGTTGCGGAGAGAGGTCAGGTTAATGATGAAAAATTACGTGAAAGCCTCAAGGAAGTATTATCGCATATAGCGGTTATAGCTTTTATTGGACCTAGTGGTACAGGCAAGAGCACCAGAGCAGTATCTGTAGCCCGCCAAAACCAGATCCACTGGTTGATCGATGATGGGCTTCTGATAAATGGCAGCCGTATTGTAGCTGGTTCGTCGGCAAAAAAAGCGTCCTCCAAGCTTGAGTCTGTCAGGCAGGCGTTGTTTGCTGACGAGACCAGAGCCGCTGTAATGAGACGGGCTCTGGCGGAGCATAAGCCAGCTGCGCTGATGATTCTTGGCACCTCGGATGGTATGTTGACCAAGATTTGCAATAATCTATGGCTGCCGCCTCCGGCGATGCTTATCAGAATTGAGGATATCTCTTCAGAGGAGGAGATGCGCCAGGCTAAACAGACCAGAATGACTGAGGGCAAACATACGATCCCCGTTCCCAGCATGGAGATCAAACACGAGTTCTCAGGATATTTTGCTGATCCTATTTCCAAGCTGCGGAGACGACTCGATCGTGAGAGAGGTATAGCCCCCGTTGTTCCTGATTCTGAGAGAACAGTAGTCAGGCCTACTTTTTCAGGCTTGGGCAGCTACTCAATTTCAGACGAGGCGATGAGAATGATGATTGAACTTATTCTCAGGCGTATCAAGGGTGTAGCTGGTCTTGTCGGCTTTAAAACATCAACAGAGGTTTATGGTGCTGTTTTCACACTTGAACTGGCTATCTACTATGGCTTCAACGCGCAGGCAGTGCTGCAGGATGTTCAGCGCCGTGTAAGCCAATTAGTAGAAGAGTATACATCAGTAAATGTTATGGCTGTAAATGTTAAGGCAAGAAGAGTAGTTCACAGCAGCTGAAAACAATTGTTTACGAGAACCTGGAGGTTTATGTGAAGGAGAAAATTTATACAATTCCAGTTCATGATGCCTATTTGTCTGACGCGGCCTGTCCGCTCTGTGAGCTTGAGCGGACTACAGAACAGAATCTGCTGGCATATTATCTTGGGCCTGCTATGATGGAGCCTGATGTTCGAGTTAATACAAATGAGAAAGGCTTCTGCCGTGATCATTGGCGGCGTCTCTATCAGACTGAGGAGAACCGTCTAGGCCTGGGTCTTGTACTGCACACACATATTGACGATGTGTTCAAGGAACTGTCTCCTATTCTTGACGAGATCATACCAAGCAAACGAAAAGGTATGTTTTCCGGGAAGAATAAAGCGTATAAACAAAAAATCGAGAATGCAGCTGACAAGATAGACAGCAGGGTGGATCGCTGTCTGATCTGTGAACGGATCGCCTATACGATGGATAGGTATATTGAGGTTATTTTCTATCAGTTTTTTCAAGATCCGGCATTTCGTCAGCATTTTGCTGCTAAGAAGGGGTATTGTCTCCCTCATTTGGCAGAGCTTCTGAAATCTGCTGCCAGCAGACTTAATCAGGATGAAGCTGCACAGTTTCTTGAGGTGTTGGTACCTCAGCAGAAATCAGCAATGGAGAAGCTGCGGACGGATGTTGAATGGTTTACACTTAAGTTCGATTATAGAAACGCGACAGCAGATTGGAAGGATAGCAAGGATGCCCTGCCCCGGTCGATTCGTGACCTAACAGGCTGCAGAGATATCGAATGATCAAGCAGGAGGGAATAAGCATGCTGAAAACTGCACAGGAAATAAGCATCCCGGCAGATGAAGCCAGTTTAATGCCTCAGACCAGGTTATCTGATAGAAATGACAAGAATGGCCTGCTGATAGTTGTATTCAGACAAGATCAGATTGGCACAGGCGATCATAATGTTGGCAAAAAACTGCTGGTTCCGTACCTTGAGGCGCTGCTGCAACTGCCGCTGCCGCCTGATTCCATGCTTTTTTACAACACAGGCGTCAGGCTGTTGACAGAAGAAAATGAGGTATCCGGCCTATTGTCCGAACTTGAGAAAAAAGGCTGCGAGCTGTTAGCTTGCAATTTAAGTCTTAAGCAGCTTGGACTATCTTGTCAGATGAAGATCGGTGAAATAAGTACGCTTGAAATAATGTTGGATAGACAGTTGAAGGCTGACAAAATACTCTGGCCGTAATGATGAGATCGATAGATTGCGAGGAGGAGCAAAATGAACATTTGGCATGACATATCTGATTCGAGGATCAAGCCTGAAAAATTCATGGCAGTAATTGAGATTCCCAAGGGTGGTAAGCAAAAATACGAGTTGGACAAAGCGACTGGTATGCTGAAGCTGGACAGAATACTGTATACGTCCACACATTATCCTGCCAATTATGGATTCATACCACGAACATTGGCTGATGATGGTGATCCACTCGATGTTCTGGTACTTTGTACGGAAAACCTGCAGCCGATGTGTCTTGTTGAGTGCTACCCGATAGGTGTATTCTCAATGACTGATGATGATGAGCTGGACGAGAAGATAATCGCGATTCCTTTTGAAGAGCCGCAGATGAATCATTGGGGCGACATCAGTGACTTGCCTCCGCATGTTTTTTCTGAGATACAGCATTTCTTCTCAGTTTATAAATCACTTGAACATACTGATACAAGCTTGCAGGAAGTAGAATGTGCTGATACAGCACGCCAGGTCATCGCTAAATGCCTTAACGCGTACCGAGTTCATTTCCGCATACACGATTGAGCTTCAGCTCCAGCTGCTTGAGTTTTCAACGAATATGGCGGCCAGTTTGGGATCAAATTGGCTGCCTGCGTTTTTCATGATTTCATGGCGCGCGTATACTGGTGTAGCAGCCTTGCGATATGGACGGTCACTTGTGATCGCGTCATAGCTATCTGCGATGGCGACGATGCGCGCTCCAAGGGGAATCTTCTCACCAGACAGCTGACGGGGATAACCACTGCCATCCCAGCGCTCATGATGACTGAGCACACTCTCAGCTAAACAGCCGGCGCCATATACTGTTCCAAGTATTCTATAGCCTATTTCAGGATGACGCTTAACACGCTCTTTTTCAGATGTGTTGAGAGGACCGCATTTATCAAGAACAGTATCGCTGATCGCGATTTTGCCGATATCATGCATCATGCCTGCGGCTCTCAGCTCTCTTGCCTGACTCTCGCCGAGTCCGGCAGCTCTGCCCAATTGTTCGCAAAGCCAGCCAACACGTCTCGAGTGCTTCTCCTCACGAGGATGAGTTTCATTCAGCGTCTGTACGATTGTGTGTATTTTTCGCCCTCTGATTCCGGGACTCTCGAGTATTTTCTGATGATAGAGATCATCCTCTGCCTGTCTAAGAAGTCTTACTATATTAGCTTCTGAGCTGTAGTGGTCAGCTGTAGCACGGCCAAAACAGAAAGAAAGACCCGCGGCTTGATATTCTGCTGCTGCAAGTAGCTGCTGCAAAGCGACAATTCTATCTTCGGCTCCCTCTTTGTTAGTTGATGTCATGATGATGGCGAACTCGTCACCGCCGCTTCTTGCGGCCAGATCGTTAAGCCGACACTGCGATTTGATGATTTCGGCAGCCTGACAGAGCAGAAGATCACCGTATTCGTAGCCAAAAGCATCATTAAGCTGCTTAAAACCATTAGCGTCAGCAAGTGCGATCGTCAAAGGAAATAATGAAGGGTCTTCTAAATTTCTAAGTCTGTGCATTAACATTGGCCGACTTGCAAGTCCGGTCAATGGATCATGCATATCATTACTCTGATTTAGCCTTGTTTTATGATTGTGATTATGATTATCCTGCGGCATTTTGTATCCCCCTGCTGGATGTCTACTATCGCTTATATCATTGTGCCGTTACTCAGTCAAATTAAATAAGCCTTACAGATGATTGCAAGACTGTTACATTTGGCCTTGTACTGTCAAAAATCGCTTAATATAATGTATGAGAACAGGAGGATATCATCATGAGAATTCCAGGCTGCCTGATGACTATATTTGGTGCGACAGGAGATCTTACGCATCGCAAGCTGATGCCGGCTCTTTATCAGCTTCATTTCCAAGGATTTTTGCCGGATGATTTTGCTGTGCTTGCCATCGGCAGGCGGGACAAGTCGACTGAGAGTTTCCGCCAGGAGATGAAAGATTCTGTTGCCAAGTATGCCAGCAGACGTTTTCGCGAAGAATGCTGGCATTCGCTTGAGGATAGAATAGAGTATTTGCAGATAGATTTTCAGGACAGTGATTGCTATACCGGACTGGCTGAGAAAATCAAGGAAGGTAGAGCGGCAGGACATTATGCCAATAGTGATCTTTTCTATCTTGCTGTTGCTCCAGATCATTTTGGCCCAATAGTTAATAACTTGGATGGTGCCGGACTAATAGATGAATCAGCGCTCGGAGCAGCCGCTTCAGAGGATCATTGGCAGCGGCTGGTAATCGAGAAGCCGTTCGGAAAAGATCTTGCCAGCGCGACGGAGCTGAATAAGTCTATTACAAAAATAATACCTGAGAGCAATATATTTAGAATTGATCATTATCTTGCAAAAGAGATGATACAGAATATAACTATGCTACGCCGGCAAAACGCGATTTTTGAACCGCTTTGGAATAATAGATATATCGATAACATTCAGATCAGTGTTCTTGAGAGTGAGGGCGTCGGCAGCCGAGGCGGCTATTATGATCGCACAGGTGCTCTCAAAGATATGATTCAGAATCATCTGCTGCAGTTGGTTGCTGTTATCGCAATGGATCTGCCATCTGTAAATGGTGCCGAGCAGGTCAGAGACGAGAAGGTTAAGCTTCTTAACTCTTTGCAGGCCCAAGTTGGCAGTGGTGGACGCCTGCCTGTTGTGCTGGGACAATATAACAGCTACAAAAATGAAGAACGAGTTTCTCCCGACTCTAGAACAGACACTTTTGCCGCGCTCAAGCTGACACTGGACAATGAGCGCTGGCAAGGAGTACCGTTTTATCTTGCGACCGGTAAGAAAATGGCAGACAAGGCAGCATTGGTAACAATAGAGTTTAAAAAGCCGCAGAGTGCAGATAAGGATATTGTGGCAGCAAATCTTCTGCAAATTGGAATTCAGCCACGCGAAGGCATACACTTGAAATTAAATACGAAAAAGCCTACAGTTATAGATGAGATGGATGTCGCGGAGATGGAGTACTGTCAGAGTTGTCAGTATAATTTCAACACACCTGATTCCTATGAGAAGCTGATCCTTGATGTGATGCTTGGCGATTCCACCAGGTTCACACGTTGGGATGAACTGCAGCTCTCTTGGCAGATCACAGATGAGATCTCTGAATACTGCAGACAAAATGAGTTGCTTGCTGTATATGATGACAACTCCTGTGGACCTCAAGAAGCCATTGAGCTATTAAAAGTGGATGGACGCAGATGGTGGCATCTTGCCGAAGATGGCAGCGCTCCGGAAGCCTATTCCTGCAAAACAGCTGATCAGAAATCAGAAGATGGAACGAATGACCTTAACGGTGATTCAGATGGAACTTCACAGACAGCAAGTGCCGACGGCGAAGAATGCGCCTGTGGCGGGAGGTGCAAATGATCATATACGATATTTCAATGACGATTCATGAGAATATGCAGGTTTATAAAAACAAGCCCGAAAAGAGGCCCCAGTTTACTGTGACCAGAGATTTTGTTGATTCTCCGGCTCGGGAGAGCAGGTTGAGCATGGATATGCACACAGGAACACACCTCGATATGCCTTTGCATTTTCTGCCAGGTGGCGAAACTGTTGAGACGCTTGATCTGACTCGTGTTATAAGTACATGTCGGGTGCTTGATCTCTCACATGTAGAACAAGCCATACACGCATCTGATCTGGAAAAAATGGATATAAAATCAGAAGAAACAATATTGCTTAAAACCAGGAACTCAATGACAGAGGCATTTGATCCTGAATTTGTTTATCTTACCGAGGATGCTGCCAGACTTCTGATTGATTTGGGTATAAATTGTGTCGGTATTGATGGTTTAGGGATAGAAAGAGCCCAGTCAGACTACTCTACTCATAAATCCTTGCTCGGTGCAGGAGTAATAATTATCGAAGGTCTGCGACTAAAGGATATTGAGCCCGGTCATTATCTGCTAATCGCGGCACCGCTTAAGATCGCTGGTGCTGAGGCTGCCCCGATCCGTGCATTATTGATAGAGCGGGATGATCCAATGGCAGATGAGAATGAGAATCCGCTGATCTCAGTATAGTAATTGCATTATGTTTTCAGATAAAAGGAAGAGGAGCCGATCGGCTCCTCTTTTGATTTGGCAGTAAGTCCTATGAAACTAATGATCTTACTTGATATCTCTTCTGTTGAAGGAATCGAGGGCTGTATAGAGCATACAGATCAAGGCCACAACAATATAGATGAGAGAGAACAGCAAGGTCGTTTCGTTTTGATTGACCATGCCATACATATCCTGCACGGCGAACGGGAAAAACTTCGCTGTCAGGTTCAAGTGATCGAAGGGCATGAATTTTATCCACTCTGCCGCCGGCAGGAAATAAAGGAGCTGGCTGGCAAGGCTGGTTCCGAAATATGCTGCCATGCTGATGCCGACAGCGGCTGCCGTATTTCTGGTCAGTACTGACAGCATCAGGGCAAAAGCCATGAAAACGATTACCTCGATGAATCGTACACCCTGACCTGCGAACAGATATAGTACTGGCGACATTGCGCCGGCTTGGCCACCTACAGCAAAAATGTAGGGTGACATTGTATCAAAGCCGAAGAACAAGCCATAAGACACAAACGTTACTACAAAATGTACAAGCAGAGCTATGACGCCTATGGTCAGAAGAGATAACAATTTGGCAGTAAATATTTTCCAGCGTTTTACCGGAGCTATGATCAGAGACTTGATCGAGCCTGTCGCTATCTCCTGAGATACAGCACCGCCGGCAAGAATCAAAATCATAAGTACGATCATTGTTATGCCAAAAGAGGCCATGCCTTCAAGCGCGGTGGATGACAGAGATCCGCCCATGCTGCTGATTTCGATTTTGTTTTCGGTTTGGTAGATCAGAACTGCCAGTTCGTTCTCCAGATCGCTCTGGCGTGTTGGGGTGAGTGGGATAGGGCCGCCGGGATTAGAGTAATCCAGACCTTCGGCCAGCGAGCGTTTGGTCGTGCTGAAAACATTCAAGGTCTCTTGGATCACATATGAGTTATTGCTGCTTTCAACACCGCCGGTTGGATCGATCTTGTACCAAAGATCCAGACGCTCTGACTCGATCTTCTTATCACTGTCGCTCATAAAGGGATCAGCGGCCGCGGCTTCCTTCTCTAATTCTATGAAGGTGCTGAAATTTTTGTCTACGATCAGCTGCTGGTATTTTTCCAACAGGTCCTGTAGGCGAGCGGCCTCTGCCTTGCTTTCGTCGCCGTCCTGCCTCTCCAGCTGACGAATCTGTTCTTTGATCGCAGTAGTTTTATACAGCGTATCAGTCAAGTAATTGTCGCTGAACATCAGCATGATGCCCTGATCGAGTGCCATTTCATTTATTTCCAAATGGTCCTGATTAGAAGCTATCATCTCCAGCGTTTCTTCATAAGCGGCAGAATCAGCTTCCTTATCAATATCTTCAAGTCTGGACTGAAGATTCTCTATTTCGTCCTCGAGATCGTTGATGACGCGCTTCATTTCTTCCTGCATCCATTCCTGATCGTCACCGCGATAATAATCTTGTTCCGTCAAACTCTCCTGGAGCTTCATCAATGCTCCGAAGCCAATAGTGCCGAAGATCATGATGGCGGCCATGACCAGTATGCTGATCTTCTTGGAGATCTTAATCATTTCGTTTATGTACAATGCTCTTATCTTAGTCAATTTTCAGTCCTCCTCCAGTAACTTGAAGGAAAGCATCCTCGAGAGAGGAGTCCTGTCTATTTACGCCGTAAAGATCGATTCCCTTGATCGCCAGCAGTCTGATGACAGCAGGAACCTTCTCGGTCTCCAGTGTCAATTCAAGGAAGCCTTGATCCAATGCTTTGATATTTTCTTCATATACAGGCTTGAGCACTTCGGCAGCTTCCTCTGCCTGGGAGGTTATAAACCGATAAACAGCGCCGGCTGCGCCTGCGCCTGTGAGCTCACCGATTGGTTTGACTCCCAGTAGTTTGCCCTTGTGAATGATGCCGACACGATCGCACATCAACTGCATTTCGCTCAGCAGATGGCTGGAAACGAGAACGGCTACATTTTCCTCATGTGCCAGCTTCTTAAGAATATCACGCAACTCACGTATGCCGGCCGGGTCAAGTCCGTTTGTAGGTTCATCAAGTATTAATAGCTTAGGCTTATGCAGAAGAGCCTGGGCAAGACCAATGCGCTGTTTCATACCGAGAGAGTATTTCTTGATTTTTTCGTTTAAGCGTGTCTCCATACCGACCAAAGCGGCAACTTCCTGGACACGTTCCTTACTGACACCTTCGTGAAGTCTGGCATACATCTCAAGATTAACTCTGCCGCTGAGATCCTGATAAAGCTCAGGATTCTCAACTATGCCACCGAGCTGCGACATAGCGTGCTCATAGTTATCTCTCAGATTGCAGCCTGATATTGAAATTGAACCGCTGTCTACAGACAGGAAGCCCATAACCATTTTCAGGGTCGTAGTTTTACCTGCTCCGTTCGGGCCGAGGAAACCGAAGACCTCGCCTGCTCTGACCTCGAAGCTGATATCATCTATGATTTTTTTGCGGCCAAAGGATTTGCTGAGCTGTTCGATCTTAAGTACTGATTCCATTTTTTCTCCTTTCACCATTTGGCCATATCGGCATACGCGTATGAGCCGTAGTTCGGAGATGGCAGCCATAATGAAGCATAGACAAGCTTCCACTCTCCGTCTTCCTTCTGCAGCATAATAGTATCGCTCGTTTCTTCAACAATTCGGCCGCCCTCTTCATATTCTGATTTGGCTCTCTCGATGGCAGTCCGGCTCTTGAAAACGACTGTTACTTCATTGCCGCTGAAGCTGAAGGACTCAAAACGAGATATTTCCTTAGTGCATTCAAGGACTCTCGATACATTTTCTGCTTGAATTTCTATTTCGTTGCCTAGTCTGTTCATTGCCAGATCGCGTATGCGTTGATTGCCTATATACCAAGGTTCGATCTCACCTTGCATTTTGTCCTTATATTTATCGATCTCGTCCTGCGGCATTGGCTCTTCCCCGGTGCGCCATGGTTCCGGCAGCATATAATAGCTGATCTCAGCTGCTGCATAACTGCGGCAGATTTCTTCTATCTGCGGCTTCTCGGCTGCCTGCATGAATGCTGATGTGATCAGATAGATCGAAACCGCTATCAGAACAAAAACAGTAAGCAGAATGCCTCTAT
>CAZHQX010000030.1:0-9873 GCA_964534195.1 uncultured Oscillospiraceae bacterium
ATCATTTTTTTGCCTTATTGAGTTCTGCTTCAAACTCATTTGGCGTTAAACCGGTAATTTGCTTAAACACCTTAAAAAAGTATGTATAGTTCTGGAAGCCGCAGGCCGAGGCAATATCCTTGATTCTGCGGCCTCCGGACTTTATCATATTACAGGCATTTTCAATCCTATAGGCCGTAACATATTCAGAGAAGCCCTTACCTGTCTCATCCTTGAATGATCTGCTCAAGTATGAATTACTTACACCTGCAAAATCAGCAGCATCACCTAATGATATCTGATCGCTATAATTACTATGTATAAATTGCAGCGCTTTTGAAACAACGGGAGTATACCTCTCATGTAACCCATGCAGTCGCAAAAATGCGATCGTCTCTTTGTATTTTTCTATGATCCAGTCCTTAAGATCATCTACAGTGTCAAATCTGTTAATTCTCTCGTATGCGTCTAACGGGTCATATGAGTTTTTCTCAGCGATTACATTCATGTCTCTTACGCTGCGTCCAAGCAAATGAATTAGCTCAATACAAATAATTTTGAAGGATTTATTGCTTGCCCTTTGTTCATAAAGCTTCACAAAATACTGCGCAAGAGCACTCTCAGCAGCTCTTGCATCCGCCATTTGGATAGAGGCTGTCAGCAGCTTCTCTACCTCGACATCAAGAGTTATACTCTCATGCTGTTCAATCATGGAATAACTGTCATTTTGATCTGCATAGCGAACACTGCCGGATCCATCATAAAAATGCTCATCCATTAGCGATCTGATCTGTCTATAGCTCGCAATCAGGCCTTCTAATCCTATATATGGCTTGCCAGCGCAGAAGCTGGCGCTAAGATTAAGATAGCGTTTTATACTCATGTTTATTCGGCTTATGACAGCCTTCTGTCTATCAATTTGAGACATAATGCTTCTCTGTCCGCCAGAAGAAACAAAAATGATAAATGTTCGTTCATCCAATTTGTGGATAGAGGAGCTGTTGTATTCCTTCAAAATTTCTGACGAAATTGAAATAACAGAAGAAATAATTGTATTTAGTTTTTCATCATCACTGTTCTGCTTAACACGCCAGAACTGATCTATGAGCATTAAAATAATTGAACCATTCAATAATGGCAAATCAAGCTCTAATGATTCCATTTGTGCTTTGGCGGCTTGATTGTCATATCCTACCTGACCATCGAGCAATTCTGTAATAAATCGTAATCTCAGAGCCTCCCTATGCTCTTCTATTTGGTCCTCAAGCCTTGCGTTTATCGCTTCAACCTTTTCTTCCTTGGTGATTTCATCAGCAGCTGAATCCAATGCAGCCAGAAGTGTTTCAGCTGTCAGATTATGTTTGAGAAGATAATCAACCGCGCCACCCCGCATTGACTTTCTAAGATAATCGTAATCATCGTAGCCGCTAAGACCAATCGCTCTTATACGCGGATATGAAGCTGATAACTGCTCAATAAGATCAGCGCCGTTCATCACAGGCATGTTCATATCAACTATTATTATGTCCGGCTGCTTATCAGCTATTTTCTCGAGTGCGGCCTTGCCATTTGCCGCTTCTGCGATTATATCGTAGCCGTGATGACGCCAATTAATTAAATCCTTTAAACCTGTTCGAAATGGCGCTTCATCATCTATCAGCATTATTTTCAGCATCTTCTGATTTTATCTCCTTGTTATTGCTTATAGCAGGTATTCTTATTTCGCAGGTAGTAAAGAGCTCAGGCACACTGTTAATTGTTAGACCGTAGCCTTCACCAAAATTCAGCTTGATACGCTCTCTGACATTATTGATGCCGATTCCATTGAATGCACTTACGACACTGCCACCCTCAACCTCAGCCAAACGTTCCTGATCCATACCGGCACCGTTATCAGTTACCTGCAGTCTTATTGTGCTATTTTCCAACATTCCCTTTATGACCAATGTCCCTTGACCATCCAGCATAGCAATTCCATGAACCAACGCGTTTTCAACCAAAGGCTGAAGCAACAGTCTCGGAATCATATAGTCTAAAACTGCAGGTTCGATATCAAATAAGGTTTTGAACTTATCAAAATACCTGTACTCCTGTATACGCAGGAAGCAACGAATGTTTTCAAGCTCTTCTTCTATCGTGATCATATCATTCTTGGCACCAATAGTCGCGTTAATGAGCTGAATGAGAGAACTGATCAGATCATCTACATTATGATTGCCCTGCAAAGATGCCATCCAGCGCGCTGTATTTAAGGTGTTAGATAAAAAGTGCGGATTGATCTGAGCTTGCAAAGCTTTCAGCTCCGCGACTCGCTTTTGTTTTTCTTTGTCAGTAACATTAATAACAAGGCGATTGATCTCATCCATCATCTCATTAAAGTTGGATGACACCTCTTCAACCTCTCTGAGAGCATTGAGCTTGACCTCAACGGTCAAATTTCCTCTCCTTGCCTCATGCATGCCATATATAACTTTTTTGAGCGGATTTGCTATTATATAAGCAAAAAATGACGAAAGTGCTATCATAACAACTACTATCAACAGCATCAAAATGATGATTTTGAAGGTTGTGCTATTCAATTCAGAATTTATGTATTCCTCAGGAAGCAGTCCCGTGAAGTAAAGATCGAATTCAGGAAGTTTAGTAGCAAATACGAGATAATCTCTGGTGCCATCGTTCCAGACTGGTACTGAATAATTTGTTTCACCACCATGAGATCCCTCTGCAGCATCATTTATTGCCTGCGACAGTTTGGTATCGAGCTGATCACCAAGATTAATAAATTCGTCTCTGGCAGCATAAACCAAACCATTACTGTCGGTAATGAAGCTATGGGATCCATTTCCGATATCACTTTCCTTGGCAATGCTATTCAAATATCGCTCACTTATCCTGATCATTAACACACCTTTGACCTCGCCGCGATAGAGTGTCTTAATTGATCTTGCCAACATAACTGCCTGGGTATTGCCAGATGGTTTGACCATGTCAAACCAAAGATTCGGCTGATGGTCGTCTTCAGATATTGGCATTAGAAACGTTGCGCCATTCTCATTTTCGGCAGCAGCGTAGAGCTTCTGCTGCGTCATTATTTTAAGTGAAAATGGTAATCCATAGTTGCCGTAAATAATTGTCTGCTGTTGAGATGGATGGAGCAGAGTTACGATGAAGTCCTCATTTTGTCTGGCAACCTTAATCCCCGAATCCTGTCGAATACTGGTCAGCAATTGATTTCTGCCCCAATCGTTAACCGGCAGCGGATCCTGCATGAACTCCTGTACACGATCAGAGTAAGCGGTTTCTATACTGTAGGCCTCGATATCAGCTAATTTACTGCCAATGCTCTCAGCTGTCAGATCAGTTATCTGATTAGAATAATTACTGATTCTCTCTTTCATCGTATCAGCTGATTGATTGTAAAAATAGAAACCAACCAAAAGAGTTGGGGCAACAGACACAAAAACGAAAAGCAAGGTCAGAAGCGAATGAATGCTGACTCGCTTCTGACCATGCCTCGTAAGCAGATTCCACATCTGCGAAAGAGTATTTTTAAAAGAGGTTATTAGTCGATACACTTAAATCTCATCACATTCCAGGACATAGCCGGAACAACTACCTTGATCGGGCCGTCACCGGCGGGCTTAATGATATCAGCCTCTGCAGGAACGACCCTGAATGGGTCGTCAAAGGTATTTTTAGCATATATATCGTCGTTATGCAAGACAGTACGTCCAATCATCTCGACCTGACCAAATGAACGCAGATCAATTGAAATCTCCTGATCTTCGACCTGATCTACATTAACAGCAAAGAGAATTATCTCACCATTTGCCTCATCATAGGAAGCAGCGGTCTGAATAGTGTCAGCCGTACCATAGCGTTCAGAGTCAAACTTATCACAATGAGTCAGCAGCTTAAGCGCCTTGCCCCTGGCCAGATTCGAAACATCACGGAAGGGATAGAATGTCGTCTGACGAAGTGCACGTCCGCCCTTCTCAGTCATAATTGGGGCAATAACGTTAACGAGCTGTGCCAGACAAGCCATCTTGACGCGATCTGAGTGATTAAGCAGCGTGCACATCATAGATCCAAATACCAGTGCGTCAAGCATTGAGTATTGATCTTCAATCAGTGTCGGAGCAACTTCATATCCATGTTCCTTCTGATCTTTCTGATACCAGACATTCCACTCGTCGAAGCTTAACATGAGCTTCTTTTTGCTGCGGCGGAGCGCCTTAACATAGTCACATATAGAAGTGACCGTATTGATAAAATCAGACATATCAGTAGATGAAGCCAGGAAGTCATTCAAATTGCCTTCATTCTCGTAGTAGCGATGTAGAGATAAGAACTCAACATCATCATATACATGCTCAAGAACGATCCTGTCCCATTCCGGGTATGTCTTCTGAAGTGTTGTTGAGCTTCCGCAGGCGACAAGCTCAACAGAGGGATCTACCCACTTCAGAATCTTCGCGGTCTGCCTGGCCTTCCTGCCATATGCCTCAGCGTCCATCTGGCAGGTCTGCCAATCGCCATCCATCTCATTACCTATGCACCATACCTTGATATCATGTGGCTGTTCATAGCCATGCTCTCTACGAAGATCGCTCCAGGTCGTGCCTCCCGGGAAATTGCAGTACTCGATCATATAGCCGGCTTCCTGCTCGGTTCCAGTTCCCATGTTGACAGCGGCCATAGCCTGACTACCGGACTTCTTGCACCAATCCGCGAACTCATTAATACCAACCTGATTCGTCTCAATAGATTTCCAGGCATAATCAAGTCTAGTCGGTCTTTTATCCTTCGGGCCTATACCATCAGTCCAGTTATAGCCTGACACAAAATTGCCGCCCGGATAGCGTACAATTGGCACATGCAGTTCTTTTACCAGATCAATAACATCCTGGCGAAAGCCTTGTTCATCCGCCGTCGGATGATCAGGCTCATAAATGCCGGTATAAACAGCCCTTCCCAGATGTTCGATAAAAGATCCAAATAACCTCTCATCGATCTCAGAAATCTGATAGTCTTTATCAATAATAATTTTTGCTTTTTTCATTTCATTTACCTCTTTTTTATTGTGATCAGCCTTTGACAGATCCTGCTGTCATACCAGCAATAAACGACTTCTGATTAAACAGGAATACAAGCATTATCGGCAGTACGGCCACTACAGCACCCGACATCAGCATATTATAGTTATTGCCATATGGTGTCAGCATCGTCTGCAGTCCGACGGGCAGCG
Organism: uncultured Oscillospiraceae bacterium; assembly: GCA_964534195.1. Taxonomy (GTDB): domain Bacteria; phylum Bacillota; class Clostridia; order Saccharofermentanales; family UBA5734; genus JAAYFZ01. Next base: position 5,228 of record CAZHQX010000030.1, read on the forward strand.
TCTGCATTGCTGTATCCCGCATTACGATCAATGGCCAGACGAAGGAGTTCCAGCTAGCCATGGCGAGAAGAATTGTCATCGCGCCATAGGCTGGCTTCATCAGAGGCATCATGATCTTGAAGAATATGCCAAATTCTGTACAACCATCGATACGGCCTGCTTCCATCAGTTCTTTTGGCAGACCAATCGCATATTGTCGGAAGAAGAAAATACCAGTCATTGAAACTAAGAATGGCAGGAAAGCTCCTCTATAGGTATTAATTATCTTCAGTGTAATAGATAGCTTGTAAAGTGGCAGAAGCAAAATCTCAATTGGCACCATCATAACGACCAAAACCAGAATGAATGTCAGATTTCTGCCTTTGAAGCGATAAAGCGCCAGGGCGTAGCCAACCATTGAGCTAAGCAGCAAGCCGCCTCCGGTCTGCAATGCAGTGATGATTATGCTGTTCTTATACCAGTGCAGATATACGCCATCACGATCAGTCAGCAGATAACCATAATTGGTCAAGCTGAAATTCTCAAAATCAAGCTGCAGACTCAATCCATTTCTAATCATTTCAACACCAGGCTTGAAGGATGACAATGTCAGGAAAACGAATGGCATCAGAGCTATCAAGGATAGTACGCCGAAGAAAATAATGATCGCAGTTGTTGTTAAATTGTTCTTTGTTTTACTTTGTACCGCCATTTTTACGCCTCCTTCCTAAATGATCCCGTGATGAACAGCTGAATAACATTTATCAGCAGCACCAGACCCAGTAGAACAAGACCGGCAGCAGATGCCAGGCCGAAATTATTCTGATTGATGCCCTGATTATAAATATAGCCTACCAGTGTAGTTCCTATATCGCCCGGGCTTCTTGCACCATTGAACAAGGTGAAGGATTCCGCGAACATAGAGAAGCCACCGTAAACACTTATTGTCAAAACATAGATGATCGTCGGCCTAACAGAAGGCACGGTTATTTTCAGGAATTTCTGGATAGAGTTTGCACCGTCAATATCAGCTGACTCATAGATTTCAGCAGGTATGCTCTTGAGTGCCGACATGTAGTAGATCAGGTTAACACCCATCCACTTCCAAGTACAGAACAATACAAGAACTATCATCGCTCCGGTCTTAGTATAGAGAAATCTATACGGCTCACCCCCAAACGACACAATGATTGAATTTATCAAAGCTGTGGGCTGCTCGGCAAAAGCAAATTTGAAAAACAGACCCGCCATAACGACAGATGTCAGTGCCGGCATGAAGAGCGCGGACTTAAATATATTGCCGCCTTTTGTCAGATGTGAATTCAAAATATTTGCCAGCACCAGCGGTATTGGTATGAGAATCAGAATTGTCCAGAATGTATATCTGGCTGTTACACTCAACGCATTGAAAAATTGTCTGTTGAATAGATTCTTATAATTCTTCAATCCGATGAATTCAATTGAATCAAAACCCTTAATACTTTGCATACTCATCTCGATCGTTGAAATGATCGGATAGAGGAAGAAAATAAGAAAAGATAGTACAAATGGCAGTATGAAAACATAGGGAAAAACTTTTCGCGAAGTTATAAACCCTTTGATCGATGTGGCACCCATGGTCTTATTACCAGCAGCCATGATCGAATCCTCCTTGCATTGGTATGTGGAATCTTAGTTAAAAAGAGGCAAGGGCTTCAGCGAGATGTGAATCCGCTGAAGCCCGTCGCCGTTTCAGGATATTATTTCAGCATTCTTATCCTTGACTGCAATGTGAATTTCCTAATCAGCTCATTGCTCTGATTTCTTCTGCAGCCTCTGTCAGTGCTTCAGCCGGGGTCTGGCTGTTTTCTTCAAGCACTCTGAACATTACGTTCTTCTGAACTGTTGATACAGCGTTGGGGAAACGGTCGTCAGTAACGACGATCTTGCCGATGCTGTCAGCTGTGTCAAGCATAACTTCGAAGAGATTATCACCGAAGTATTCGGTGTATTTGTTAGGCTCTGTCATCTGAGGATCATCATAGAGGTCTTTTCTCAGAGGATCGAAACCGAGTACTGACCAGGTTTTGATCGCGCCTTCTTTTGAGATCTTAGAGAAGAACAGGAAGTCTTTTGCCAGCTGCTGATCTTCGCACTGGATAGTTACAGATGTTCCTGTACCGCCCATACCAGCTGAATTTGCTCCGCCCTCTTCCCATACAGGCATTGGACGAACTGCCATCTTACCGGCCAGATCAGGCATATAGTCTGTGAAACGTCCGAGATACCAGAGAGGCATTGTAATGCTGGCGATATTGCCTTCATTGAAGTATGCCCAGAATTCTTCAGCATGGAAGAATCCGCCTGGAGCTTTTACAGCGATCTCGTCCTGGTAAACACGGTCATGCAGCCATTGCAGCACTTCTACGTTTGTTTCATTGTCGATGATAACATCGCCAGTGTCTGTGAAGAAGTCTGAGCCCTTCTGAACAAGCAGAGGATAGTATGACCAATGCTCAGTTGTTTCGACGGCCATCATGTACTTGCCGGTTTCTGCTTTTACCGTTTTACCAGCTTCTACATAATCGTCCCATGTCTTGATATCATCGATATTCACGCCAGCAGCTTCCAGAATTTCAGTATTGTAATAGGTAGCTGTAGCACCAACATGATAGTCAATACCGTAGTACTGTCCATCTTTTGCATAGTTTTCAAAACGACCCATGATCAGGTTGTCTTGCTCCGGTGCGATAACATCATTAAGTGCAACCAGCGGTACTGTGTTGCCCATCAGGAAGTTAGCGTACTTACTGATTTCGATGTCTACCAGATCAGGCGCACCTGAACCGGTCTGAAGAGCTATCTGCAGCTTACTGTGCAGCTCATCGTATGAATAAACTTCAACTGTGAGATTGATCGCACGATCAGGGTTCTGCTCATTCCAGCTCTGAACGGCATCGATCATGAATTGATTGTGCAGTTCCTGGAAGGTCCAGAAGCTAAGATCTGTGGCTGTCTCCGAACCGGAATCAACAGTCGTAGGCTCAGCGACTTCAGTAGTGGTCGTTGTGGTATCATCGGCAGGTGCCTGTGTTGTTTCTCCGCCTGAGCCGCCACAAGCAGCCAGTGAAAGAAGCATCGTCACCATGATGATAAGTGCAAGCAGTTTCTTCATGTAAATTTCCTCCTTTTGAAGTACCTTTTGGATATCTTGAACATTTATCCGTGAACACATTGTAACTTGTCTGTGTAATCTGCAGCATTATAACTTGTTGCACTTTCATTGCACAATCTTTAACCTGTATGTACAAGCAGATAATGATCACTAACTATATTGATTGGAAATTTCAGTGAAAACAAGTAAAATGTAAACAGCTAAATAACAACGATAGGAGACACAAAATGCCGGATTTTTTTGACAGCAACGTGCTTTTTGCTTTTGCTCTGACACTTTTCGCCGGTCTCAGCACCGGTATAGGCAGCGCGATCGCCTTCTTCGCTAAACGTACTAATACAAGATTTCTCTCGATCAGTCTTGGTTTCTCAGCCGGAGTCATGATATACGTATCTTTTGTTGAGATCTTTTTTAAGGCCAAGGATGCTCTGACTTCTGAGTTAGGTGAAACAAACGGCGCTCTGGTAACTGTGATTTCTTTTTTTGGCGGGATGCTGCTGATCGCCCTGATCGATAAGTTTATTCCGAGCTCAGAAAACCCTCATGAGATGTATAGAATTGAGGATATGAAGCCTGAGCACTGCTACGTTCAGCCGGATGGTACTCAAGTTTGTGATTTCAATGGCCAGAAGCTGGAGTTCAAGCCCGGGCAATCCACAATCAGCATCGAATCTGAATCAGCAAAGAGCCTAAGACAAAGTATGACTGAGGAAAACGCGGATACATACGGCAGCGGTGGTCATGAGCACAAGCAGAAGCTAATGCGTATGGGCATATTTACTGCGCTGGCTGTCGGTATACACAATTTCCCGGAGGGACTGGCCACATTTATTTCAGCTCTGCAGGATCCGAGCATTGCGATCCCAATTGCCATAGCAATCGCGATTCACAATATTCCAGAGGGCATCGCGGTATCAGTGCCTGTGTACTATGCCACTGGCAGCAAACGCAAGGCGTTTCGTCTTAGCTTCTTGTCAGGTCTGTCAGAACCAGCCGGCGCTCTGATCGGCTATCTTATTCTGATGCCATTCTTAAGTGAAACACTAATGGGTATAGTATTTGGCGCAGTTGCCGGTATCATGGTGTTTATATCGCTTGATGAGCTTCTGCCATCAGCCAGAGAATACGGTGAACCACACTTGAGCATTTATGGTATGGTTGCTGGTATGGCCATAATGGCCGCCAGCCTGATACTTCTAGCATGATCAAAATATTTGCCTTAATAATTATAGCCGGAGCTCATCCTGAGCTCCAACCTCAAGCTCGGCGTGCAGATCCATAATCGTTCTAATAGCCTGATAAACAATGATCGCAAGTAAGATTCCAGCGCAATCTATTAAAAAATCCTTCAGCTCACCGGCCCGGCCAGGAACAAATACCTGGTGGAGCTCGTCTGAGGCAGCATATAAGGCACTGACTATGAAAGCAAGAGCTGCGTTTGGCAGCTCTTTTATATTAATAGTTTCAAAAGCGTAGCTCACCAACAGTCCAAGCACAAAAAATATGAAGCCGT
>CAZHQX010000030.1:9973-15425 GCA_964534195.1 uncultured Oscillospiraceae bacterium
ATAGTTTCAAAAGCGTAGCTCACCAACAGTCCAAGCACAAAAAATATGAAGCCGTGTGCAAACACTCTAAGCATACCTTCAAAACGAACAAGCTGTGGTCCCTCCAGCTGGCCGCCGGTAAGCCTGACTAATACAGCTGCCAGCTGGCCGCTAAGTCCGGACGAAGAGTCGCTGTCCTGATGAGAAAACAAAAAAATCACTGCCATCCAGAGAACAGTCAGCACCCATGCTATGACCGCAGCTATCGGGTACCTCTTGACTTCATTATTCTCAATATACATTTCAACGCCTCCCTGTCGGCATTTCCGGTTGGAAGGTAAACGGGCTGATCAGGCCAAGCTCCTCAAGCTTCTGCCTGGCCAGACCGATATCATGCCACAAATGGATCCTCTGAGTATTGTTTCGCAGAATATACGCAGGATGGAAGGTAGGTAGAATGAAATATCCGTTCTTCTCGATCCATTGGCCGCGCACCTTGGTAATACCATCATTGTTGTTTGTGAAATATTTGTAAGCTGTTGAACCAAGCAAAATTATCACCTTCGGCTTAACCATGGAAAACTGCGAAGCCAGAAGCCGCTTGCATGTCTTAGCCTCTTCTGGTGTCGGCACCCGGTTCTCCGGCGGTCTGCATTTAACAATATTGCAGATATGATATTTCTCCGGTCCAAGTCCGTAAGATTGCAGCAACAGATCAAGCAGCTGTCCCGACGCACCGACAAAAGGCAGTCCCTGCTCATCCTCTTCTGCACCAGGTCCCTCTCCAATGATCATCAGAGGTGCATCCACTGAGCCTCTAAGAACCACCACATTTTTCCTGGACTGATGCAGTCCGCAGTTTTTGCAGCTCTCACAAGCTCTGATGAACTGCCGCCAGACCTCCGGCATTGCTGCTTTGTCACGCGGATAGATGAAGCTGCCACTTTTGTTGTCTATATCATTTTGTTGATTCATTTGGGCCTCCTGCTCTGGTAAATCCAAGTAGCATTATATCATGAGGCAACAGCGGGGCAAATATATAAGAAGAGGACCGTACAAATTACGAACCTCTTCCTGATCTAAACACCAAAAACAACAATAGCGCTGGTTTAGTATTAAATATCAATTACAATGGTAAAAGTCGAGCCCATCCCAGGTTCACTTGTCACACTTGCCTGACCATGGTACAGCTGAGCTATATGCTTAACTATAGATAGACCAAGTCCTGTTCCGCCTGCTTCACGTGAGCGGCTCTTGTCTACTCTGTAAAAACGTTCAAATATCCTGTCCTGATGCTCCTTGGGAATACCAGGCCCATCATCTATAACCTTCAGCTCGAGCATACCATCAGCTCTTCTGGCAGCTTCTACAAAAACCTTGCCGCCCTCATTGCCATAGCTGATAGCGTTATCGATCAAATTCAACAGAATCTGTTTGACTCTATTTCGCGAAGCCTTGACTGGCAGCTGATCGTCATCCTGCTGTACAACAATTGAAATGTCCCTTGAAACCGCTTTGTCATCAAGCAGAACGGCCGCTTCATCAATCAAGCTGTTAAGGTCAAAATTCTCCGCTTCCTTATCAAGTGTCTGCTGCTCTATCTCAGAAAGAATCAGAATGTCATTGATCAATTGATGCAGTCTCTCAGCTTCAACATCAATAATCTCCAGAAATCTCTCGGCAACCTTACTGTCACTGATAGCACCTCTTCGCAAAGTTTCAATGAAGCCTCTGATCGAGGTCAGTGGTGTTTTCAGCTCATGAGTGACATTGGCTACAAAATCGCTTCGCATCTTCTGAGCTTTTCTGGCCTCGCTGATATCGTGAAATGTTATGATCGCGCCAACACTCTGGCTGCCCTTGAGAGGAGACGCAGTGACATGAAAAATAATCTCTCCCTGCTCTGTATTTAAATTGAGCTCTCTGCTTACAGTCTTCTGACTGCTCATAGCCTCTTCAGCTAATCTCTCAGTATTGGGATCATGTGTGATCAGAACGAGCGGATATACTGCCTCATCAGGATCGATCCTACGACCGAAAACGTCTTTTGCATGGGCGTTAAGAAATGTTACGGCGCAACGCTCGCCTACTGCCAGGACAGGATCAGTTATTGAATCAAGAATAGCGTCCAGCCTTGCTTTGCGGTCGGCAAGCTCCTCCATGGTTGATTGGAGCCTGGCAGCCATTGAATTGTATGCCTGAGCCAGCCTCGACATTTCATTCTCATCATCCTCCGGCAGCAGGACCCTGGCGGTCAAATCACCACGCCCCATCGAGACCGCCGCTTCATGAAGGCTGCTCAGCGGCCTGGTTATGTGTTTGAGAAGCAGCAAGCCTGCCAACGCCAGGGATGCCACTACGATCAGCAGGACAATCACAGAGGTGCGGATCATACTGAAGATAGCTGATCGATGAGCGTTTAGAAGCATTGATGTCCTCACGATCATATTTGAGTCCGAAACAATTGCCAGATATAGCATATCTTCCCCGACAGTGTCACTTGACCTGATCGCGCTGCCCACTGATCCGGTTCTGACCGCATTTATTATTTCCGGTCTGTCAGCATGGTTATCCATAGTGCCAGGATCAGCCTGATTGTCATATATAACTGTTCCATCAATTTCGGCGATCGTTATTCTCAGCTTGTTAGAGTCATCGGCAAAAGCCGCCAAAGCCTTATCAGCAGACTGTTGTGGGCTGCTGCCATCATCAAGCTCAGAAGCAACTATCCGTGACATAGAAGTCAAATAACGATGTGCGGCCTCATCATTGTACTGACTTATAACGTCGAAGGAAACCAATCCTGTTATCAGTACAGCAATAACTGCTATGGCCGCTACCAGAAGATAAATCCGCTTGAGCATTAAAAACCTCCACGATACTGATCGTCAGTATCACTAATATTTCTATTCAGGCAGCTTGTCACTGAAACGGTAGCCCCTGCCCCGAACTGTCTCAATCAATACCGGTCGTGAGTCATCCAGCTCCAGCTTACGCCTTAACTGTCTTATATGAACATCTACGGTTCGCGTCTCACCACTGTACTCATAGCCCCAAACATAATTCAGCAGGTCATCTCTGCTATATGCGATACCCTTATGGATCATGAGAAATTTCAGCAGCTCATATTCCCTATGGGTCATTTCAATCTCATCCTGATCTTTGAAAACACGATGACGAATATCATCGATCGTTATATTATGAGAGCTGATCATTCCAGGACGAACCGGCTGTGTACTGCCAGCTGACTCTGAGGACTTAGGATTAGTAGGATTGACGGTCTTGGCAGTTTCTTCCGAAGACCTGGTTGATTTAAGCTCGTTGATTTGCTTATACCTTCTATTGAGGGCACTGACACGTGCCAGAAACTCGCGCATACCGAAGGGTTTTGTTATGTAGTCATCAGCACCTGTTTCCAAGCCTTTGACCTTATCGCTCTCAGCCCCTCTGGCAGTCAGCATGAGCACAGGAGTAAGCTTAAATCGCTCAAGCTTTCTAAGCCGTTGGCAGACCTCGAAACCATCGATTCCTGGCAGCATTATGTCCAGAACAAATACCGCGACCTCTATGTCTTCCTTTTGATCGAGATCAGGCAGCATCTTATCACCACTGCGATAGCTTAAGACGGAATAACCTTCGTTTTTAAGATTAAACTCAATCAATTCAGATATAACTGCATCATCTTCTACCATAATTATGACAGGCTCTACCATTTCAAACTCCCTACCGCGATCATCACAGCTGTTTAGTCCTCCTGAATTTCGTCCTTCAATCTACCATCAATATAATAGACGACCCATTCCGCGACATTCTGTGCATGATCTGCAATTCTCTCAGCATATTTGCAAACAAGAAGCATTTCAACCAATTGAGGAACGCTGTCAGAATCAACTGACATCATTCTGGTCAAATAGGCTTTGAGCTTAAGATAAAGCTCATCTACTTTATTATCCATGTTGATGACGTCGGCGGCAATAGCTCTGTTATTGCTGACATAGGCGTCAAGGGCGCTTCTTAGCATAGTTCTTGCTAACTTGGTGATAGTAACGATATCGTAGGGTACGGGTATTTTGACCGGAAGCTCTGTCATCGCCAGAACACGCTCAGATATGTCACTTGCATGATCTGCAATACGCTCGAGGTCAGTAATAAGCTTGAGCGCAGAGGTGATATCCCGAAGATCCCTGGCGACAGGCTGCTGTCTGGCTATGATCTCCACACAGTGTCTATCAATATTGCGCTCCATCTCGTCAACTATATCATCTTGATTTATTACTTCTGAAGCGCGCTTATCATCAAGCTCTATAAGAGCGACGATCGCTTCCTCAATAGCGTACTCTACCTGAGCACCCATACGTGTGATCTCTTCATGCAGTAGCTGCATATCCTTCTCAAAACTAGCTCTTGCTACCATACTTTTCCTCCATCTTAATCAACCAAACCTACCGGAAACATAGGCCTCGGTTTTCTCATGCTGTGGTTCATTGAACAATTTCGCCGTTGCCGCGCTCTCAATGATCTCGCCCAGCATAAAAAACGCTGTACGATCACTTATCCTGGCAGCCTGCTGCATATTATGAGTTACTATAACAATTGTATATTTCTGCTTAAGCTCATACATCAGCTCTTCAACCTTCATCGTAGATAGAGGATCAAGAGCGCTGGTTGACTCATCCATCAGCAAAATATCAGGTTCAACTGCGAGTGCCCTGGCAATACAAAGTCGCTGCTGCTGTCCGCCGGACAGACTGTAGGCATCCTTCCTCAGTCGATCCTTGACCTCATCCCAGAGAGCAGCCCTGCGCAAGCTTGTCTCAACGACCTTGTCCAGATCACGTCTCTTTTTTGTGCCATGAATGCGAGGACCATAAGCAATATTGTCATAAATCGACATAGGCATTGGATTAGGTTTTTGAAAAACCATACCAACTCTTTTTCTCAAGAGATTAACATCAGCTTCAGGAGCATAGATATTTTCTCCATCGATAAGAATACTCCCTTCAATTTTGACACCGGGAATCAAATCATTCATTCTATTCAAAGTTTTTATATATGTGGATTTGCCGCAGCCCGAAGGACCGATCAAGGCAGTTATCTGCCTGGCCGGTATTTCAAGACTTACGGACTTAAGGGCTTGAAAATCTCCGTAGAAGAGGCTCAGCTTATCTGTAACTATCTGAGCTTCTGTTTGTTTGTCAGCTGCCATTTATCCTCCTCTTTTCCCATATTATTTATCTTCTCAGCAAATAATATCATCGGGAGATAAGAGGACGATTAGATTGATGTAAAAAGCATGTTAACCAATAACAGGCATAATAAAATCATGGAACTTACAGAACCACCAGAGTTACACCGTCATTTTGACGGCCCCAGTCTGGATCACGACGAAACGCCGGTGCCATAGCTATGATGTCCCGACCACTGTTTTCAAAAGGTCCGAAGCTCTCGCCCGGACAAAAAGCCCTGATGCGCC
>CAZHQX010000031.1:0-15192 GCA_964534195.1 uncultured Oscillospiraceae bacterium
GCGCCTGATTATTATAACGAGCAGCTCAGCGGCTGTCAAGCTTTTCCAAATAGACAACACCGCCCGGCAGAACTGTTATATGAGCTTCATTTCGTCTGATTTTCTCAGTCCCTATCAGACTGCCCTCACTGTCGTATTTACTGATAATAGAATCAGCAAGATCATAGTCAGTTACTAATTGACAGGTAGCCGGCATGGAGCCGACATTACTAATTAAAACTCTGACAGATTCATTGTCATTGGCGGCAAAAACAAATACGTCTTCAGACGCACTAAGTCGTATGATCTTCTGAGGTCTGCCTACAGAAGCGCGCGAAAGCAATTTGGCTGCACTATTGATCTTTTGCTTTTCAGTAGTGGTTAAATAGCTTTTTTCGAAGCAGCCTTGATCAATAAGTGGGAGACCTGTTTGTCCGCCGAGGTCGTAGCTCATTACTGCTGTCATCTCAGCAAATCCTATGCTGGAATGACTGTTTCCAAAACTTACACTCCGCATCATTTCAGGCCAGTCCTGAGCAAGCTTGTCTGTGTTTCGGGGTATATTATTCCAATACTCTGCATACAAACTCTCCATAGAACTGATTCCGTCAACTTTGTTGTTAGCTTCAAGCGCTGAGGCATGATAATCCGCAGATGATTGCATGAGACCGTGACTGTAGCTCATCGCGTCTACAAAAATAAGCCTGTTCTTAATTCCGTTATAGTAAGGACTAGAAGCTATTTGAGTAATGACCCAGTCAACATATGAGCTCTTCATGCGGTCATCACTAAAAAGCATATTGTCGTCAGAAACCTCAATAAACATTCTGGTAAAAGCTTCCGTCCATGGAACAGCCCTGCCTTGCTCCATTCTTAGCCTGCCATATTCCTCTGAAACTGGAGCGGCCAGGTATTCAATCAAGCTGACCAATTCTTCCTGCGATGCAGCAGAATCAATTATCAGCCAGGGTGAAGCCTCTGTTTCCAAGGCAAGCTCAAGTGCAGGAGTCAGTGCTGCTGTACGATTCAACTGCCAGATACCATGCGCAAACACATAGCCGGTCTGTCCTGCTGCCTGCAGCCACGATAATGCCGGAGCATCTAATCGGCCGATCGGAACCTGCTGCATTCTTATGATTGATGGAGAAACAGACACGATTTCTTCTGTGCTTGACTCAGTATATGCCTTACCAGCATTGCTGGCAGCAGTTAGCTTAAGATCATCGATCGCGGCTGTACCGTTACCACGCATCTCAATTCTCAGATAAACATCTTGATCCTGAAGCCAAACCTCAGGCACAACAAAAGAATGTTGCTGCCTGCGCCATTGACCAGGTGTCAAGCTGAATTCTGTAGTTACATCGCGGGCAAGACCTTCTATGCTAATTGATACTGAGGTGTCTGAATCACTTGTATTGAACCACCCACTGAATCTTAGAACATTATCATCCAGTTGGCTCCGTATTTCTTCTCTGTCTATTGATTGATATAGAACCGCCCGCTGATCAATATCAACCTCCAGATAGCCTTCGCCTGCAGGACTCTCATCTGAAATCACCCTGCGAATATTCTTCTGATCATCTGATATCCAATAGGAACCATATTCAGGTTTTAATAAATCACCAGTTTGTGAACTCTCGGACTTTTTACTTAAATAAATCAGGTCGCCAGCCTGATACTGGCCATCCTGCAGAGGTGAATCGAGACTGATTCCAGCAACTAATTGAGAATGTGCCAATTCTCCATTGTTGTCGATAGCTACAATACGGCCATTTCCATTGTAGATCACATCAGCTGCTGTAATTCCTGTGCTAAGTTCAGATTTATTAAAACTCATGCCTGCATCCTGGCTTATCCAGAAAGCTCCCTTTTCATCTAGACCAATCAACTGATTCTTGTTGACTTTTGCCAGTGATATAAGTTCAAGACCATATTCTGAGTTTATTACACTTGCACTTGTCGTTCCACCCTGAGTGCTTATGACGGCAATTTTACCTCCAGTTCCGATAATCATCGCTCCGGTATCATCAGCAACAATATCGATCCAATCCGTATTTGTATCAACTGCAACTTGTTCCCACACAACAGCATCAGTAGAAAACAGAATGACTCCACCGCTGCCGGCAGCCAGCCAGCCGCCCTGCCATGAAGCTACTGCGTTCAAATTGTGAGATATAGAAGGATTTGAGATGACCTGCATACCGTCAGCGCTGCCACTAACGATTCGTCCGTTTTTGCCGACGGCGGCAATCTTGCCGTTTTCACTCAGTGAAATTGATTTCAGGCTTATATCCGGACCGTATATTTGTTCCCAGACATATCCGTCCGTAGAAAGATAAACCTCGCCAGCATTACTGCAGGCTACGGCAGATGATGCTTTCGCATCAACAGCTATAATGCTGTTAGGAGAGCCGGTTGAGGTCAGAGCCTGAACCTCGTTATCACTGATCGCAAGTACGAAGCCCTTGCTTCCTCCTGCTATCATCTGTTCCTGTGACATCAGCGCAATATCATAGATCTGAAAGTTTGAAGGCATATCCGCTGGTAACCTGATTGGCTGAAAAAGTCCTGGTTGATTAAGTAAATAACTACGGACATAGGCCTGCTTTTTAAGTCTAAGCCCTTCAGAATCAAGTGTCATGATCCTGGCCTGTGCGCCAACGAAAAAATCATCTGTATACATACCATCTAAGGATGCTTCAGAAGAAGATACCGCCAGTGTATCCTGGCTGCCGCTATATGCTGTCAGAAAATGCTCATAAACGACAGGTTCAAAAGAACCATCGCTTATCAGATTTCCCGATTGCGTAGAGCATAAATTGATGCCACTGCCCTGAAGCACGCTCTGTTGAGGCTGTTCAACCAGAGAAAAGCGATGAAGAACGCCTGGTCCCAACATTGAAGCTGCATAAAGACTCATCATGACCGCAACTATGAGACTGGCCGTAATAGCCAGACCGGCAACCAGAAATGTACGTTTTTTCACCCTGTAACCTGTCAGCATTTCGTATTGCTCACTGATTTCTTATCAAAGCAGCTTAATGCTGTTCTGTTCACAGGACACTATCATCTCATCCGGCCAAACCGAAGCCTGAACCTCACCTATATGTGCTTTGTCCAGAAAAAACATACATAATCTCGATTGGCCAATACCACCACCGATCGTATACGGCAGATCACCGGATAAAACACTCTTGTGGAAATCCAGTTCAGATCGATCCAGACAGCCTGCCTGCTCAAGCTGGCTGCGCATACTTGCTTCATCAACACGGATACCCATGGAAGATATTTCAAAAGCCCGTTCCAATACAGGATACCAGAAGAGCAGATCACCATTGAGAGACCAGTCATCATAATCAGGAGCTCTGCCGTCATGCGGCCTGCCATCAGCAAGCGGGCTGCCGATCCCAATCAGGAAAACCGCCTTCTTCTCGCGGCAAATAGCATCCTCTCGTTCTCTGGATGTCATCTCAGGGTACATTTCAAGAAGCTCCGAGGTGGTGATAAAAAACAGCTCATCCGGCAATTTAGGCCTCATGCATGAATACTCTCTGGAAACATAATTCTCGACACGTTTCAGACAAGCATATATTTCTCTGACAACAGATTTAAGATGCTCGATGCTGCGCTGTTCACGCTTTACGATTTTTTCCCAATCCCATTGATCGACATAAACAGAGTGCAGATTGTCAAGAATCTCATCTCTTCTAACAGCATTCATGTCAGTATATATTCCTTCGCCAGGAGCAAACTCGTATCTCTTCAGAGCCATCCTCTTCCATTTTGCCAGAGAGTGTACTATCTCGACATTTGCACCAAGATCCCTGATATCAAAGCTGACAGGACGCTCAACGCCGTTAAGGTCATCGTTCAAGCCTGTTTCTCTGCGTACAAACAGAGGTGCTGAGACTCGAGTCAGATTAAGAGTATCAGCCAATTGTGACTCAACACGGTCCTTGATCTGCTTGATCGCAAGTTCTGTTTCACGCAAGCTCAGATTTGGTACATACTTGTCAGGAATCATAAGGTTTTTCTCATAACGAAGGCTCATAAACTGTGTTTCCTCCAATATTCTGTTCGGATTTTTTCTTCCTGCTTCTCAGGAACATAAATACACCAGCGGCAATTGCTACAGGCACAAAAGCTACCTCAGTAATAATAACTATCTGCTGGAGCATTTCATCGGACTGTATAAGACTTGGAACCAGACTACCCAACAGATTGAAGAAAATATGCATAATGATCGGTACCCAAAGTGACTTTGTCCAGGCATAAGCGGCACCAAGCATCAATCCAGGCAATAGAACATAGCTTGATTGGATCGGCTGCATATGGAAGGCCGCAAATAATATTGCCTGAATCACAACCGCAGCCCATTCCGGCATAGCGTGTCTAAGCTCACCTTGAATGATCCCGCGAAATAACAACTCTTCAACTACCGGCGCGGCAATACCAATACCAAGTATCAGCCACAAGTAATCTGTTTCTGTGGAAAATGCAAGTGAGGATAATTCTTCATATTCACGCATCAGCCTGGCAACAAAACCATTCGTTTCTGCGATTTGCGTCAGAAGAACAAAATACAGGTTTGTTAAACCCATGGTACCTACCATAATAGCAATCGATGGAAGAAGATCAAGAACACCTGCACGCCGTATGAAAACAGTTTCTGGCCGCTTGCGCTTGGCAAAATAGATGTAGATCAGGTAGATCGGTAAAATAGCTAACGCATAAAAAACAGTAATCTGAGAATTACGTTCAATTATCAGTTGATTGATGTAATCAGGATCTGCCAGCGCGTTCAGATCAAGTGCGCCGCCACTGCCGATAATAAGCGCAATAATCAATACTACTATCGCTACAACATTAATTACCAGAAAGTGAAGAATCATGAATCCCAATGGAATCAGGATCGTTTTGGGACTAAAGCGTCTGCCTGATGAGGCTCTCTGGGTAGGGAGATTTATCCTGCCCTGTTCACCATGATAATAGGCTGAACCTGATCCTGCGGCCTGCACGCTGTTAAGTTGCTCTGTTCCAGCCTCTTCATTGGCAGTACTTTTTTCTTCATTATCCTTCTGCTGATACTCTTCATTTATCATTATATTACACTCTCATTAACTGATTATCTGCAAAAGCCGGGCCGATTAACGACCCGGCCCATGCCTGGCCTGACTGCTCAGACCAACCTTAAGCTTCTCTATGCACGAAACGACTGTAAAACATATTGAAGGCAGCGTCAAGCTCCTTCTTGTTGCGAATAGACTTGAAATACTGTTCGCCTGTCACATGTCGTTCAGAACGCATAATTACAATTTCCGGCTCTTTGTGACTGCCATCATCCGGCTCATAGTTATACATAACAACATAGTCCTTGCCACTTAGTTGAAACATATCAATAAAAGACATGTAGTACTCGCGGCCGCTGTCTATGTCTGCTATAACTGCCAGAACATCCTCATTCGATGCCCTGTCATCCTTGACCTGTTCTGCCGGTCTATTATTCTTCCTCATCCTCGATTTCATAATCCTCATCCTCACAGAGGCGCTCGTACTCGGCATAAACCTTATCGTACTCATCCTCACTAAGACTCATGAGGCCCTCTGTGCCATCCTCCATCGTCACTACCTTCGTAATTACCATTTCTGGTTCTTCCTCATCAGTTGTGATCAGAACACAGAAATGCTCATTTTCATACGGGAAATCATCGACGATCATGAAGGTGTATTCTTCACCAGTCTCAGCATCAGTCATGACTATAGTAGCCGAGCCATGGTCGTGATCATGGTCATGGTCATGACCGCAATCACAGCCACCATTATCGTCACAATTGCAGTTTTCTTCTTCCTGATCACCACAGCAGCATTTATTCTCATCTAATAACATATATAGATCCTCCTTAATTTAAGATCTGTTCAAATAAGCCTGAATTTCACAGGCAAAATATGCTGACATTATACCACATCAGTTAATTCCTTTGCGACGGGTTTCCATATACTCCTGAAGTATTATTTCCGCGGCAATTTGATCAACAATGTTTTTTCTTCTATCACGTTCCACACCAGTCTCACGCATCACTCTGGACGCAAGCACAGTCGTATATCTTTCATCCCTAAGAACAATGCCTATACCTGATGCTTTTTCCAGTTCAGCCGCAAGCTCACGAGCTTTGTCTTCAGAAGCTCCTGCCTTGCCATCCGTTCTGCGTGGAACACCAACAACTATACCTTTGACATCATATTGTCCGATGAGATCGAGCAGACGTTTGATAACTTTGTTTAGATCCTTGCCATTCCAGCGAATAGTCTCAATGCCTCTCGCTGTATAGCCCAAGGGATCACTCACCGCTACACCTACCCTGACCTCACCATAATCGATTCCCATCCAGCGTTCAACCAAATCTGTCATCCGAAACTCCTCTTAGATAATTTTTAGCACGAAGTCTCTGCAGACAGTCGCACAGTAGCTGCATAATGTACAGCGCTCATGATCGACAGTAACAATACCCTGGTCATTCAGATTCAAAGCACCTGAACGGCAGCGTTCAATGCATGCACCGCAGCCTGTACACCAATCAGATACGATCAGTCTGCGGTTGCTGCTTCTGGTTCGGCAATCAGCTGGATCAATATCAGGTTCTTCAAACAAGCGGATGTTTGCGTCTATTTCAGCCATAGACTGCATGCCTACAGCATAAGACGCGACATGGTCCTGTCCAAGAGCAAACCTTGCAGCTTGACGAAAATCTGACAGTAGATGTCCACCGCCATACATCTTCATACCAAATATACCTAATCCTGCCTCAGCAGCTTTTACGGTCGCTGCCTGCATATCCTCTGGACTGCCATCAAGCAGACCAATACCCCTGAGATTTAAAAGCGGATGGACAATATCGGCCTCACGCCAGGGACCTGGATCGAATTCCTGCCAGAGACCGTTTCGATCACCGGATATAGCCTCAGTCAGAGCTCTTACTGGCTCAATAGCATGTGTAGACAATCCAACCGAGCCAATAACTCCTTGCTCTTTGAGCTCCAACAGGCAGGCAAGCGCCTCAGAATGACCATGCATAGTCATGACGCTTTCTTGCTCATGCAGCAAAAAAATATCGATCCTATCAAGATCGAGCTCTCGCCTGGCCTCATCTACAGCTTCCAAGGCTGTCTGCTTGTTCCAGGCATATGTTTTGCTGCAGATCACAGGTGAATCAGACACACTTTTCAAAGCTTCACGTATGTGTGGATAGGTTTGGTAAAGCTGAGCGGTATCAATGAAATTGACGCCTCGAGATAGTGCATAGGCGATTAGTTCTCCGCCTTCCCGGGCAGACAAATCAGCCTGTGACGGACTCACTGTCAGCGAACCGTAGCACAGGCGTGAAACCTTGATATTGCTTCTGCCGAGAATTCTATATTCCATCTTTTTTCAAAGCCTTGAAATATAATCCTTGATCATGATCTCCAAAAGCTCGTCACGCTCCATACGGCGAATAACCGCTCGCGCGCCCTTATGATTAGTAATATAGGTAGGGTCTCCAGACAGGAAATATCCAACCAGCTGATTAACCGGGTTATAGCCCTTCTCACGCAGTGAGCTCAAAACCTCAGTCATTATGTCACGTGCTTCTCTGCTGTGATCTTCACCAAGCTCGAATCTTGTTGTTTCATGGCCAGCCATATCGACACCTCCTGCGAAATGCTTGTTGTTGTTATATCTTATCATGAATCACAAATCATTGACAGCATGACCATACAGAAAATTCTCATCAAAATCAGAAAACGAAACCTTCACTATTTTGTTAATGTCATCAATTTCCATGCCTGATACCAGAACCTGTGCATAGCTGCCAGTATACCCCGTCATCAGGCCATCCGGGCGCAGCTGTTCAAGCAAAACGCTTTCGGTTACAGATGACAGCAATGCGTGATGCTTATATGCCATCCTGTCAGCAAGTTCTTGTAGCCGTTGGCTCCTGACTGCTGATATAGCAGGCGGCACCTGATCAGGCATTTCTGCCGCTCTGGTACCAGCTCTTGGCGAAAAACGGAAAATATGCATGCGCGAAAACCCGATCTCCTTGCAAAACTCATAGCTTCGTTCGAATTCCTCGTCTGTTTCTCCCGGGAAGGCGGTTATTACATCAGTTGTTATCCCGGCAAAAGGCCAGCGTTTTCGAATATCTTCTGCTACAGCTCTGTATTGCTCTGTATTGTATCTTCTATTCATTCGTTTGAGAGTTTCATCGCAGCCACTCTGGAGAGACAAATGAAAGTGCGGGCAGAGCTTACTGTTCTTTTCCAAAATATCGAGAAATTCAGTCGTAACTGAAAGAGGCTCCAATGAACCAAAGCGAATACGTTCCAGCTGGGGTATTTCAGCAAGTCGACCAGCAAGCAAAGCTACAGCATGAGAGGGCTCGCCTCGATCAAGACCGTAAGAGCAAAGATGTATGCCGGTCAAGACAATTTCCTTGTAGCCGGCTTTTGCCAGCATGGCTGCTTCCTGAAGAATCTGCTCTTCGTCGCGGCTCCGAACCCGGCCACGGGCATATGGGATCGTGCAGTAACTGCAAAACGAGTTACAGCCGTCCTCGATCTTCAAGTAAGCCCTGGTTTCTGACTGTTTCTCAGATAAGCCCAGCTCTTCGTATAGAGGATCATCATCGTAGCTGTGCTTCGAAGATGAAATATGCTCAACAGTGCGATCACCGCTATCTGAAGGGATAATATTATCAGTTGAATCAGCTGGCGAATTATTTTTATCCCGTAGTTCCAAGGCTGCATTCACCATCTCAACCGCTCGGCTCTTGCCTTGTGTCCCGATACAGAGATCAGCATAGCCCGAAGCATCTGAAAGCTCAGCGTGGCAGCCCATTGCCACTACAATGGCAGAAGGATTAAGCTGTTTGGCCCGGCGCAGCATCTGCCTCGATTTGCGGTCAGCTTCGCCTGTGACCGTGCAGGTATTGATTATGTAGGCATCAGCAGGCTCGCGAAATGATACCTGCTTATAGCCATGCAGGCTGAATTGATTGGCAATAACATCAGTTTCATAATGATTTGTTTTACAGCCAAGAGTGTGAAAGGCTACTGTATATTGTCTCATTCTATGCTTTCCTATCCATCTATTTGTCAGTTGACATTGTGCTCCAGATTATTGCACAATAATAGCAGTCAGACTGTCACTATTGATACTTGCCGGACTATACTTCACTACAAGGAGAATTACATATGCGCAAATTTACTGTACACCTCAAATCGATCAATGACGTCAAAGAGTTTGTCAGGATCGTTAACGATTTTCCTTACGATGTCGATCTGGCATCAGGCCGCTATATCGTTGACGCAAAATCTATAATGGGTATTTTCAGCCTTGACCTGGCTAAGCCCATCGATGTCGAGATTCACCACGAGAATGGTCAGGATCTCGAAGAGAAGCTGCGCCAGTTCATGATTTGATCAAACACTGTCAGCTGGACCGATTATCTCCTGCCTTTTGCTTTGCCAGATCTTTTTGAGGGTCTGGCTTTTGCTTTGCCATTTGGTGTTCCATGCTTGGATCTGACCGGTTTTTTCCTGGATTTTCTACCGGTTTCGGGAAGCATTGAACGTGAGTGACCACGTCTCGAGGCATTCGCTGAGGTTTTCCCGCGACCATTTTTTCTGTCTCTGGTGATCTTATCTGCCATGCTGGACACGTGGCTTCCACGCGCTGCCTCATGTGCCACCAGCTCGAAATCGATTCTTCGCTTGATCACATCAGCCTGAGCAACCTGGACTTCTACAGCATCCCCAAGATGCAGCTGTTTGCCACTTTGATAATTCACTGCGCAGAGGCGTTCCTCAATATAATCATAGTAGCCATCAAGAGTTCTATATGGCACCATTCCCTCTACTGTGTTTTCCAGCTGTACAAAAAAGCCGGCCGGATTAAACCCGGATATAACGCCTTTGAAATGCATACCAAGATGTTGGCTGAGATATTCAGCAGCCTTCTGGTCAACTGAGTCTCTTTCAGCCTGCATGGCTGTTCTCTCCATGTCTGAACTATGTTCACTGACACTATCCGCCAAAGCTTTCCAGCGACCTCCCGGTACGTCATTATGTATCCAGGCCTTGAGGACCCGGTGTGCGAATAAATCGGGATAACGCCTGATCGGAGATGTGAAATGACAGTAATGAGTTGATGCCAACCCGAAGTGACCAAGGTTCTCAGAAGCATAACGTGCTTTTGCCAATGATCTGAGCAGAAGCTGCGAAAGTGTAAGCCCAAACGGCTCCTTTTTTACCTTTTCCAGAGCAGAGGCCAACATTGCCGGGGTTGGTTTGCCTCGCAGCTTGAGCTGAACCCCAAACAGATTGGCAAGTCGGACAAATTTATCCAGCTTATCGGGATCCGGAAGCTCATGAACACGGTAGGTAAATGGCAAATTGGCATCTACCGCCTTCATTGCGACAAATTCGTTTGCCGCGATCATAAATGATTCGATGATTCCGTTGGCAAAGCTGATAGGATAGGCATATATATTGGTTGGGTTACCTTCTATGTCAAGATCAACATGTGTTTCCGGGAACTCAAAGTCAATGGAGCCTCGTGCCTTCCTGAGAGCCGCGATTTTATCAGATAATACCCGCATGTTTTTTAGATCATCCAGGTAGCCAGGGTAGCGGTCTGGTAGTACTTCACCAGTTTCCAAGGCTTGCTTAACTTCATTATATGAAGTCCTGGCCTTGCTCCTGATAACACTCTCACAGAGCTCGCCGCCTATCATATTGCCCTGATGGTCAAAGTCCATGATGGCACTAAGCGTCATTCTATCAACGTCAGGATTAAGGCTGCATATGCCATTAGATAGACGCGGCGGCAGCATGGGCAGTACTCTGTCAGACAAATATACACTTGTACCGCGTTCACGGGCTTCCTTATCCAGAATTCCATTTTCTTTTACATAGTGAGTGACATCCGCGATATGGACGCCAAGTTTGAAGCCTGATGCAGTAACTTCAATATCAACCGCATCATCAAGGTCACGGGCATCCTCACCGTCGATCGTGATCGTTCTGAGAGCACGCAGATCACGCCGACCTCTTGCGATTTCCGCCTCAACATCCTCCGGATCAGGATCCACACCGAAATTCTCAGCCTCGGCAGCTACCTTGGATGGGAACTTCTCTGATAATCCATGATGGCGGATTATGCCAAGAATCGCGATGTCAGGCTTACCTGGATCGCCAAGCACCTCTGTGATCTCGCCAACTGCACCCAGACCATCAGGTCCAGGCTCTGCCGTTAACCTGGCAACTGCTTTCATGCCAAAAGGAGCACCATGTAGATTTCTTGCCGGTATGAAGAGCTCACGGCCTACAAGCTGATCAGGTCTATCCAGAATCAACAGGGCATCACGGCCGGTTTGTTTTAATATTCCAACATAATTTTGCATAAGCAGTTTCCTCCTGCCTCTATGATATCATTTCATCTTGATTCGGAAACAGTGTAATTATTCTGTTTCCGCTCGAACACGACAAAACGCCTGTACACAAATATCTGTGTCAGGCGTCATGATCTATTAGCATATTCTACTGAAACGCTTTTAACTGATTTTTGAGTTATCAGGCTCCACGTCCGGTCAGAAGATACAAAGCAATTGTAAAGCCGGCAAAGGCTATGGCGACAACTGTCGTCAGCTTCTTAAGCATAGAGTCAAGCGTGCGTGCCTTGGTTTTGCCGAAGAATGTATCCGCGCCGCCGCCGATCGCGCCAAGACCCTTGGAATTGCCTTCCTGAAAAATAACCAGGAAAATCAAGCCCAGGCAGAGCAGTATATCTACGATAGCTATTATAATTGTTGCTGTTTCCATGATATTACCTCCGTTGCAAACACGTGCAAATTATATTAACACAGGCCACTGTATAAATCAACAGCTTAAATGACGCGATCAAGACTCTTCACCTGCTCTTCCTGAAAGACCCAAACAGTTTGATTATTTCAGCCGAGGCAAAAGGCACGAGTGACAACGGAGCTATTACAGCCCAGTCAGCAAGGCCTAGAGTCTGGGTGGAGAATATCGGCTGCAGGAATGGTATGTAGACCACAACAAAAAGCATGACAAAGGAGAACAGGAAGGCTTTTACCAATGTTTTGTTGCTGAACAGACCGAGCTTGAATACGCTTATTCTCTCAGACCTTGCGCTGAAAGATCTAAAAAGCTCGGCCAAAATCAGAGTCGTAAAGGCGTATGTTCTGCCTTGATTCAGCATATCAGCGCCCAAATCAGCGAAGCCGCCCTTGCCTATGACAAAGGATATAAAAACGCTCGCAAAAATTGCGATGCTCTGGCTGATAATGACAATTGCCATTGGTCGATTTAGAATCGGCTCGGAGGGGCTGCGCGGGGCCTGCTTCATTATATCGGGCTCACCCTTCTCCTGACCTAGCGCCAGTGCCGGGAAACTGTCAGTTATTAAGTTGAGCCACAGTAATTGGATCGGCAGGAGCGGGATATTTTTGGGGCCAAGTATCAGAGAAGTCAGAGCTATGATCAGGATTTCACCAACATTGCAGGAGAGGAGAAAACCAACAAATTTCCGGATGTTGCTGTATATGATCCTACCCTCTTTGACTGCATCTACAATAGTCGCGAAATTATCATCTGTCAGGATCATGTCAGCCGTATTCTTGGCAACCTCAGTGCCTGTGATGCCCATTGCAACACCTATGTCCGCGCTCTTAAGTGCCATGGCGTCGTTGACACCATCACCGGTCATTGAAGCTATATGTCCGTTGCTTCTGAGAGCGGAAACTATTTTCACCTTATGCTCGGGGGATACCCTGGCATAGACCGCTGTTTTTTCTACAGCTGTTTTCATTTCCCTTTCATTCATTCTCTCAAGCTCAGCCCCGGTCAGGACTTCATCGCCCGGCTGAATCATACCAAGGTCAGCAGCTATCGCCGCTGCCGTGTCCGGATAATCTCCAGTAATCATTACCGGTCTTATACCAGCCTGGCGGCAAAGCGCAACAGCATCTCTTGCCTCAGGACGGCTGGGATCTATCATGCCGCTGAGACCAATGAAGACCATATCCTTCTCAGCCGGAAGATTCTCAATTTCATTATTGTTTAGAACAGAAGCGGCAAACTCAGTATAAGCATAAGCCAATACCCGCAGAGCCTGCCCCGCCATTTGAGAATTCGTTGAGACGATTTCAGCTCTGAGTTCATCATTAAGTTCTTTCTTAGCTCCATTTATGTGAGCATATTTGCATCGGGCCAGAACTATATCAGGCGCGCCCTTCGTCAGAGCCATAATTGTGCTGTCTGCTAGACCGCTATGAAAACTGGTCATCATTTTGCGGTCCGAATCAAAGGGCCAATCGGCCACGCGAGGATAGATCGACTTGAGCTCGTTTCTATCGAGTCCGGCTTTTGCGGCGGCGACTATCAATGCGCCCTCTGTCGGATCGCCAATAATTTTATTTTCATCCTCCTCATTTTTTGAAACAACCGCTTCATTGCATAAGCAAGCAGTTATCAGAAGCATCTTAAGCGAGTTATCACTCATATTATCATCGATGCTGAGCTCAAGTGGTTCACTTGTATTATCTGGTACAATATCTCCCTCGAAGCTATAGCCTATACCACTGACCTGATAAGACTCTCCAGGTGTATACAGTCTTGTGACTGTCATCTCATTTTGTGTCAACGTACCCGTTTTATCGGAACAGATGGTATCTACACACCCCAAGGTTTCCACAGCCAGCAGCCGCTTCACTATGGCGTTTCGTTCCGCCATCTTCCTCATTCCCAATGCCAACACAATGGTTACAACAGCCGGTAAGCCTTCCGGAATGGCGGCAACAGCCAAACTGATAGAAGTCATGATCATCGCGGTTGGATCACCGCCTTGTATCAGTCCCTGAGCAAGAATGATCACACAAACCGCAACGCAGATAATACCCAGCCATTTGCCAAGCTGATTAAGACTCTTTTGCAAGGGAGTCGCTTCATCTTCAATTGTCTGAAGCCGGTCAGAGATTTTTCCGATTTCAGTTGATGATCCAGTAGCACAGACTATACCGCGTGCACGTCCATAGGTGATGGCGGTGCTCATAAAAAGCATATTAATGCGATCTCCGAGTCCGGCAGATGGGTCCAGCTCGGCTTCAGCGCTTTTTTCGACGGCGACAGATTCACCTGTTAACGAAGCTTCCTCAACCTTTAGAGACTGACTCTCGATCAGTCTTATATCTGCTGGTACCAGGTCGCCAGCCTCGATAATAACGATGTCACCGGGAACGGTTTCAGCTGAATCAATTTCTTTTATCTCACCATCACGCAAAACACGGGCATGAGGTGATGACATTTTTTTAAGAGCATCCAGAGCTTTCTCTGCCCGCCCTTCTTGTACAAGTCCCAAAACTGCGTTAATCACTACTATCGCCAGGATAACTCCAGCCTCGACCCAATCCCCCATTGCGCCAGATAATATACTTGCGGCAATCAAAATAAGGACCATTACATCTTTGAACTGAGCAATGATTTTCTGAAGGATCGTCCGCTCCTTCTTTTCTGCCAGCTCATTAAGACCATATTCCTCAAGTCTGGATCGTGTTTGAGTATTACTTAGCCCCTCTGAAATATTTGTATTGAGCTCAGCGGCAGTCTCAGAAATGCTTTTCGACCACCAGGCAGTAGAAGAATTAAATTCTGCAGTTTTTGCTTCCGGGCTCTTCTGGCTATCACTCATTTTGGTTCTCCCCCAAGTATTTCAGTATAACCTGTATCAACGAGCTTCTGTCTTGACAAGTGTATGCAACCTGGATCAACAAGTCTAACAAAGGCTCTTGTGTTGATTAATAATCGGCTTATCACCTGAACATTCTACTATAAATTTTCAAAAAAACAAAAGCAGCGATTTTTCTGAAATTCAGACGAATCACTGCTTCTGTGGTGCCCAGAGCCGGAATCGAACCAGCGACACGTGGATTTTCAGTCCACTGCTCTACCAACTGAGCTATCTGGGCATATGATTACCGGTCCTTGCGGACCGGTAATTGGCGACGCAGAAGGGGCTCGAACCCTCGACCTCCAGCGTGACAGGCTGGCATTCTAACCAACTGAACTACTGCGCCATGTATGGTGGGAACAACAGGGCTCGAACCTGTGACCCTCTGCTTGTAAGGCAGATGCTCTCCCAGCTGAGCTATGCTCCCG
>CAZHQX010000032.1:0-15038 GCA_964534195.1 uncultured Oscillospiraceae bacterium
GAGAAGCTCTCAGCCTTCTCCTTGAGGTATGGCAGACACATACTGAGATCGGCCTTACCCTGATAGACGGCGATCGCCTTCTGCCTGCAGGTATCATAGCCGCAGGTTCCGCAGTTAAGCTCATGCTCGGGCTTGGTCTTGCCGATCTGTCTAAGAATCGCCTGTATCTCAATTTCATCCGGCTGACGATTATCCAGTTCGATCCTGGCAAAAGTCTGGACCAGCTTATTTGCCTCAGGCATCTCGACTTTCAGATCCTCCGGACCTGCGATCGCGGTTACCTGACTATAATTTTTTATCGGGCTTAAGTGGTTTCTATCCATGACAGGGCCGCCGATACAGCTGCCGGTGCAGGCAGACATTTCGATGAAAACATGATTTAAACCGCCAGCTGCGACTTCTCTTATAGCCGCAATACAATTCTCCAGACCATCTACAGCCAGATAGCTGTAATTAGGGTCATCGACTCGTTCCATGGTTTTTAGAATTCCGCCGGCTGTAGGAAATAAGCGGGCCCGGCCTGTTTCCGGCATTTCCGGACAGCTGTCAGCCATGTCAGCTTGAGTCAGCTGACCAATCTGTTTTCTGCTCTGCTTCACAACAACCTTATCGAGCTCCATCCAACGACCCAGCTCTTCAAAAGTCAAAACACAATCGACAGCATCAGAAACACTCTCGGCCTCGTCCTTTTTCGAAATACATGGGCCGATAAAAACAGTCCTGGCAGTTGGCATACGTCGCTTGATATCCAGACTATGCGCCTGCATCGGCGTGATAACATCTGCCAGATAGGGCAGAGCTTCCGGATAATGCTTCTGAATCATTAGATTAACTGTATGACAGCAGGATGAGATGATCACGTCATGCCGGCCATCAGCTACCATCTGCTCATATCTGCGCTTAACGATCGTCGCACCGATCGCCGTCTCCTCGACATCTGTAAAACCAATTGATTTCAAGGCCTGACGCATATCGTCAAGATCACAGTCATGATAATTGGCAGCATAGGAAGGCGCCAGACTGGCGATAACCGGCACACCACTGGCAATTAACTCGCGTGCCTTCTCAGCATCATCTCTGATCTTCTTGGCGTTTTGCGGACAAACAACGAAGCATTGCCCGCACAATATGCATTCTCGACCTATAATATGCGCCTGATTATTTGAGAAGCGGATAGCATCAACAGGACAATGCCTGATGCATTTATAGCAGTTTTTGCAATTAGATTTTTTGAGCTTGAGAATATCTGTTGTTAGATCCTGCATCTATATCACCTTCAATCACTCGGCGGTAAGCCTGGCGCAGATCTGTCTGTCGAAAAAGTCCCTCGTATTGTCCGGCGTCAACGAATAGTTCACGCCATCAAGCGCGGCACTTACACCGTGCTCGCAATTACCCATACAGAAGGTTCCGCTCAGTTCAACCTTGTCCTGAAGCTGATTAGATGAGATAAGCTCCTTAAGCTGTTCCACGACCTGCCTTGAACCCTTGAGATGACACGAGCTGCCTATACATACTGTGAGTTTCATTCGAATTTGTCTCCTTTTGCTAGAGTATAATATTCATGAACTGGGCTGATAGCACCACCAGAACAAGCGCCATCGGATAAGTCGCTGCATAAGCAGTCGCGATCTCACTGGTTCCGGTAACACTGATCAGAGTTCCCAGAGCTGGTGTGCTGGTCATACCGCCGCAGATCGAGCCCAGATTGTTGAACAAATTGAGCTTGAGAGTTTTGCTGGCAAATAAGTATCCGGCCAACATAGGAATCGTAGTTATGACAGCACCATAAACAAATAGCATTACACCTTGTGTACGCAAAACCTCGACGAAGCCCTGGCCACCCTTGACACCGGCGCCGATCAGGAAAAGCACAAGTCCAAACTCACGGAAAACCTCAAGCACATGGTTCTTGACCTTCAGATCGATTGGACCAATATGGGCGAAGTGGCCGAAGATCAGGCCTGATATCAGCGGTCCTCCGGATGTTCCCAGCGCGAACTGAGCACCACCGGGCAGAGGAATCGAAACACGGCCGATTAGCACACCCAGCACTACAGCACTGGCAAAAGCCATCATCCCCATGGGATCGCAGCTGATTAGCTTTTTTGTATATGACTTGATCTCGACAGCATTGGCCGCCTCGAATTTCGCACGTTCATCAGCCATATTTACCTTCAGAAGCTTCGGAATAAGCTGCACAAACATAACAACGCCAATAACGCCAAACGGATAAGCCACACCGTAGCCTACAGATACCATTTGCGCATCAGCAGCAGAAGCTGCCTCAACCGCGGCAGCCAGACCGGGCGTGCTTGTTAGAGCACCGGCAAACAGACCGGTTGCCAGAGCGGCGGGTACATCTGCCAGCAGGATAACCGCAACACAGGCAGCAGTTCCTGCCAGAATAACTATGACACCTAGCAGCACATATGAGGTCGCGTTCTTCTTAAGATTGCGGAAGAATTTCGGACCGGCGATGAAACCAACTGAGGTGACAAAAAGCGCGATGCCCAGACTACTGACAAAAGCCGGCACCTCGACGCCGAAATGGCCGAATACAAGGGCGACAAGCAGAACACCTGCTGTTCCGAGCTCAATGCCTTTGATTTTCACACTGCCAATCAGATAGCCTATAGCGGCAATTAGGAAAACAAATACCAGTTCCACTTAAATTTTGCTCCCCCTACTCAATCATTCTCTCTGCCATGTGTATATGAAGGCAGCAGCAACGGTGATACTTTTTCTGTTTCTATACCGGCAGCAGCCATCTCGGCCGCGAATTTTTCAACATGCTTCAGACTAAGTCTGCCTGTTTCAACTGCTTTGCATTTTGCAGAAGCGTTCTTGCCGGCATTGCGCCCGAAAACTATTATGTCGAGCAGCGAATTGCCCATAAGTCTGTTTCTGCCATGAATACCGCCAACAGCTTCACCCGCTACAAATAGATTCTCAATATCAGTCATACCGTCAGCAGCGATCTTGAGACCACCATTCTGATAATGCAGTGTCGGATAAACAAGAATCGGCACCTTGCGGATATCAATATCATATTTGCCGAACATTCTCATCATACCTGGAATACGAGCCTCAATTGTGCCTTCGCCATGGATCTGCTCGATCATCGGTGTATCCAGCCAGACACCCTCACCCTCTGCTGTCGCGATGCCCTTTTTATGTGTGCGGCATTCTCTGATTATGGAAGCCGCTGAAACATCACGTGTCTCCAGTGGATTCATGAAGGCCTCACCATCGCAGTTGACCAGCTGAGCGCCGAGCGAACGTACTTTCTCAGTTACAAGCGCGCCGAAGATCTGCGGCGGATAGGCGACACCGGTCGGGTGATACTGTAGTGTGTCAGCATATAGCAGTGCGGCTCCGGCTCTGTAGCCCAGGATCAAGCCATCTGCTGTCGCACCATAATGATTAGAGGTCGGGAAGCCCTGATAATGAAGTCTGCCGGCACCACCTGTCGCGATGACGATCGTCTTGGCTCTGGCAATCAGGATCTCTTTTGTCTCAAGATTCATCAAGACTGCACCGGCTGCTTTTCCTTGATCATCAAGAATCAGCTCGATCGCAGCAGTGAAATCAACGATCGGAATCTCACGGTTCATGACCTCATCACGCAGCACACGCATGATCTCAGCACCGGAATAGTCCTTGGCCGCGTGCATTCTCTTGCGTGAGGTACCGCCGCCATGTGTGGTTATCATATTGCCCTCAGCGTCCTTGTCAAACATAACGCCTAAATCATTAAGCCATTTAACACAATCCGGTCCTTCTGTGACCAGCTTATAGAGCAGCTCAGGCTTATTGGTATAATGTCCTCCGCCCAGAGCGTCCAGGTAATGCTGAGCCGGCGAGTCATTGGCCTTGTCAGCCGCCTGTATACCGCCCTCTGCCATCATAGTATTGGCATCGCCCATACGCAGCTTGGTTACGATCAGCACATCAGCGCCGCCCTCGTTTGCTTCGATCGCGGCTGAGGCGCCGGCACCGCCGCCGCCGATAATCAAAACGTCGACGTCATAATCAGGTTCAACCAGCTCTGCTTCCAGCTCAGTCAGATCATTATAGCCATCAAGCTGCAGCAATCGGCTGTTAGCCTGCAGCAGCTCGGCCAGCTCATGCGGTACCTTATCGCCCTTATTAGGACCGATCTCAAGTGTCGCGAAACCATCTTCAACAAAATCCGGATGATATTCCTTGAGAAGCTTCTCCTTCTCATCAGCTGACATTCTGCGCAGGTCAGCTCCGATTCTGCTCTGTCTGGTTGCTTCAACCTTTTTTATTGAATCCATCATTTCCTGTGAAAACATATCTCTGTCCCTCCGGTTATCAGCTTATTGTTCGATCTCTCTCTTGTTATAGAGTTCCTTGATCTCCTCGAGCGGCTTCTGCATTATTGACTGCATCATTTCTCTGAACTGGCCGCTGGCGATCTCCTCTACTCTCTGCTTGAGGTGCTCAGATTCCGGAGCAAGATATTTTCCTGTCAGCCTTCTGGCAAGTAGTGCTACCTGTGGATGTGATATGCCTGCAGGACAGCGTGAAGAACAGATACCACACATTACACAGTCAAAAGACTCCTCAGCGCATTTTTCAAATTCTCCGCGCTGGGCATAGGCGATATACTGCATAACATTCAGCTCCTGCGGACAGACTTTTGTACAGGCATTACAGCCGATACATTTATAAATTTCAGGATAAAGCTGCATCATCAGCTGTTCCTCAGGACTGATCTCATTGATATCGTATTGCTGCTTGATCAGCGGGAAGAACGGCAGTGTGGCCAGATACATGTCATTTTCCACCTGCTTCTGACAAGCCAGACAAGCCTGCAGCTCTGTTTTTCCCTTGATTCTATAAACAGTCGCGCAGGCGCCGCAGAAACCATTACGGCAGCCGCTGCCCCGGATCAGCTGATAACCGGCATACTCCATGGCGCCCATGATCGTGAGCTCCTCCGGCACTGTGTATTTTTTGCCCATAATATAGACATTTACCATTTCTCTCATTGTCTTGACCTCCATCGCTTAGCCGTCTCTTTTAGTCCTGGCCGCTGATTGTTTTTCTCTATCTCTGATCAATATTCATCCGGCAGCTCATCGAGCTCATCACAGCGGAAGACCGGACCGTCTTTGCAGACATATTTTGAGCCTATGTTGCAGCGGCCGCATTTGCCGACACCACACTTCATCCTTAGCTCCATCGTGGTAAATACTTGTGTCTTGTCGAAACCAATCTCCTGCAACGATGCCAAAGTGAACTTGATCATGATTGGTGGTCCACAGAGAAGCACCGTCTTATCCAGACTGAAATCTAGTTCCTTCACATAAGAAGGTACAAAACCTACATGTCCGTCCCAACCATCCTCTGGTCTGTCGATCGTCAGGTGCACTTTGGTATCCTTGAGCTCCGGCCAGACATTTTTCAGCTCTTCGATATGTACGAGATCAGCCGATGATCTGGCACCATAAACGATATCTATACTGCCGTAGTTTTCTCTGTTGCTGAGGCAGTAATTGATAACCGAACGCAGCGGTGCCAAGCCAATACCACCTGCTATAAACAACAGATTCTGCCCTTTTAGATCAGCCTCCACCGGGAAGCCATTGCCATATGGACCTCTGATCGTCAGCTGCTGCTCAGGCTCGATCTCATGCAGCCAATCAGTCAGCGTACCGCATTTCTTGATGCTGAATTCCATGTAATCTCTGTTTGTTGGAGATGACGTGATCGAAAACATGGCCTCGCCAACACCCGGAACCGAGAGCATAGCGCATTGCCCAGGAACATAGTCGAAGCAGATGCCACCCTCCGGCGCTGTAACTCTGAAGGTCTTCACATCTGGTGTATCGATTCTGATACTTGTAACGACACCTATAACAGGCATCAAAGCATCCTTATGATTATGCTCATGCTTATGCTCATGACCGTCATGTCCACAGCTGCATTCACACATTTGCTTCACCTCCGATTGCTTTTGCCACCTTAACGATATTCATTGAGCTTGGGCATTTTGCCAGACAGCGGCCACAGCCAACACATGAATAAATACCTTCGTTATTAGCCGGATAATAAACCAGCTTATGCATGAAGCGTTGCCTGAAGCGCTCAACCTGCGATGTCCGCGGATTACCATGCGCCATCATGACGAAATCAGAATACATACAGGAGTCCCAGCATCTGTAGCGTTGAACGCCATTACCTGTATCGTAGTCACGAATGTCATAGCATTGGCAGGTCGGGCAAACAAAGGTGCAAGTGCCGCAGCCGATGCAGGCTTCCGACAGCTCCTGCCATTTCGGCGAATCAAATATTTCTTTTAACCGTTCCGGTTGGAAGCTCGCCAGTGATAAGTCATGCAGCGGCAGCTGTGCGATCATGTCTCTTATCTGCTTCTTCTGATCATTCAGTTTTTCATCAGCCGGGTCAGCCTCTTTTAACACGCCTTCAAGCTCAGATGTCAGCGACTCGCCTTTTGCAGTTATGGGCTGCCACCAGATTTTCTCAGCAGCTATCCAGGCAGATATGTCTCCGCCCGGCTCAGCGGCATCGATACCGAAGGTTTCGCAGAAGCAGGTCTCCTCCGGCTCATTGCAGGCCAGGGTTATGACCGTGCCGTTTTTTCTGCGCTCAGCGTATGAAACATCGACCGGTTCACTTAAGAAAACCCTGTCGAGAATATCGAAGCTTCTGGCATCACAGGCTCTTACCCCAAAAATGGCAAAAGGCGTGGTCTTGTCACGATTGTCTATGATCTCAATTTTCTTGCCTTCTCTTTTGAAAGCAGCCATGTTCTCGCTCTGTGGGAAAAACAGGTCTTTTGCTGAGCGAACGGTGTTAAGTACATCAAATCTAACTATCTGCTTATCATCTTCGGTATCATATTCCTTAAACTGCACCTGTCCGGCTTGTTCCAGCGGCAGGTATAGCTTCTGCACAGCGGCAATAGCTCTAAACAGATCCTTTGCCCGCGCCAGCTCAATTGTCCAGATTTTTTTGTTCATTATCTGGCACCTCCTCTGCTCATGACGATATCCGGTTCGACATCATCAAGCTCAAATCGTGTCAGCGGACCAACGCTGCTGTCATCGGCACCGGCTTGATACTCACCGTAGAACTCATTAAGATCCTTGATGACCTTACGGTTGATCAGATGGAGGGGGATTCCCTGCGGGCAGACACGCGTGCACTCGCCGCAATCTGTACATCTGCCAGCTACATGAAATGCGCGGATCAAGTGATATAGATTTTCTTCGAAACTGTCGCTGTTAGCCTTGTTGGCGATACCTGATTTATCATTGTCGAAAACGCATTTCTCACAGGTACAGGCAGGACAGACGTTGCGGCAGGCATTGCAGCGGATACATTTGGAGAGCTCTGAACGCCAGAACTCATAACGCTCAACCGAGCTCATTTCTTCTATCCTTCTAACCAACTCAAAACGGTCGCCACCTACACGATCCTTGCAGGTCTGACACTTGAGCAGCAGTACATCTTCCTTGTTGCAGCTTTTCTGGCCATGAATAGTATCTATGGTCAGCTGGTCGCCATCAGCAGCAATGCTTTTTATACCCTTGATACCAAGTGCTTTTACTTTTTCTATATCGACCATGCCATCACAAGCTATCTCAATAGGCAGAACATTTTCTTTGTTTATCCTATGCTCCTTAACCAGCTGATTGAAGCTGTAGCGGTCACAGGGTTTGAGGAGGACAGCGATCTTGCCATCCTTCGCAGCTTCTTTTACCAGAAATTTACTCAAATTGCTGCCGCAGAAGAGATCGTAAACGAAATCCTTCAGCTCATCAGAGGTCGAGAAAACAGCAGGACTGTTGTCATAGAAAAACTCTCCGCGCTTCCAGCCAAGCAGACGCTCTGCCTGCTTCTCAGATAAAATCTCAAGTGCTATGTCTTTTACCGGTCTATTGTTTGTTTGCATCTCAGATCCCCCAGTCTCCTGTTCTCGCCAAGCTCATGTATTTTCTTAGAGAAATCATTCATAACTGTCGAGAATTTGACACCCTCTGCCGCCGAAACCCAATCGACTCTGGTTCTTTCACGCTCAATGCCGAAGAAATCCAGCATGGAGAAGAGCAGTGTCATGCGGCGTCTTGCGAAGTAGTTGCCGCTGGTATAGTGGCAATCACCCGGATGGCAGCCGGCGATTATTACGCCGTCAGCACCTCTCTGGAACGCTCTTAATACGAACATTGGATTGACGCGGCACGAGCAGGGTACTCTTATTATTTTTATTTCAGCCGGGTAAGCCAACCGGCTCGTTCCTGCCAGATCGGCACCGGCATAGCTGCACCAATTGCAGCAAAAAGCGACGATCAGCGGTTTGAATTCTTGTTTTTCTAGCGACATATAGCATCTACCTCCGCCATGATCTGCTGATTTGTGAAGCCCTTGAGGTCCATCGCTCCAGACGGACATACGACAGTGCAGGCACCACAGCCCTGACAGACCGCCTCATTGACCTGGGCGACTCTGCGAACCTTGACCGCACCGTTGATACGGAACTCTTTCTCGACATAATCTATAGCACCGTAAGGGCAGACATATTGACAATTGGAGCAGCCGTTGCAGAGCAGCTCGTTTGATCCGGCTACACAAGGATTGCTGACAAGCTTATCCTTCGAGAGTAAGCCGATTACTTTTACAGCGGCTGCAGAGGCCTGGGCGACTGTTTCGGGAATATCCTTCGGACCCTGGCAGACACCGGAGAGGAAAACACCTGCTGTCGGGCTCTCGACAGGACGCAGCTTAGGGTGCGCCTCTGTGAAGAAATTGTTCGTGTCAATACTTGCGGTCAGCATGGTAGCCAGACTCTTAGCTGTCTGGTCCGGCTCAATTGCAGTGGCCAGCACTACCATGTCAGCCTCGATGATAACCTGGCGGTCAGCGATCAAATCTGATCCCTGAACCATCAGCTTGCCATTTGCGGGAGCAACTTTACCG
Source organism: uncultured Oscillospiraceae bacterium (assembly GCA_964534195.1). GTDB lineage: Bacteria > Bacillota > Clostridia > Saccharofermentanales > UBA5734 > JAAYFZ01. The sequence continues at coordinate 8,974 of CAZHQX010000032.1, forward strand.
ACCATTCCCTTTATATAATTCACGCCGTAGTCCTCCGCAGCGCGTCTGTAAAACTCATCGAAGTTTTTGCCAGGAGTTCTGACATCTATGTAGAAGATATGCACATCGACATCCGGATATTTCTCACGGATCAGCATGGCATGCTTGGCAGTGTACATACAGCAGATTTTCGAGCAGTAGGTTTTGCCGCAGCCGGTAGTATCACGAGAACCCACACACTGGACGAAGACCATTGTATGCGGGTGTTTTTTGTCCGAGGGACGCAGCAGCTTACCGCCTGTTGGACCGGCAGCGTTCATAATACGTTCCAGCTCAAGCGATGTGATAACATCCTGGCTGGCAGCGTAGCTGTACTCATCGAAATTGTCGAGCTTGATCGGCTTGAAGCCTGTTGCCAGGACGACCGCGCCGTATTTCTGTTCAATGATCTCGTCCTGCTGGCTGAAATCAATAGCGTCGGCCGGACAGACCTTGGCGCAGAGACCGCATTTGCCGGTCTTGAACTTGATACACTGATCACGATCAATAACCGGTACATTAGGGATGGCCTGGGCAAAAGGAATGTAAATGGCACTGCGGTTATTTAGTCCCATGTTGAATTCGCTTTTTGCCTTTTTCGATGGGCATTTCTCAGTACAAATGCCGCAGCCGCTGCAGATGTCGGCTTTTACACTTCTGGCCTTTTTTCTGATCTTAACTGTGAAGTTGCCGACAAAACCGGAAACAGAATCGACCTCGCTGTATGTCAGAAGCTTGATGTTATCATGCTGAGCAGCTTCTACCATCTTGGGAGTAAGTATGCAGGCGGCACAGTCCAATGTGGGAAAAGTCTTGTCCAGCTGGGCCATTTTGCCGCCGATGGTTGGCTCCTTCTCAACGATATCTACCTGATAGCCGGCTTCGGCAATATCAAGTGCTGACTGTATGCCGGCGATCCCACCGCCGATAACCAGCGCACGCTTGACTACATCGCTTGTGCCTGGCGTCAAAGGCTTGTTGAGATTAAGCTTGGCAACTGCCGTTCTTGCCAGAACAACTGCCTTCTCAGTAGCCTCTGTTCTGTCCTTGTGGATCCAGGCGCAGTGCTCACGTATGTTGGCGATCTCAACCATAAACTCATTAAGGCCGGCTGCTTTTGCCGCTCTGCGAAATGTGGTTTCGTGCATACGTGGTGAACAGGCACAGACAACTATTCCTGTGAGGTCATGCTCCTTGATCGCGTTTCTGATGCGGCTCTGGCCAGCTTCTGAGCACATATATTGATAATCAGAAGAATGAACCACGCCCGGTTCCTTCTTCATCGCTTCTACGACTGTATCTATATCGACTGTTGCCGCGATATTCGTACCGCACCAGCAAACGAAAACTCCTATTCTCTGCAATTTAATTCACCTCTACTTATTTGCTGTATTTACGGAAAGCACTTACGAGTGCCTGCTGGGGAAGCTTGTTGTCCAGGAGAGACGGGATATTTTCAGGAAGCAGTCTGTTTTTGTTTTGTCTGCGAACAGATGTTACTCTTACTGCCTCGATCAAATTGGCCGGCTCGACCCCACGAGGGCAGCGCTCAACACAGGCGAAGCAGGAGAGGCATTTCCAGAGGCTGCCTGAAGCCATAAGTGCATCTATCTCGTTATTCTCGACCATCGATACGAAGCGATGCGGGCTTATGTCCATCTCTGCATGTGCCGGACAGGTTGCTGTGCACTTACCGCACTTCATGCATTTTCTTGTATTCACACCGCTGATCCTTCTGATCGTTTCAGCCTGTAGATGTTGTTTCTGATGCATTATGTTTCCTCCTTCAAATATCCAGAACCTGAGCCAGCAGCTCTGTGAAGTATAGTATCGGTAGTCGCTTGTCTTGCCCCTTGTTTGTATTTATATCGAGGTTATACATACATAACGGACATGCGGTTATAAGTAGGTCCGCTTCATTTTCCAAGGCCGAGCTTGAGATTTGCTCGCATTTTTTTGCTGATAGCTGGTTATCCTCCAGCGAAATATATCCGCCGCAGCATTCGTTGCGATATGGATAGATTACCGGCTCCGCACCCAAGGCTCTGATGAAATCCTCCAGTATAGTAGGGTTCTCCGGGTTATCAAAGGCCATTACCTTGTTCGGTCTCAGGAGCAGGCAGCCATAGTAGGCACCTATTTTCATACCGGTAAGAGGCTTGACCGCTCGAGCCTTGATCGTGTCAAAGCCGATCGTATCCCGCAGCATTTCCAGATAATGTACAACCTTGGTTTCGCCGTGGTATTCAGTTTCCGGGCTCATATAGTTGTTGACCTTGTCTCTGATTTCCTCGTTTGTCCGCATATCGTTATTAACGCGTTTTATTACGTGATGGCAGGCGGAGCATAGAGTCAGCAGATCCCGGCCGTTCTCTTTTGAAGCTGCCAACGCTCTTACGGAGCTTAGCCTCGTCGCGATCTCGTCTTGCGCCATTGGATAAACTGCGCCGCAGCATTGCCAATCTGTCAGCTCTTCAAGCTTCACACCCAGTGCTTCCGCGGCGGAGCGGGCATGGATATCCAGTTCCTTTGCTTTTGTTTTCAGTGTGCATCCCGGATAATAATCGAAGGTCATATATCATCTCTCCATCTGTTTTTGTTAAGCTGTGCCGCTGGCAACAATCGTACTTTTTGAGCGATTTTGGCGCTTTTTGAGCGAATTAAACCAGAGGACTGGTTTTTTCAGTCTCACGAGCAGATTTTTGTGGTTCAAGTTAATGGCATTGGATCATACTGTGAAATCGCTTGAGACCACAGCGGTGATCAGCCGCTGCAGTCCTATCTTGCGATTGCTAGTTATACCATTTCCTCAGGCTTGAATACTTCATCGAATTTTTCTGCTGTCAAGAAGCCTAATGAGATACATGCTTCTCTGAGCGAAATGTTTTCCTGATGGGCCTTCTTGGCGGTTTTGGCTGCGTTATCGTAGCCGATATATGGATTCAGAGCCGTTACCAGCATCAGTGAGTTATGCAGATTGTGCTTCATTTTTTCTCTGTCAGCGCGGATACCGGCAACGCAATTGTCATGGAACGATTTAAGACCTGTTGCCAAGAGCCGCACTGACTGGAGGAAATTGTATATGCCGACCGGCATGTATACATTAAGTTCGAAGTTGCCCTGAGAGGCTGCCATGCCAACAGCGACATCATTGGCCATTACCTGAACAGCGACCATTGTTATGGCTTCACATTGTGTAGGGTTAACTTTGCCCGGCATTATGGAGCTTCCTGGCTCGTTTTCCGGGATGAAGATTTCTCCGAGTCCGCAGCGGGGACCACTGGCCAGCCAGCGAATGTCGTTGGCGATCTTCATCAGATTGGCCGCGAGAGCCTTAAGAGCACCATGCGCGAATACCAGCTCGTCTTTTGCCGTTAGTGAATGAAATTTATTCTCTGCTGTAATGAATTCCTTGCCTGTTACTGTGCTGACAGCTGCCGCAACCTCAACGCCGAATTCCTTGGGCGCGTTTAATCCGGTACCGACTGCTGTTCCGCCCAGGGCCAACTCCTTGAGACCAGGCAGTGATAGCTTGGTCATTTCGAGGGCCTTCTCGATCATATTGCGCCAGCCGCTGATCTCCTGAGAGAACTTGATTGGTGTTGCGTCCTGCAGGTGTGTACGACCGCTTTTGACGACATCCTCATTTTCAGCTTCGAGTCGCTTGAGAGTTGTTATGAACTCACTCATTACAGGAATCAGATGATCCTCTATGCTTATTACGGCCGCTATATGCATGGCGGTTGGAAAAGTATCATTTGAGCTCTGTGACATGTTAATGTCATCATTGGGATGAAGCAGCTTGCTGCCGGCGATCTCATTTGCGCGATTGGCGATGACCTCATTGGCATTCATATTGGATTGAGTACCGCTGCCGGTCTGCCAGACAACTAATGGGAAATGGTCATTGAGCTGCCCTGCTATGACCTCGTCACAGGCTTTGATTATGGGCTCAAGCTTCTCCTGAGGAAGCTTTCCCAGCTTGTTGTTGGCAATTGCCGCTGCCTTTTTCAGCATACCGAAGGCCTGGGTGATTTCTCTCGGCATGATCTCGCCGCCGATTTGGAAATTCTCGAGACTGCGCTGCGTCTGTGCTGCCCAGTAACGGTCTGCTGGTACCTTCATTTCTCCCATTGAGTCTCTTTCGATGCGGTATTCCATTTGTATTTCCTCCCAGGTCGTTCTGTTAAGCTTACTTCCGTCTATGATCACTCATGCTTGGGTCTTGGACGGCTTAAATATTCAAATTATTGATTACATCCTTAAGTGCGTTGGCACTTCTATGCAGCATTGCATGCTCTTCCTCGGTAAGTGGTGTGAGAATACGTCCCTTGACGCCGCCTTTTCCCACTGTTGAGAGTGTGCTCAAGCAGACATCCTCTATGCCATATTCTCCGTTCATCATTGTTGAGACTGTGAGTGAAGTCTCAATGCTGTTGAACAGACATTTGCAGATATGGCAAACCGATACAGAAACAGCGTAATATGTTGCGCCCTTCCTGTCTATGATTTTAGCGCCTGACTTACGAATATAATCTTCTACCTCCGTATATTCCAACTTGGGAATTACGCGGTCTGATTGGTGGCATTCGTGATATTTGTCGATATCAATACTTGATATGTTCGCCAGTGACCAAGGGACAAAGGATGTGTCACCGTGTTCGCCGAAGACATAAGCATGAACATTCTGCTGGCTGATCTTATAGTACTCTGAGAGTCTTGATCTTAATCTGGCAGTATCCAGGATCGTGCCGGATCCGATGATCTGATGCTCCGGCAAGCCAGATACCTTGTTAAATACATAGGTCAAAACGTCAACCGGATTACTGACGATAACATATACGGCGTTCGGTGCGTATTTGGTGATTTCCGGTGCTATGCTCTTGGTTATATCAACATTTGTCTGTGCCAGATCCAGTCTGGACTGGCCTGGCTTACGCGGCAGGCCGGAGGTTAGAATTACGATGTCAGAATCTGCGGCGTCCGAGAAGTTGCCTGCATAGATCGAAGCAGGTGGACAGAAGGGAATTCCCTGTCTGATATCAAGAGCCTCGCCAAGCGCCTTTTTATGATTAACATCGATGATAACTATTTCTGAAGCAATACCATTTACTGCCATCGTGTAGGCTATGGTCGATCCAACATTACCTGTTCCAATTATTGTTACTTTCTTACTCATAACGCTTCCCCCGTCATTTATTCGCAAACGTTTGCGATTTGGCTTGTTCAACGCCGCTTTTGTATCTCTACTATAAAGCATGACAGGAGTATTCTGTTATATAAATCAAGCATATCGATATTCTGTTATCGATATATGGTTATCGATTGTGAAATATCGATATGCTATTGTGCCCAACTGTTTTGTTCATGTTGTACAAATTATCAAAATCTTAGGCTGCTTGAGACCTCTTCTCTAATGCGAAATAGTTCATCCATGAATAGACGGTCCAGCTCTGAGAAGCTGTGATTTTTACTATAAACCAGTGCGTCCTTGAAGCTTGTCTCATTGCTGCCGCACTTTTTCTGCACAAGATTATACTGCTTCAGTAACCTTGAAGGAGTCGGTGCTGACCACATATAGCAATCTATGTGAGTTGAAAGCAGCTCATACTGAATGAAGCGGTCATGAGCTTTTATTTTTCTGACTCTGCCCTGCTCTTCTGTACAATCAGGCTTACGACATTGATTCACATATGGAATACTATCCTCTCCTTGAGATATTTCAATATATCTCAAGAGATCGCAGGGCGATATTTCCTCTCTTCCGGCCAGAGGACTACGCTCAGGAAGAAGTAAAATGAACTCCGAGCTATATACCGGATCGATGACTATTTCTCTGTCTCTCAGATAATCGAGGAAATAATTCTCGTATTGGCTCTGATATCTGATAACACTGATTTCACAGTCTCCTTGAGATACGCTGTCGATCGCGGTAACAGCGTCAGTCTCGCGAACACTGATCTGAATCTCTTTACGCTTATCAAGCCTGCGCACAAATTCCAGGAACGCTTCGGCTATATAGCTGCTTCTGGGTATGCAGATATCAA
>CAZHQX010000033.1:0-3242 GCA_964534195.1 uncultured Oscillospiraceae bacterium
AGAAATAACTGTAATGCTTGAAGCCTATTTGCCAGACATGGCAGGTAGGCTTATTGCTTAACTTAATTTACTATCTTATATCACGTACGACTGTTTCAGGCGCCTTATCCAGGACAAATGGATCTGCCAGATATGACCTGAACAGCTTAAGACCTGACGCGAAATAAAAACCGTCACAGATGCGCTCATCAGTCACAAATGTATAATCTATATACTTCTTGCGAATGACGTTACCGGCCCTACTAAGTTCGTTTTCATAACGTTTGGCACCGAAGGCCATAAACACAGGGATATTGCCGAAGTTATATAGATGATGAAATACAGGCGGTATTCCAAGTGATCCCATCGATGTAACAAACATCGACCCGTGAAATGGACTAACACGCAGCAGAAATCCCGGCAGCAATCCAAAATAGTCTAACAGCTTGAGCAGCCAGACTGTGAACTTCTTGATTAGTCCAGGAATATAATTAATGATCCTTGCGGCAGCATCGAAATCATTCTCCTTATCGGCAAAAGCTTTGCCGAGGGCATCCTCGAAGCGTTCGTAGACTTGTTCGGCAGTGTCCTCAGGCTCGAAGAAAATTTTAATGACAGTATCGCCAACTCCTTCTCGCAGGGCTTCTTTTACCACCATATTTACTTCTACCCTGTCACGACTGAATATTTTCTGCCCGGAAATAAAACGATTTACCGCAGGCTTTTGCGATACCATTCTGATATACGATGCGAGCAGAACATGCAGCATACCGAATCGCTCGAGACCGTCTCTGCGCTTGGTACGGATATAGCGGTCAGCGCCGCTAGTTTCAAACTTGTCCATCAGTAAATTTTGTGCGTCAGTTCTGCTGACCATGATATAGGGAGACACCATATCATATGGTGTCAGACTTCTGACTCTGCGGCCGTCTGCTCTGTCTCCCAATCTTCTGCGATACTTAGTCATCTTCATATTCCCCTGCAATCTGAGTCTGCTTTTTCTGATGCTAATTCAAGACTGAATGCAACCCCCGCAACAGTCAACTCAGTATTCTCTGTCTAAATCTACCAGATTGCGGCCCGGTTTGCCAGTTACCAGATAGTTCTTGATATTTTCACTCAGAATATCCATAACGCGCGGAACATAGTCGTGAGTCATACCAGCGTTATGGGCGGTTATTATTACCTGGTCCATATCCCATAGAGGACTGCCCTCCGGCAGCGGCTCGGTTTCGAAAACATCCAGGCCTGCGGCGGCGACCTTGCCGCCGATCAGAGCCTCGACCAGAGCTAAGGTGTCAGTGGTTCCGCCGCGGCCAACATTAACGTAAACCACATCGTCTCTCATAAGAGCAAATTCCGGTTCGGTGATTATATGTCTGGTTTCGGCAGTAAGCGGCAAAATGTTGACTACATAATCACATTGAGGCAGAAGCTCATGAAGCTGCTCTGTCCTATACATTGTTTCAACATGCTCGCATTCAGCACCACTGCGGCTAAGACCAATAACACGCATACCTAGCGATTGCGCTGCCGCTGCTGTTCGCCTGCCGATCGTACCAACACCTAGTATGCCAAGCGTTCGTCCATGCAGACCTGGCAGAGGCTTGACCATATCCCATTCGTGACGAAGCTGAGAACGCAGGCTGCACTGCAGTCTTCTGCTGAGAGCCAGTAAGAACATAAGTATGACCTCAGTAATTGAATGTTCATGTACTCCGCTGGAATTTGTTAGTACTATTTGCTGATCAGCCAGACTGGCAAAAGGCATCGAATCTACGCCTGCTGACCAGACATGGAGCCATTGCAGATCGTTTGTGTCTGCAAGAACAGCTTCAATCAATTCACTGTCGACGAAGCCTGTAATAATCTCAGCACTTCTCAGCAGCTTGAAATCAGATCTTGTTTGCTCACCACTGAGGATCTCCCATTGCGGCAGTATCCCTTCAATCTGCTGATGCTGCTCAGAGCTTAGCTTCTCAGTAATTACTATCCTTCTCATAATCAATAAAGACCAATAGTTTCAGCAACATCTACAACAAACATAATGCCTCGCCCGGGCTGATCCAGGCCAATTGAACTTCTTATTGCTGTGGTTATTGAATCTGTACGTGGTTTATCGATTATCATCAGGACGATCTCTTTTTCAGGTTCAATGACCATCGCGAAGAGCTTACTGGTTTCGTGCATTCCTGCTCCGCGTGCATTGATGATCGTCGCTCCACGCGCGCCGGCCTGCTCCGCGGCTTCGATAACGGCTTCAGCATTGCCCCTGTCAACAATTACAAATACTGCCTGATGAGTATTTCCATTCATAACATCTTCCCCCTCGACCTTCTCACTTTGGCTGCAATTCCTTGAACCGAACAACTCATGTAAGGCAATCTTAAAAAGTATCCCGTGATTTGGTTTGTTTAATTTCAGCTTCTCACTAAGAGCCGCTTCGGCGGCTCTTGCCTGCGTGCCTGTGGCTGCCATGATTACGATTTCTCTTCTGACTGTAGGTATGTCAAGCCAGGTAAACATAGATCTGCCGACTGTACCCTCACCCAGGCAAATAGTACCTCCACCGATACCGGCCTGCTTACATATTTTAAGAACCTTGCTGCCCTTTCCATTATCAACAACGACCGTCAGAATATAAACATCCTGATCACAATAATCACCGTTGATAAGACCTTGACTCATCATGATTATATACCCTTCCTTGCTAATGTCTTGCGTCTGTAGATCAGACCAAGCAGCTGCAGTGTTATTATTGGTGTCAAAGCGACTAACGCAATTACACCAAAACCGTCTATCAATACACTTGCGCCATCAGTCGAGGCAGCTATTCCTTGAGTATAGGCCAGTACGAAGGTCGTTGTCATCGGCCCGGAGGCAACACCACCAGAGTCAAAGGCGATACCTACAAATAGCTTGGAGCCGGTATGCGCCAGTATAAGAGAGATGATATAGCCCGGCAGCAGAATGTGCCATAGCTGTAGGCCGGGTATCTGCGTTCTTGCGACCGAAAGCGCGATTGCCAGGCCGGCAGCTATTGAAAGCGCGGCCAGAACTATTGGCTTACGAATCGAACCGCTGGTAACATCCTCTATCTGCTGCGTCAATACATGAACAGCAGGCTCAGCAAGCAGCGTCGCCAGCCCCAAAATAAAACCAATTAGTATCATCAACAGTCTGTTGTCGCTCTCCGCAAGTGCTATACCGGCAGCTCTGCCGATATCCATGAAGCCGGCATTGACACCAGCCATAAATATCAC
>CAZHQX010000033.1:3342-14867 GCA_964534195.1 uncultured Oscillospiraceae bacterium
AGGAGTAGTAAAAGCCCTTGTTCATGCGGCCTGCCCTGCGCTTCTTAAGCTTAAAAACGAAGGACTGGCCAATAATAAATAACAGAAATAACGGCGCGATCGACAAAGTTGAATTAAATGACTCGTTCGCGATCTCATTCAGAAACGGATCAGCCAACGAACCGCCTGAAGACACAGCAGCTTCAGCAAAAGGCATCTCTCCCGGCTGACCAGCAAACAGACTCATAACCAGAACAGCTATGATCGCACCGGCAGATGCTATTGCCACCAAGCCGAAGCTATCCTTCTCTGATGCTTTACCGTTCTTCTTCATGCGCGCGATGCCCAACGACAGTGACAGCAAGAATGGCACAGCCATCGCTCCGGTCGTGGCTCCTGAAGCATCAAAAGCGATTGCCAGATACTCCGGTGTTACAAATATGCTAAGGACAAATATCAACAGGTAAAGCACCGTCAATACGATATAAAGCGGTATGCTGTAGAGAATTCGGACAAGTCCGAAGGAAACCATCAGAGCTATGCCAACCGATACAATGATTACCAAGGCCCAGCGATCAACGCTGCCTCCGGTAACAACACCGATCTCTGAGGCCAGAATATGAAGCGCCGGCTCCGCGATCGAGATGAAAAACCCCAGCATCAAACCGGCAAGAATAACTACATTAAGTTTACCGCTGCGGGCAGATGTCTCACCAAGAAGATCGCCAAAAGGTGAGATGCTAAGATCTACACCAACCAGAAAAATGGACATGCCAATTATAAGCATCACACTGCCGATAAGAAATCTGGCCAACATCACCCCGGCAAAAGGCGTGACAAAAAAATGCATTAATAAAACAATGACTATGACAGGAGCAACAGAAACCGCGACTTCACGCAGCTTATTCAACCATGCCGCCAATTATGAAACACTTCCTTTCGATTAGCCTAAGCTTGTACCAAAGATCTTGTTCAGATCAAACTTCGAAAGGATAAACCTCCGGTACCTCCTGTCCCAGATGACCCAGATAAAGCGTGTCATAGCCGATAACCGCCTCTTCGTCAGTTGGTATGACCATCGCGCGAAGTTGGTTGTTTTTGATATTGCTTGTTGCGAAAACTATTTCCTGACCTCGAATATTATTCTTCTCCTCATCTATCCGGAACTCCAGTGCAGGAAGATATTCTAAAATCAATCTACGCACATAGCCTTCATTTTCACCTAGACCTGCAGTAAATACGATGGCATCAGCATTCGGTAATGTAGCCCAATACTGTCCGATATATTTGGCAATACGGTAGGCGTAGATTCTGATGGCTGCCTGCGCTTCCAGATCACCGGCTTGAGCGCGTTCACGTATGACCTGCATCATATTGGTATCAGCCAGCGCTTTGAGACCGCTCTCCTTATTCAAAGAATGCATAACAGCCTCATAGGCGTCGCCTTTTGCCAGGCCCTTATCTGCTGACAGACTATTCGCCACATGACTGATCAAAGCAGGATCAATATCGCCTGAGCGGGTGCCCATGATGACGCCCTCAAGCGGCGTGAAGCCCATACTAGTATCGACAGAATGACCATTCTCGATTTTTGTAATGCTGCAGCCATTGCCAAGATGAGCTGTGATGCCGCAGAACTCCGAGGAAGGCTTGCCCAGCAGCGCCGCGGCCCGTTTGGCCACATACATATGCGATGTACCATGGAAGCCGAATTTACGCACGCCGAGATCTTCATACCACCATGAAGGGACAGCATACCTGTACGCATAATCGGGCAGCGTACCATGAAAAGCCGTATCAAAAACCGCGACCTGCGGTACGTTCGGCAGCAACCGTATACTCTCTTCGATACCAGTTAAATTAGGCGGATTATGAAGAGGAGCGATCGGAATCAGTCGGCGAATCTCATCTATTACATGCTGATCGATCCGGACGCTGCCAGAGTAGGTTTCTCCACCATGCACCACACGATGTCCAACAGCACATATATCATCCCGGTCAAAGCCCAGCTCGACCATCAGATCAAATATACCTAGAAGAGCCTCGCGATGATCGTGAATTGGTTTGACTGCACGCTGCTTGCTGCTGCCGCAATTCCACTTGAGCGCGCTCTTATCGGCATTGCCTATTTCTTCTGCCAAACCTTGCAGTACAGGGTCAAGCTTATTGTTTTCAGTCAAAGAAAAAAGATTGAACTTGGCAGAGGAGCTGCCGCAGTTCAGGACCATAATATACTTTGTCATAATCGACCTCCACGATATTATTGCAGGCACAGTCCAGTGTCTGTTGTATACCCTAGTATGAACGTTCATGACTGACCTGAATTACTAATCATTCTACCATTGATTTCAGAACTATGGAAACCGCACTATCGTGATATAATGTCAAGATAGAGCATCGTCTATAAGCGGGTAGTCGCGGGAGCCAACAGCATGAAGTTCAGAAAATTGATTCTCAGAGCTATATTGACAGCGTTTATCATAACCACGATATTTATCTGGGTTGGCGTACCATACATAATAGCAGAGTCAGAATCCAGCGACACTCAAAATATAAATAATGAGGACGATGTTTCAGATATTCTAAAAGGGTTCTCAGAGAAAAATCAGAGCAAACCGGTTATTATTGTGGGCGATGACAACTACTATCCTCCCTACAGCTTTCTAGATAGCAGCGGCAATCCAGCTGGTTTTAACGTAGAGTTGGCCAGAGCTGCCGGCGCTGCTATGGGCTATGATGTAATTATCCGCCTGAACAGCTGGGATAAGACCAGACAAGCGCTGGAGTCCGGCGAAATTGATGCGATTGCGGGCATGTTCTATTCAGATCAGAGGGCAGAGCTATATAATTTCACGACCAGACACAGTACGACCAGCGGTGCCATTTTTGCCGCACGTGACTATGAAATCAGCAAGTTAGAAGAACTTGCAGGGCAGCGAGTGGCTGTGCAGAGCGCGGATATTGTCGAAGAAATTCTCACGGAACTGAATCGAGATCTAGAACTTGACATGGAGCTGATAAAAACAGCGTCTGTCCGTGAAGCTCTTGATCTCGTTGAATCAGGTGTCTGTAACTATGCCGGACTGCTTAAGTTGCCGGCTTTGTATGAGATAGATAATTTAGACCTTAAGAATGTTGATGATCAGCAAATAGATTTTTTCAGTAATGATTATTGTATGGCAGTGGCAAAGGACAACGAAGATCTGGCAGCTATTTTAAACGGTGGTCTACAGATCATTAAGGCAAATGGTACATACCAGAAAATTTATGACCGCTGGCTGGGCGTATATGATCCGCTGAATATTGATCATTTGCTCGATCAATACAAATTGATACCGATCGTTGCCGCAGCTATTCTGACTATTGTCGCTATTTTCGGACTGATCCTGCAGGCAATTATCAGGAAGAAAACTAATGAGCTGGTTAGAATCAACGCTGATCTGATGGACAAGCAGGAGCAGCTCGAATATATAAGCAATCATGATGTGCTTACCGGATTATATAATCGCCGCTACTTCGAGAGCTTGATCCGCAGTTTGCCTGAAAAGGGTAAAACGCCACTCTGTGTAATTGTTGGTGATGTTAACGATCTTAAAACAACCAATGATCAACATGGTCATCAGGCCGGCGATCAGCTGCTGGTCAAAGCAGCTCAGATAATGCAGAATTACTCCGCAGGTTCTGATGTGATCTGCCGAATAGGCGGTGATGAGTTCGTGATCATCATGACTGAAACCAGGCCTGACGAGGCCGAAGCATTTATAAGAAAAATCAGGACGGCAGCCGCGCTTGAGCAAAATGGCCCGGTAGAGATATCAATTTCCTTCGGTATAAGTTGTATCTCAGATCTGAATACTGATATCATGGAAGCGTTCAAACAAGCCGAAAATGAGATGTACGCAAATAAAAAATTTGAGAAAAATAAATATAACCGAGTTTTGAGTCAAGACAATCAGTAGGAGGACTTCTATTATGAAAAACATCGATGAACTATTAATAGAGCTGCAGCAACAGGAGAAGGAGCTTCAGTTCGACACCTTCAGCAATCAGGACGCGATCTCAATTGGTTTGGCACTTGTTGACGCAGCTAAGAAGGATTCTCTGCCGATCGTGATCGATATAACCAGAGCGGGACAGGTCCTGTTTCACGCCGCGATGCCAGAAACATCACCTGACAATGATCAATGGATCATTCGCAAAAACAGAACAGTCGGCCGCTTCCACAGCAGCTCCTTCATGGTTGGACGCAAGCTGGAAAAATCGGGCAGCACAATGGAAGAAAAATACCTGATCAGCTCACTGGAATACGCGGCTCATGGCGGCGCTTTTCCAATCAGGATCAAGAATACTGGAGTTGTTGGTACAATTACAGTATCAGGTCTGGCACAAGAGGATGATCATGCCTTGGTCGTAAAGGTGCTGCGCACCTGGCTGAATCAAGCCTGATCTGTTGGACTAAATACCATAGAGCAGACCTAATAGCTTGTTGCCTGTGCCGGTCTCAAACACCCTCTGTTTGGCACTGGCTATCGCTTCTTCACCAAGCCCGCTCTCGAAAGCATTTACGAGGAAGTCGGCTTCTACCAGAATGCGGTGATCGATCTCGCTGACAGATGCATAATCGTGATGATGCGCAATCAGCCAGCACACCCGCTCCGCAAGCTCCTCCTCACAGCCAAGAGCCTGCAGCATTTTCATAGCTTCCGGCGGCCCTTCGATCTGCTGATAATAGCCTGCGCTGCTGTTATATTTTTCTTCACTAAGCTTAATACCTATATCATGTGTTAGTGACGCGGCAACAACAGTTTCCACCAGCTCTGGCGACAAGCCTTCGCCAACAGTAATCATTCTGGCAAAAGAAGTCACCTTGAGAAGATGATTTATTCTTGCCGCATCTCTACTGTTGTATTCGACCATTGCCGATGTCAATGCGTCCAGATCAATTCTTGACATGATCCATTCCTCGCTTGTTCTTGATTTGACGGGATTTTCTGGTATCATCATATAGCGCGAAATATTGCAGGTCCGTAGCGATTGTTCCAGAAACATCAATGCGTGGCTAAGAGTTTTATTCAATTGCTAATTTGTACTTATAGGCTTATATGCCTTGAACGGAGATATGATGGACAAAACAAAAGAATTAGGGACACGGCCAATTGGCAGACTTCTGGCAGGATATTCGATACCGGCGGTTATCGCCATGCTGGTTAACGCTGTCTACAATGTAGTCGATCGTGTGTTTATTGGCAGGGCCGAGGGGGAGAACGCTTTAGCCGGACTCACTATTGTATTCCCTGTAATGATGATTATATTTGCTTTTTCCGGCTTAACTGGAATCGGTGGTACCTCACTGCTATCGATAAGTCTTGGCGAGAGAGACCATAAAAAAGCACGACGCGTTTTTGGCAATACGATCAGCCTGAGCTTGATCATCACAGGCCTGCTGCTGTTTATACTTTTTATCAATCTTGACAACTGGCTGATTTTTTTCGGCAGCGAAGCGGATACTCATGATTACGCTAAGGATTATCTGGCTATTATTCTGGCTGGTTTCATATTTCAAATGATGTCCTTCATCTTCGGTAATTTCATCAGGACCGAGGGCAAGCCCTATATGTCAATGACCGTGATGCTGATCTCAGCAATCAGCAATATTATTCTCGACTATATCCTGATAATTGAATTTGGCATGGGTGTTGAAGGCGCCGCTCTAGGTACCATCATCAGCCAGTTCATCGGTTTTCTGATCTACCTGCAATATTACCTGCGGGGCAAGAGCATCATTCGCGTCAAGTTATCTGACTTCAAGCCTGACTTAAAAATGGGAGCGAAAATATTATCGATCGGTCTATCAAATTTCATTGCCACAGTCGGAACCAGTATTGCGATGACCTTTTTCAATCGAGAGCTTCTTCGCTACGGTGGAACACCCGGCGTAACTTCTATGGGTGCTGTTAACAGTCTTTATACATTTTTTGTTATGCCCATTATAGGTATAACGCAGGGTATGCAGCCGATCATCGGCTATAATCATGGCGCGGGAAACAAGAAAAGAGTCTACAAAACTCTCAGGATCGGTATCATAATCGGTTCAGTCTTCTCAACGGTCGTTTTCACACTCTTGATGATATTCGCTGAAACCTTCGTAAGCATGTTCCTCGAACCAGGCTCGGCAACGATCGCAATGGCGGCTCGTGGCTTGCGCCTGTTCATTATCATGCTGCCGGCCTTGAGCATTGCTTTTATGGGGACAGCATTCTTCCAGTCGATCGCACAGTCCAGAATTGCCATAATGCTGGGTTCACTGCGTCAGTTTGTGATTCTGTTGCCGCTGCTGCTGACTATGCCAAAAATCTGGCATCTGGATGGTGTATGGGCCGCGGCACCTGTAGCTGACGGTCTTACAATACTGATCACGTTAGCGACATTGCTCTGGTTCTATCGTTGCGAGAGGACCAAGGCAGTCCGGCAAGGGCTGTAAATTACAATTCCATCAGCACTAAGCTCATCCAGATACACAGTATCATAGACAATTTCGTGAGATATTCTATTTTGTCCTCCGAAGCGTTCCTCATCGCTATCCAGAACCACCTGCCACTGACCCTTAAGATGCAGCGGCAACCTGAAGCCATCTATAGACTTGAAGGGGTGGAAATTTAACAGAAACACCAGGCCATTGTTGTAATAGGCCAAGAGCTTCTGATCCTGATCCAGCCAGAGCTGCTTCGGCGCCTGTTCACTACTCAACACCTCATACTTGCTCATCAGCTCAGTCATTGCTTGATCGAAACGGTTAAGATCGCTGTAACGAAGACAGGGGCTATCAGCCAGGCTCCATTGGCGCCTACAATACTTATAGCTCCAGCCATTGCCCTCGCGCGGGAAATCTATCCATTCCGGATGTCCAAACTCATTGCCCATGAAATTTAGCCAGCCATCACTGCCCATGCTTATGGTCGCAAGTCTGATCATTTTATGCAGAGCGATCGCTCGGTCGATGACTATATTGCTGCTGTCCTTATTCATGAACCAATACATCTCTTTGTCCGCCATACGGAAAATAAGAGTTTTATCTCCAACCAGGGCTTGATCATGCGATTCAGCATAGCCAATACGCTTCTCCCCCGGCCTGGTCGTTGTCAGCTCATGCCAGAGCTGCCACATATCCCAGTCCTCGTCACGCTTCTTCACAGTCTTGACCCAGAAATCGGGCATACCCATAGCTAATCTATAATCGAAGCCGATTCCACCTGCCTCTATCGGCAGACACATGCCCGGCATACCACTCATATCCTCAGCGATCGACAAACCATCCGGTCTGCGCTCATGAATCAGCTCATTTGCCAGCTGCAGATATGTAATAGCTTCGATATCAGTATTGAGACTGAAATACTTATCATAGCTGTCAAAAGCCGTCCCCAAGCCATGATCAAGGTAGATCATTGAGGTTACTCCGTCGAAGCGGAAGCCATCAAAATGAAACTCATCCAGCCAATATTTTAGTGATGAGAGCAAGAAATGAATTACCTCATGCTTGCCATAATTAAACAGCTTGGAATCCCATGCACTGTGGTTTCCACGTTCTCCGCTGTGGAAAAATTGATAGTCTGTGCCATCAAATTCATTCAAGCCCTCGGATATATTTTTAACAGCATGCGACTGAACCATATCCATCAGGACAGTTAGACCAAGCGCATGCGCACGGTCGATCAATCGCTTAAGACCATCCGGATCTCCAAACCAGGATGAAGGAGCGAAACAGCTCGAGACATGATATCCGAAGGACGCGTAATATGGATGCTGCATAACAGCCATTATCTGCACTGTATTGTATCCGAGCGCCTTGATGCGCGGCAAGGTGTTTTCCGTGAACTCGTCCCATGTGCCTATGCCCTCACGCTCCTGAGCCATTCCGACATGTGTTTCATAGATTATCGGTGCCTGACCGGCAGGGATCCTGAAAGCTTGATCAGTCCACTGAAACTCCTCAGCCGGCGCCCAAATCTGTCCATTGAAATCATGAGTCTGCGGGTCCTGTACAACATAATTGATATAGAGAGGTATACGATCACGAGTCAAGCCCCCGCTCCTGACGGCGACTTTTACCCGGGTCATATGAGGCAAAGCATTCTCTCCGACCAGCTTGATCTCCCAAACACCATTATCCAGTCTGGTCAAGGGATGTGAGCTGCGATTCCAATCATTGAAATCTCCAAGAAGAAAAAGAGCTTCTGCAGCAGGTGCCCACTCACGATAGACCCAGCCATCAGAGGTTCTGTGAAATCCGAAATACTGCCAGCCATTCGCAAAATCACTCAGGCTGTCATAACCATCTAGTATTGAGCTTCGAACTGACTGATAACGCTGCATTCTCAAATTGATATCACTGCTATGGTCCTTCAGATAAGGATCAATATCAAGGATAGCCCATTTGCCGCTGGCTGAACCAGAATTACTCTGCATCATAATTTAATTCTCCAATTTCACTCTTCTGTTTCCTCTTGCATGCATACATCATAGCATCTGCATACGACAGGAAACTCTTGACATCCTTGTAGTTCTGCTTGTCGGAGTGCGCGAAACCAATCGCCACACCAAATTTATACTCTGTTTCAGCCGCGGTCTCCTCAACCAGTCGACGGAACAGCTCAAGACGCTGTGGAAACAGATCGACATTTTCCCCCTGAATTATACAAGCGAACTCATCTCCACCGATTCGATAACAGCTGCCATATTCGCAGAAGGCCTGCTCTATGCATTTATAAGCCAGACAAATCGCTTCATCTCCCGCTGCATGGCCATATTGATCATTGATGATCTTAAGACCATTGACGTCAAGTATAGCAATTACTATTTTCTCATTGTCAGGATCGATTCCGGCAAGATCCCGATCATAAGCGGTACGATTTAACGCGCCTGTAAGAATATCGATATAAGCCAATTTTTCCATTATGCTTGCTTTACGGCTGTTGTCTATAGTCACCCGCAAACGCTTAAGAGTATGCACGCCCAGCGAAATTATAAATAGAACTATGCCTATCCTGATAAAAGCCGAGGTGAGATAGAAATCACCCCAATAGAAGCTGAACAATTCAGCAATGAAAAATGCGAGCATCAGAAAAATCGATTTAGCAAAGGGCAGTACCTCGGCATTACTATAAACCTTGTACTCAAAAGTAAGCGAAACCGCAATGAATACAGCGGTCAACAACTGTGAAATATGAGTGATCCATACAAGCTCGTAGAAATCAGCTATGCCCGTAAGCTGCAACAACAAATTTAAACCTATCAGTCCAAGAAACCAGTAGCACTGCAGACGATATCCCTTCTTCCAGTGCCCGGCGATATTTTCATGAATATACAATAGAAGCGGAATGGGTATAGCTGCAAGCGCCAGAAAAGCAGCACCACCAAGGAAAAACGCATTGCCTATAAAAAACTGCGGCAGACGAGATTCAGTAAAGAGCCAAATCGATGTGAAAATAGCGAAGAAGCCGATGTAAATCAGACTGTTGTCTCTGATATCACGCAGCAGCACAGCTATTAACAGCATGATCACACCAGTCAGGAAAATCAAGAAAGCAACCAATAGTCCCAGTCCATATTCACTCACCAGGTAATTGAGAATCGCAGCCTTGCGGCCATAAAAAACCGGATTGATCATGCCTGACCTATTTTCGTAGGGCGATGTAATTTCAAGCTCAAGCAGACTGTTATCACTATTCTCAGGCAAACGAAGAATATGCCAGGCGGTAGTAGGTGGCCTGCGGCCTTGACTGCCGGCGGCAGTATCGTAATTGTAAATTGTCCGCCCATCAAGTCTAACCACAAGGCTCTGGAGCGCAGACCGCAGACAAATTGTCTGTTCCCTGGCAAAATCTGCTGGCAGTAATCTGGAAATTGTTATCGGGGTGTTTGCCTCAACATTCAGATCAATGGGCAGACTCACTGTCTGAGCGGTGGAGGTCTTCCAGCTTTCATTCAGCCAGCTGATGGGCTCAGACTGAATTTTAAGTCCATTTTCTGAAAACAGAAAAGGCAAAACAACAATTATCAGCCAAAGCAAAATTAGCGACCACGGAAGCACCTGACGCCTTATTTTTACAAGCGTTCTGGCAGTCTTCCATCTGGAAAATGAGCTGCCTCTTAGATTAGGTTTTTTCTTCATCAGTCTATTTACACTCTCTTCAGCCATGGCTGCAATGATCATCGCTCTGAAACCATAATTTTCTCTTATTATTCTACCATTTTTCCTTGACCATATTCGCTAAAAAAGCGATTATGTATATAAATAGCTCTCAAGCTAGAATTACATTTTTAGAAAAACGGCATCTAAACCGTTTTTGAAAAACTAGACAAGTAATCATTTAGACACAACGGAGGTATTGAAAATGACGACATCGATTTTCCTGGCCTTGTCAGGCGGCCTGATCGGACTTCTGATCGCAGCAGCCGTCGTAGTTCTTCTGCTTTTCTGGCTCGCTGGAACATACAACAGCTTCATCAGAAAGCGCAATGTAGTTGATGAATCTTTCTCAACTATGGATGTTTATCTCAAGAAGCGTTTCGACCTGATCCCGAATATAGTTGAAACTGTAAAAGGCTATGCCGCTCACGAGAAGGAAACTCTTGCGCAGGTCGTAAAAGCCAGAAGCATGATCAGTGAGGCATCGACACCAGAGCAGAGACTCGCAGGCGAAAACGCCTTGACCGGAACGCTGCGCTCACTTTTTGCGGTCGCAGAAGCATACCCTGATCTGAAAGCTAATACAAATTTCTTAAATCTGCAAAACCAGCTGACTGAGATAGAAAATGATATAGCTCAATCAAGAAAATACTATAATGCCTGTGTTAGAGATTTCAACATCAAGGCAGAGTCTTTTCCCAGCAATATAATTGCCGGTATGTTTGGCTTCAAGAAATTCCCTATGTTCGAAGTCGAAAACGAGCAGGAAAGACAGAACGTAAAGGTTCAATTCTAATTATGGTTGACTTGGAAAATAAAGGTTGCGGCAAGAATAAACAGCGCAGGAGAATACCGTTGGCGGTCATTATGATCGCCGCTCTGCTCCTGCCTTTTGCCTTCGATAGCATGGTCGTTCCAACAGAAGTACAAGCCGCGGCCGACAGTGGCTATGTTATCGAAAATATGCATGTTGATATCAAAGTAACAGATAAGCATGTCTATGAGATCGATCAGAACATTGATGTGAACTTCCTGATGGACAGCCGAGGGATATTCGTTCATACGCCTTATCTGATGAATGTCAGTCTGCCAGGCGCAGATGAAACCAGATACAAAGCCAGAGTCCGCAAGATCAAAGTGCCGGGCTACGAAACCGAGAATTACACGGAAAATGGCAGTCAGGTAATAAGGATCGGTGATCCGGATGTTTATCTCTCAGGCCGTCATTCTTATTCGGTAGGCTATTGGTTTGATATCGGCATGGACCACTCTGAGACCACTGATTTTCTATATTACAATATCATCGGCCCCCAGTGGACAACAAATATGGAGCAAGTCAGCTTCAGCATTACAATGCCCC
>CAZHQX010000034.1:0-2291 GCA_964534195.1 uncultured Oscillospiraceae bacterium
TTCGATCAGATCATGCTGCTTCTGCTTAAAACTCATGCTGGTTTCATGAGCGTCATCCCGCGTACGCAGCGCCTGCTCGCGCCAGTTTCTCAAATTTTCAGTCCGACGGGCAAATAGCCAGGCAAGCAATACCAACAGCATCAGCTGAACTGGTACCGCGGCTTCTAAATCAACATAATGGTACAAGACCGGTACAGTGGCCGCGATTGCAAAAAGAGGTTTACCGGACATAAAAAACTCAAAGCAGATAAGAGGTATAAAAAACAGCAGCTCCGGGAAAAAGACTGCCGCAAATATATAGATCAGCGCAAGAATTATTTTCCAGTGATTTTTTTCAAGAAGGCTGCCGGCAGCGCTGATAATTATCGTAATTATCACAGGCACTGCTCTGAATTGTCCCACAGCTGTATTTAAATAAAAGGAAGTGCAAATCAGGAGAAAAATCAATTTGTCGGGCAATATACTCATTAGCTCAATCCTCCTGTAGTTGATAATACAGCAGCAAAAGGTCACGGACAAGCAATGACATTTGTAACTATCACTTGGGAGCAGCATCACTTTTGCCAGGATGAATAATGCTGCATGATATAGACAGGAAATAATTATTTGGGAGGCATGGCAAATGGTAGTAAAAATAGAAAATCTTGTTAAGCGATATGGCGATCTGCTGGCACTTGATCATTTTGAGCTCGAGGTCAAAAAGGGTGAGATATTCGGTCTGCTCGGACCAAACGGATCCGGCAAAACAACAGCGATCCTTTGTATGCTGGCGCTGCTCAAATTCAGCAAGGGCAGTATTGAACTGTTCGGCAAAGAGATGAGGCCGGATTCCTATGATATCAAGAGAGATATCGGCATTATAATGCAGAATGTGGCGGTCTATGAGGAGTTAACAGTCTATGAGAATATTGACTATTTCTGTGGTCTATATATCAGCGACAAAGCAGAACGCCGTGCACTGGTCGAGGAAGCGATAAGCTTCGTCGGTCTTGAGGATTTCCGCAAATTCTATCCCAAGAAGCTAAGCGGCGGCTTACTGAGAAGACTAAACATCGCCTGCGGCATCGCGCACAAGCCCAAGCTGATCATCCTTGACGAACCAACGGTCGCGGTCGATCCGCAGAGCAGAAATAAAATTCTTGAGGGCATAGTTGAGCTTAACAGGCAAGGCGCGACAATTATTTATACATCACATTACATGGAAGAGGTCGAACAGATCTGCTCAAGAGTTGCCATCATGGACAAAGGCAAGGTGATCGCATCGGGTACTTCAGCTGAGCTTAAGAGCATGATCAGGACTGGCGAGAAAATTACGATAGAGCTGCTTGATACGGCAATTGCCGATATAGTCACCACTACCGATAGGATCAGCACATTGCCCTCGATCCTATCAGCCACACATAACGGAGCTTCGATTCAGGCAAGATCTGAGCAGAACAGGCATAGCCTGTCGGCTGTAATTCAGCTGCTTAATCAGAATAATGTCTCATATGGCAGAGTCTTCTGCGAATTGCCTACACTAAATGACGTTTTTCTCGAGATGACCGGCAAGCATCTTAGAGATCAGCAGGGAGTGTGATCAGGATGTTTCGACATATCTTCTATTACAGGCTTCTCAGCGGCTTAAGGGATAAACAGACTCTGTTCTGGGCCTTCCTCTTCCCGATCATATTAGCAACGCTCTTCAGCTTTGCTTTTGCCGATCTGAACGCTGATGAGGTATTTAATCAGGTTGAGATCGCGGTCGTTGAGAACGACGCATGGGAGCAGGATATGATGTTTCAGGAGGTCATCGAGCAATTATCTGAAGGTGAAAACGCGCTCTTCTCAACTCAGACGCTGCCAGCCGAAGAGGCTGAGTCGCTGCTGCAGACTGATGAGATCGTTGGCTATATCATCCCCGGCTCAACTCTGGAGGTAGTCATCAGATATTCAGGACTGCGTCAGTCAATGCTTAAGGTTTTCGCTGATGAGTATATGCAGACCAGCTCAACGATCGCAAGACTTATGCAGGAGGATCCGGGAACTGATGTGCGTTCATTGATGCCGGACACTTCAAACCTGGTTGTGGATAAGCCCGCCAGCAGCTCAGCTCCGGATAATACCTTCGTCTACTATTACGCGCTGATAGCGATGGCCTGTCTCTATGGTGGCTTCTGGGGCTTTCGCGAGGTCACAGCGGCAAAAGCCAACCTCTCCGCACAGGGAGCGAGAATTTGTGTTTCTCCAGTTAGTAAGCTAAGACAGTTCATCTATGCGATGAGCGCGGCCTTCCTGATACACTTCGCTTC
>CAZHQX010000034.1:2391-14768 GCA_964534195.1 uncultured Oscillospiraceae bacterium
AGCTAAGACAGTTCATCTATGCGATGAGCGCGGCCTTCCTGATACACTTCGCTTCAATTCTGGTTCTGCTTCTTTATTTAACGCAAATCATTGGTGTGAATTTTGGTGATCAGATTGGCTATATTCTCCTTGCAAGCTTGATCGGCAGCTCATTGGGAGTCAGCATCGGCGCACTTATATGTGTTGTCGGTAATCATGGTGAAGGTGTTAAGACAGCTATATTGATCGGCTTCTCAATGTTAATGAGCTTTTTCTCCGGGCTTATGATAGCCGATATGAAATATATAGTTAATAAGAGCTTTCCACTTTTGCGTTGGATCAACCCAGCCAATCTGATCAGTGATGCTTTCTATAGCCTCTACTATTATGAGACCTTACAGCGTTACTGGCAGAACTTAGCAGCTATGCTGATACTACAGCTTGTTATTGGTGCAGCTATAGTAATGATAATGAGGAGGCAGCGCTATGCAAGTATTTAAGGCATGTATAAAAATAATCCGTCATAATCTGCCAGCGATGATGATTTTTCTAGGCGTGTTTATAGCCTTTGTCATGATGGTTACACTTTTTAATCAGCAGGCAGAAGCCGAGGATTTCACGGCTTCAAGACCACGTATGGCAATTATAAATAAAGATAGCGGCCAGCCGATTTCAGATGGTCTAGAGGAATATCTGTATTCCTCTGCCGTTAAGGTGGATCTTAAGGACGATAATGAAAGTATCCAGGACGCGCTGTTTTTCCGCGATGTTGTTTATATCTTGAGAATACCGGCCGGTTTCAGCGAAAGCTTCATTACAGGTAGTGACAGTATTAAGCTGATCAGGACAACTCTGCCTGATTCTTATCAGGGTGCCTACTCAGATCAGCTTGTAACACGTTATCTGGACGCTGCTTCAAGATATATCGCTGCTTCTCCAGACAGAGAAATGAAACAGACTATTTCTGATATCAGAAGTGATCTGGCTCTTGAGGCTGAAGTTACTGTCAGTTCACAGGATGTTGGCAACGGCTTCAGTTCTATGATCTATTACTACATATTCCTGGCCTATTCACTTACTGCTGTTATGATACTTGGCGTCTCATCTATAATGATGGCATTCCTGCATAGAGATATTCGTCTGCGCAACTTAAGCTCACCTGTAAAAATATCCAACTATAATCTACAGCTGGTTCTTGGCAATTTCTTCTTCGCAGTCATCGCTGCTATTATACTCAGCCTGGCCAGCCTCGCCTTTTACCAGGATTTCGCTGATTTGAAACGTTGGCTGCTGCTGGTTGTTAATACGATCGTTTTCGCGGTGACAATGATGATACTAAGCTTCCTGCTGAGTCAGTTTATTCATAGCAGATCAACACAGCAGGTTGCTGCCAATGTTGTTGCTCTGGGCACCTGCTTCATCAGTGGTGTTTTCGTTCCGCAGGAAATGCTTGGTGATAGTGTCCTGGCAGCGGCCAGCTTCACGCCGACTTATTGGTATATACGGGCTGTTAGAATGATTCAGCATATGCCGGCTGACGGATCGACAGAGCTGCGAAATTATTCTAATTCGCTGCTTGTTCAGATTGCTTTTGCCACAGCGTTTCTGGCTGTCGCTCTTGTTATTTCCAGACAGCGAAGACAGTCTGATAAGAACTGATATCCAGGCCAGCTACTTTTTGCGGTCAGATAGTCTGGCATATGAATCAATCAGCGCAGGATAAAGACCCTTGTATATTTCGAACAGCTCTGTATACTTGTTTTTCCATTCAGGTATCGGAGCTGTTTTTTCAATTTCCTTGATTCTGGACATACCGTCCTGAATACTGCTGAACAGTCCGATACCAGTTCCCGCGACGATCGCGGCACCCAGAGTCGTAGCATCCTCGGAGGGAACGTCCACTCTGACGATATCTGCAGGAATCGCGCTGGCCAGTATCTGGCGCCAGATTTCGCTTCGTCCTCCGCCACCTATCAGACTCACCTTATCTACCTTAAGACCGTTTTCGCGATGCACATCAGCATTGTGCTTGATGGCGTAAGCTACGCCCTCGAGCACAGCACGCAGGCCATGCTCTCTGCTATGACGCGAGCTAAGACCGAAAAATACACCCTGTGTGTCCGGATTGAAAATCGGTGCTCTTTCCCCATCAATATATGGCAGAAATATGAGATCATCAGATCCCGCCGGGGCGCTAGCTGCCATCTTATCGAAATCCTGCATCTTATCAACAGAGAAAAACTTCTGTGCGAAGTCAGTTGAACGTCCGCAATTCTGCATCGTGCCATATGAACCCACAGATTTCGCGTCAGCGGTTATTATATTGTAACTCCTCTGTAGATGATCAAGTACGGGCTGATCAGATATCGCGGCGATCCAGGCCGTTGTTCCCATGCAGCAATAGGTATCCCCGGGCAAGCCGGCGCCTGCGCCTATGGCAGAACAAGCACCATCACCGGCACCTGCCATCACTGGTATACCTGGCTTAAGACCGAGCAGTTTCGCAGCCTGCTCTGTAAGATTGCCAATTTGGTCTGTGCCTGCCTTAAGCTCAGGCATTTTACCGATGTCTAAGCCAAGAGCATTATAAAGCTGCTCAGGATATATGCGTTGATGGATATCAATGATGCCGGCATGTGAGGCATCAGAATAATCAGAAATATTAAAGCGGCCTGTCAAAAAACCTGTTATATAATCCTTCGAGTTCAGAAAGCAATATGTGTCTTCATATACCTCTGGATGATTATTTTTCAGCCACATCATTTTTGCCAGCACTGAGGTTCCCGCCAAAATATTGCCGGTCAGCTTGTAGATCGAGTCTGAGCCAATCAGGTCTTGGATCTGAGTGACCTCTCCGCGGGCTCTTGTATCGGAATGAAGCATATGCTCAGCCAGAGGCCGTCCGTTTCTATCAACTGGCAGACATCCCATCATATGCCCTGTAACCGCTATGGCTTCGACCTCTGAAAATGCCTGAGGCTGTTTGTTTTTTAGCATGCTGCAATTTCTGATCGTGATGCTCAGCCACTCATCAGCCTCCTGAGCGGAGATTCCGCCTGCTTCGGCCTTTGTATGTGCCCGTTCATGAGCCGAAGCAATTATCTCAGTATTATCGTTAAATAGAGCGGCTTTTACCGAGGTAGTTCCTAGATCTATCGCCAAAAGATGCATAATATCCCAGCCTCCAGAATATACAATTTATTTCAGCACAATTGTACCATAAGACCAGTTGATGCTCATCTATTCTGACCGCTTCGGGAGCTTGGTTTATTCTTGGATTTGCCAGTTTTCTCTCTCTGTTTTTTCCGCCTCTCAAGCTCCCTTGTTTTTTGATCAATTTCTCGTTTGAAACCATCAACGAATGTTTTTCTGTTCCACTTCTTGGGAAAAAACTGCATTTTCCCGGCCATATGAGCTTCCAGAAGCATTGTGATCTCTTTTGCCTGCACTTGTCTGTTGCTATGCATCATGAAATTTGTGGTTCCCGGTACAGCATAATAGTATCTGTAAATAGCGCCGTAAGCATCGCCGAGGCCGAAGATATGACCAGCCTCATGTGCTGCCATACGTTCAAACCAGGGTATCGATCCTGAACGGCATGGCGGCATGACCATGATGCCAGGGGCATTTCTGCTCCAATTAGTACCAAGACTCTCCCATTGTCCGGTTTTAAAAACACCCCATAGTCGTCTGTACCATGGACTTATGACATGCGCCGGCATAAACAACATGGATCTGATTTTTATCAGCACTGCCCTCTGGCGATGTCTGTTTAGCGGATATGGCAGAATATCACAAATACTATCGGGCACTAATTCTCTTCTGATATTTACGACAACTCTCGCTTTAATATATCCCTTATATCTTTTAGACCTGAGTTTATATTCTCCTGACCATTTTCTGATGATTCCAGCTTCTATCAGATCAGCCTGGCTCATTCCATCAATGATCCATGGCCTCAGTGCTACTCTGTTATAGCGGAAGCTGGCATCTATGAATATCGTATTGCCCTTAACCCTGACCTGAACAGGCTGGCCGGGCAGGGAATATTTCTGCGGACTGTAGAAGTCCTCTAGCATTCGCATCTGTTTATTCCCAATTTTTTCATAAGTAGTTCCACTGTTTCTTCAAGCCTTCTGCCAGTCGTATCAACGCGTAAATCAGCGTACTTCTCGTAAAATTGCTTGCGAAACCGCCATACGTCATCGATCGTCTGGCCCTGCTCCATGGCTATGCCCCTGCTCTTTATGTTTCTGAGTCTTCTCTTAAGGGTATCTATCGGAACGTCTATCCAAACTATAAGACCTAACGATTTTAGATGACTCATAGCCAATTCGGACAAAACAGCGCTGCCACCTGTCGCGATGACCGTAGGAATGGCATCATTAGGCAGGCTGAGGAGAGCGTCCTCTTCAAGCTTTATGAAACCACTCATTCCCTGCTTCTCGATGATTTTCTGAAGTGTCGAGCCCTCTCGCTTTTGTATTAGCAGATCTGTATCTAAGAAGTCATAGCATATGCTTCTGGCAAGCAATAGCCCAGCGGTGCTCTTACCGCTTCCAGGCATCCCTATAAGTACTATTTTACCTTTTTCAGCCATGCTCAACCTCTCGTAATAAAATGTTATTGAAATTATAGCACAGGCGAAATTTCAATGCTCTATCCACTAAGAAAAGCGTTATAATAGTTTCAATAAACTTGTTAGATATTTACCGATCGCGGGGATCTTTATGGAAAAAACGA
Source organism: uncultured Oscillospiraceae bacterium (assembly GCA_964534195.1). Classification (GTDB taxonomy): domain Bacteria; phylum Bacillota; class Clostridia; order Saccharofermentanales; family UBA5734; genus JAAYFZ01. Next base: position 7,114 of record CAZHQX010000034.1, read on the forward strand.
AGATAAGCAGACAGCTATATTTACTATTTGCGCTGTTTATAGCTTACTGCTTCACAGTGCTGGTTCAGCTGGAAATTGCAGCAGATATTTTGACAGCTTCGATTTTATTAGCTTCATTTACTATCATATTTCAGTCGCTAGTTACTAATTCAAGGAACAGCGAATTAGTAGATGGCTGGTTTATTAAGTATCGCAGAGCCTGGCTTATACTATCTATAAGCATATTGTGGTGGGCTTTGGTCGATATTCTCTGGGCCGTTTTCGCGATAGTATTTGCGGGAAATCCTGAAGATATGGACCTGTTTCTATACTTATACACTGCACCTAATATTCTAATGGCGATCGCCGCGGTCGTTTTTCTTGTTAATCAGAGAAGACGCTGGAATTTCTTAATTTTGCTGCTTGATGCTTCGGTCACAGCAATCATCAGCGTTGGTGTTGTCTGGGTCCTGTTTTTCAGAGCTATAGAACCATCGATCGATCTCTTGGATCCTGTTATCGTCAGCACCTCGATATACATTATCAGTGACGCCATAGTTATTACCTGTATTTTCATATGGCTGCTGTCAATAAGAGTTCGAAAAGCGCCAATTCCTGGCCATTTAATTGCTGCAGCTGTTCTAGTTTATTCAGTTACAGATCTCTTCTACGGCTATACTTTGTTCGAAAACTTATATATTCCTAACACCTTGATTGATGTGATGTACATGGTTTATGTAGTCCTTATAACATTAGGCATCAGCATCGCGTCCAAACAGAGGATCCAAGCTCTTCCTCCTAACAGCACTGTCGAAAACCTGAAAACAAACCGCAAAGTGCTTTTCTTGTTGCTCATTCCTCTGGCACTGATGTTCCTGATTGGTTTTGATTTGGAGATTATTCTGATACTCTTCAGCGTCATCCTGATTCACCAATTTATCAGCACGATCCTGCTGAACCGGAGCAGACAGGAAGCTGTCAAGCTGGCAGAAGATAATTACAGGCGCCAACTTGAACAATCAGTCGTTGAGAAAACAGCTGAGTTGATCAATAGTAATCAGGAGCTGCATAGAATTGCCCGCGAAGACAGCGTAACCAGTCTTGATAACAGAAGGCATTTTATCTCTGAGCTGGATAACTCAATCAAGCAGATCAATGCAGGCCTTCATGACCATCAGATAGTACTTTTTTATATAGATATCGATAATTTCCGGTCAGTAAATGACATCTATGGGCACGAAGCCGGTGATATGCTGCTGCAGGCTGTATCACTCAGACTCAAGGAGAACCTGCCAAGTGAGGGTCTTCTAGCTCGACTCAGTGGTGATGAATTTGTCATGTCTTTTTGCGTAGACCACGATTTTTCATTTACTGAAAATCTGGCAAAACGATTAATTTCCAGCTTCCGCAAGCCAATTTATACTGGCGGTTATGTTTTCAACACAAGCCTAAGCATAGGTATTACTATTTATCCTCAGGACGGCAATGATCGTATCGAACTGTTGAAGAATGCTGATTTGTCAATTTACTATGCCAAGGAACAAGCTCAAGGCAGCTACATTTTCTTCCACGATATACCAAAATACCTGATCCATCGCAAAAACGAAATAGCGATCCAGCTGCGAAGTGCTGATTATGATAAAGAATTTGAGCTTCATTATCAGCCTCATGTGAAAACCGCTGATGGATCGCTGATCGGAGCAGAAGCATTATTACGCTGGCATAACCCTAAACTGGGGAACATATCACCAGCAGAGTTTATACCTATCGCTGAGAGCATTGGAGAAATCGTCAAGATCGGTAATTGGGTCATGCTGCAGGCTATGAGGCAAATTAAGTACTGGCATGATCAATTCGGATCAGATATGACAGTTAGTATAAATATTTCTCCAATCCAACTGGACCAGGATGGTTTTCTGAAAAATCTGAACAGGCTGCTGAAAACAACTGGAGCTGCACCAAACCAAATTGATCTTGAAATAACGGAAAACAGCGCAGTGAACCGCGAAGAGCGGCTTGTCGATATCTTCGAGAGTATAAATGAAGCAGGTTGTTCAATCTCAATAGATGATTTTGGCACAGGATATTCATCACTAAGCTACCTTAAGCGGTTTCGTATTCATCGGGTCAAGATAGCCAAGCCATTGATCGATGGTATAGCCACTGGAGAAGACGATCTGGAAATTGTGGCCGCAATTATCGCGATGTCAAGAGCTCTCAAGCTTAGAACTATTGCTGAAGGCGTAGAAGAAGCAGCCCAGCTGCATAAACTACGCGAGCTGGACTGCGACGAAATTCAAGGCTACTATTTCTCAAAACCTTTATGTGTCAGAGATTTCGAACAACGTTATCTAACTAGCCTGTCATCAGAAGCCACTGAATCCATAAAAATTGCTGATGCTGAAAAATGTTGATCCTTGATCAAATAAACAAGTTTGTGTCTGATTCTTCAGCCGAGCCGAGGAAGGTTGCGACACCACCGATTTCAACACCATCGATCAGTTCTTCTGCATGTATGCCCATCAGATCCATTGACATTTGACATGCTACCATTCTAATGCCTTGCTCCATACCGGATTTGATCAACTCTTCCAGTGAAGAGACATTTTTCTTGTTCATAATGTCTTTTATCATTTTAGCGCCCATACCTGCCATATTCATTCTTGACAAGCCCAGGCGAGAGGTGCCGCGCGGCATCATTGAACCAAACATTTTCTCAATGAAGCTCTTACGCACATTTACCTTCTCGTTCTTGCGGAGTATATTTAATCCCCAGAATGTGAAGAAAAGAGTTACCTTGCGTCCCATTGAGGCTGCGCCATTCGCGATGATCATGGCCGCGATCGCTTTGTCCAGATCCCCGCTGAAAACTACTATAGACTTATCATTACCAGCTGATTGTCTGCCGGCCGCAGTGCTTGCCTTTGCTCCTGCTTTTCTGATCGATACTTTGATAACACCGGCTGATTGCTCCATGCTTTCAAGCCTGTGGCCTGTCCGCTCACACCATACACCAACATCAGAAGCGAATCCCGGGTCTGTCGCGTTCAGCAGCAGCCTATCGCCCGCTCCGATCGACTTGATACCTTCTGCCAGCTTCATGATCGGTCCAGGACACTGTAATCCGGTTGCATCTATAGTTACTATATTTGCAGGCTCCGTTTCTGAAATATCTTCGGTAGTGCAAACAGCAAGCTTTTCGCCTTCGCCGTCATCAGCAACTGCTTCTCCGAAGCAATCAAAAGGAATTTCTGAATTCTCATCCAGAACGATCGTATGATAGAGCTTGTAGCCGCCGCTCAGATTATAAACCTTCTCAAATCCGTTTAGCTTAAGAACTCTTGCTGCCAGATATCCTCGCAAACCTACCTGACAGAACAGATATACTTTCTTGTTGCTATCAAATTCTGAGAGTCTTCCTCTGATGTCATCGAGTGGTATATTGATAGCTCCTTGAATGCTGCCAAGCGCGTACTCCTCTTCAGTCCTGACGTCAACCAACATTACCCTGTCCAGGTCGAGAGCATTAATATCGTGGTAGTGGAAGACACCAACATCACCCTTGATCGTATTAGCCGCTGTAAAACCAAGCATGTTGACCGGATCCTTGGCAGATGAATATGGCGGAGCATATGTCAACTCAAGCTTCTCAAGATCATAAACAGTTGCACCTAAACGCTGAGCCGTTGCCAGTACATCTATGCGCTTTTCCACACCATCAACACCGACAGCTTGAGCACCGAGAATTTTTGCCGTCTGAGGATCGTAGAGCATTTTCAGAGACATTTGCGTAGCACCGGGGTAGTAGCCTGCATGATTGAGTGGATGAATGTAGGTTTTCTCATACCTGATACCATCACGCTTAAGCTGCTTCTCATTGAGCCCGGTCGAAGCAGCAGTCATATCAAATACTTTAAGTACTGCACTGCCCTGAACACCTTCAAAAACAGTTTTACGGCCATAAACATTTTCAGCAGCGATTCTGCCCTGCTTGTTCGCAGGCCCGGCAAGAGGTATCAGTCCCGGCTCGCCAGTTACAAAATTCTTTATCTCTATTGCATCGCCTACTGCCAGAATGTCGGGATCAGAGGTGTATAAATACTCGTCAACCTTAATACTGTTATTGATACCAAGCTCAAGTCCAGCGGCTTTTGCCAGTCTGCTGTCAGGAGCTACACCGATCGAGAAAACAACCATATCTGTATCAATGCTCTGTCCGTTATTCAGACGAACGCTGACACCCTTTTCACCGATGCGGTGAAAACCAGCAGCACCAGTTCTAAAGAGCAGGTTCAATCCTTTTATTCTCAAGTGTTGATGCAGAAAAGCTGCCATGTCGGGGTCCATCGAAGCTACCACCTGATCGGTAAACTCTACCAGCGTAACCTCTATGCCTCTATCCATCAGGTTTTCTGCCATCTCTACACCAATGAAGCCACCGCCGATTACAACGGCCGAACGGGGAGAATTATTATCGACAAATTCTCTGATCTTATATGTGTCAGGGATATTTCTCAGTGTAAAAATTTCTGGAAGATCAAGCCCCTCCAGCGGTGGTCTCTTAGGCTCAGCGCCAGGAGAAAGGATCAGCTTATCATAGTTCTCTGAATACTCATTACCGCTTTTGTGATCAAGCACGGTTACCAAATGCTTCTCACGATCGATTGAAATAACTTCACTGTTAATGCGAATATCAAGATTAAATCTCGAGCTCATAGCCTCAGGTGTTTGTACCAGCAGCTTATCCTTATCTTGAATCACATCACCGATATAATATGGCAAACCGCAATTAGCATATGATATATATTCACCCTTTTCAAAGAGGATTATCTCGGACTTCTCGTCTAATCTACGTAATCTGGCTGCCGCTGAAGCTCCGCCTGCTACTCCGCCTACAATTAATACTTTCATAGAATACTCCTTCACGTTTACAGTAATGATTACTGAATACTCAAAACTAACGAATTCTGTTTAATCAACGATAGGATTCTATCATCTATCAGAACACGCTTTCTGTGACGAAGTAACACAAATTGTATTTTTCTAGAAAATATTTGCAAACGTTTTCAAAGAACAGCCCGCAGGGAGTAATTTGCTTAAGCAAATCATCTGTAAACTCATTCCAAATTTGTCTTGTCAGGATGATCTGAGCTGTCAGCCATTGGCTTGAAGCTTCTGACAGTTGATTGGCTGACTACCGGTGCCTGATCTGGTTTTCTTACCTGCTGAGGACTCTTGGATAGATAGCTCAGCAGTCGCAAGCGCATTAGATCTTGGAATCTTCTGTGGCCTCTGGGCTGAAGCGACCGATCGATCGGATAATATAATCGCCCATGTTTTAAGTCGAGCAGCATTGCACCTAAGGTTCCTCCATCAAATTTCCCTAGAAAATTAACTACACCTGCAGCAGCTGATGCCGCTTCGATTTTGTCATCACGATTCATGACCAATATAAGAAGATTGCGGGGAGATGGTGCATCAGATCTTTGTCTTACATATTTGATGCAATCCCGAAGAAGCTGATCAACTACAAGAACATTCAATAAATCATGCTCCAGTAAAAATATTCTGTCGCAAGGTCTCGGCCTGCCCGGAATACTAAATAACCGGTTCTTCTCAAATACCCTGCCATTAGGGGTTCTGGCAGCCGGCTTGAAATCCTTGGAAACAAGCCATTGGCCAATCTCATCAACCGGCGCTGCCCAATTACGCATTCTTGACGCAATACCATGGCTTAGCCCAAATCGTCTCATTTTCATTAATCTATTGAGACTTTGCGGATTACCGGGATTAAAACGCTCAAGCGAATATGAGGCTGCTGCATGACGAAGAGTTACAAGAGCCAATAAAATGTATATTATCAAACAAGCTAACAGCAAATAATTTAAAAAACGGTTGTCAGCCAAATCAGGCTGCTCTGCTATTTTTTGCCAGACAAAATAGAGTCCATAGCCAAATCCGCCTAGAAACAACAGTGGAATTATCACATCTCGTCTGAACCAGTTTCGTCCGGTCATTTGAAGTCCCCCTGATGATCTGATCATTGCGCGACCAGTTTATAAGCCATAATACCATAGATAACAAAACAGCCACAACAGGAGAGCTGCTGTGGCTGTTAGAAAGAGCTATGGTAGCACTTAATGATATTGACCTATCTCAAAAATAAATATAAAGATACTATCCAAATATGATCATTCTGGCACTATGTTGGCATCTGCCGGGATATCCTCTATCAGAATGATATCAAAATCCATTTGCTCATTATTTCTTACTACTGTGACCTCCAAGACATCGCCTGGCTCCTTCGCGTTTCTCTTCTTAAGAAGCTCGGCAGCTGTCTTGATTTCTTCACCGTCGACAGCTACTATGATGTCGCCTTGTCTTACTCCTGCAGCATAAGCAGGCCCGTCATTATCTATCTCAACAACATATACGCCCTCCGGCAGCTGATAATACATAGCCATTTGAGCTGTAACATCTCTGGTATTTATACCGATTTTTGTTCTGCCTCTGACATAGCCATAGCGAATCAGACTCTCAACGATCGGCTTAGCGTTATCGATCGGAATGGCGAACCCCAGACCCTCAACGCCTGTGCCAGCGTTCTTAGCCGTATTTATGCCAATTACCTCACCGTAGGAATTGAAGAGAGCACCACCGGAATTACCGCTATTGATCGCAGCATCAGTCTGCAGCAGGCTAAGCGTCTGACCATCAATATTAATAGATCTATCAAGTGCGCTTATAATACCCGCAGTTACCGTGCCGCTCAATCTGCCAAGCGGATTACCGATAGCAACTGCCAGCTCGCCGATCTGCAGATCCTCTGACTCACCCAGAACGACCGTCGGCAGATTGTCCCCATCAACCTTCAATACTGCGATATCATTCGATTCGTCAGAACCAACAAGAACCGCCTTGGAAACCTCGCCGCTCTCCATAGTAACGGTAATAGTTTCAGCACCCTTGACCACATGATAATTGGTAACGATATAACCATCTTCTGTAATGATGAAGCCCGAACCAGCTGCTTCAACCGGTCCTGTATTCCCAAACATATCAGTCATCGTCGTCTCAGTAGAAATCGCTACCACGGCCGGCCGGCCCATCGCGGCTATCTCCATCGTAGATAGTGCTTGACGTCCATCATCCTGCCTTGTAGCCGCATCCTCTATGCTGAAATGTCTGTCAGTACCTTCTATTTGATCATTCTGACCATCGTTTTCGCCAGCTTGATCGGCAGTAGTTTCAACCGGCTGTGTTGATGTACTTAGTACAGGAACTGAACCTCGGTCTTTCATATAGTTGTAAACAGTTATCCCGGTCAAAGACGACATCAGTACTGTTACGGCAAGTATAAGTGCGATGAATCCGGCAATTTTCACGCCGTTGCCGCCTTGTTGCCTGGCAGGTTGATAAGGCTGGCCATAGTTATAATTCTGAGCATTGTTCTGATCCTGCATATACTGTGAGCCGGAACCAGGAGCTCTGCCATTTACGCTCTGATATCTACCCTGTGGATACACCGCAGAGCCTTGATACCGACCTGCCTGGTGATAATTATCATCACCCCTGCTCCAACCGGCTCTGTTGTCATTACGATCATTCTGATTCAAATTGCTCTGATCATTTATGTTGCTATTAAGTGCTTCATTAACACTGTTGGTGTTATTTTG
>CAZHQX010000035.1:0-2973 GCA_964534195.1 uncultured Oscillospiraceae bacterium
CCGGAGGGCCAAAAAGGATGATCGAGCTGAGTCTATCAGCTTCGATCATCCTTCTAAGCATTTTTCCCTTAGCTAGTATATGCTCCTGGCCTACATACTCGTCTAGATTTACGGGCGCCATGCGATAAGCCAGCGGCTGCCGGTCAATAATCGCAGGACCAGGTTCTGAAGGGGCTTCTTTCATAAATAATCAGTACTCCGGATAAAGGTTGTATTTTGAAGTTATCGCGTCTACACGCTTGATTATATCAGCTTTTGAGCCTTCATAATCGGTCAAAGTCAAGTTGATCAGGTCAGCGATCTCATCCATATCCGCTGTTGTCATACCTCTGCTGGTAACAGCAGGTGTGCCAAGACGCACACCACTTGTTATGGTTGGCTTCTCGGGATCGTAGGGGATGCCATTTTTATTGCAGGTAATATTAACTTCATCAAGACGATATTGCAGCTCCTTGCCGCTTACGCCTGTACCTCTGAGGTCAACAAGCATAAGATGATTATCTGTCCCACCTGAAACCAGCTTGACTCCACGCTTCATCAGACCTGATGCCAGAGCCTGGGCATTATCAAGGATATTCTGCTGATACTGTTTAAAATCAGGCTTAAGCGCCTCGAGGAAGGCAACTGCTTTGGCTGCTATAATATGCATCAGGGGTCCTCCCTGCTGTCCAGGGAATACCGCTGAATTTATTGCTTTTGCGTACTGTTCCTTGCACATGATCATGCCGCCGCGAGGACCACGCAAGGTTTTATGTGTAGTAGTAGTAACGAAATCAGCATATGGAATCGGGCTTGGGTGCAGCCCTGCGGCAACAAGGCCTGCAATATGAGCCATGTCAACAAATAACAAAGCTCCGACCTCATCAGCTATTTCACGGAATTTCGCGAAATCTATTACTCTTGGATATGCGCTGGCACCGGCAACTATCATTTTGGGCTTAACCTCAATAGCCTTAGCTCTCAAGGCCTCATAATCAATTAGAGATGTCTCAGGATCGACCTGATAGCTCTCTGCCTTATAAGTTTTACCAGAAACATTTTTTGCCATACCATGGGTAAGATGACCACCATGAGCCAGATCCATACCAAGGATCGTATCTCCCGGCTCCAGCATGGCAAAATACACTGCAGTATTAGCTTGCGCACCTGAATGCGGCTGAACATTAACATGCTCAGCACCAAAAAGCTGCTTCGCCCTATCAATCGCCAGATTCTCAGCTATATCAACATATTCACAGCCGCCATAATAGCGTTTGCCGGGATATCCCTCAGCGTATTTATTGGTCAACGGTGAGCCACATGCTTCAAGAACTGCTTCGCTTACGAAGTTTTCAGAAGCTATCAGCTCGATCTTGGAACGCTGACGATTTGTTTCCTTCAGTATTGCCTCATAAATCTGAGGATCAGTTTGTGAGAGCTTGGAATATGTCATTCGATTAACCTCCTGGCTTGTAACCATTTATATGTATATCAAAACTATTCTACATTATTAGATCAATTTGTAAAGCTCATCTCTATCTGGCTGTTTCAAAACATCTGCAGTGCCGTTTACTATAACTACCTTCGCACCAGCATTTGTGAAGCGGCCGATCTTAGCTGCTGCTATTCCCTCAGAAGCCAGAGCAGCGAGTAGTAGATCCGGCTTATCAGTCGCCATAAGCATAGATCCGCTGCTGATAAGTCTATATGGGTCTATGTCTAAATGATCACAAACTCTTAGAGTCAAATCATCAACCAGTATCGAGGATCTTTCAATTTCAACGCCTAAGGCGGCAGCCTCTGCCATTTCCCAGGCCGCACCCATGACACCGCCTTCTGTAACATCATGCATTGCATGAACACCGGTTTTACTGCCGCAAAGCCCCTCAGGAACAACACTGATCTGATCGATCATTGACTTAGCAACTTCTAATTCGTCTGAGCTCAGGCAGCCTGATACTCTGTCAGGAAAATCTCCAGCTATTATGGCCGTACCTTCGAGACCTGCTGTTTTCGTCATTATAAGGCTATCGCCTGGTCTGGCCCCATTGGATTTGATCAATTCACCGCTGGCAAAACCAACAGCAGTCGCGGTCAAGATAAATCTGTTTACTGCGTCACTGATCTCAGTATGCCCACCGGCAATGGATGTACCTAGCTCAACACAGGCAGATGCCACCTGATCCATAATTTCAACAAGCTGATTTTTTTCAGCTGAAACTGGCGCGATGATGACCAGCATGATCGCCTCAGGCTTAACACCGAAGGCTGCAAGATCATTGCAGGACACATGTACTGCCAATCTGCCTATATCCTTACCTGCGCCGGTAATAGGGTCACTTGACATGACCAGGCGGCTCCCTGGAGGGCAATCAACAGCCGCACAGTCCAATCCATTACCTGGTCCGCAAACAATACCTGGTCCCAATGGCGGCAGTCTATTGAAAACTATCTCGTTAAGCTCCTGTGGTGTCAGCTTGCCTGTTTTCACAGATCGATCACCTCGATATCATTAAGACCTTGCTCGACCAGAGCCTCAATATTCAGATTCGCCTCTGCTTCATCAGCATGCTCAAGCGAAGGATGTGTTTTAGGATGTTTGGCAACAAAAACGGTACAGCAATCCTCATAAGGTAAAATAGACGTTTCAAAAGTACCGATTTTTCTGGCGATCTGAACAGTGTCATCTTTGTCAAGACCAATCAGAGGACGGAAGACCGGACATGTGACGACTGAATCTGTTGTCACAAGAGCTTCCAAGGTCTGACTTGCTACTTGACCAAGGCTCTCACCGGTTATCAGCGCCTTGCATCCACGACTGACCGCCAAACGTTCCGCGATCCTCATCATGATTCGTCTCATTACAATTGTTATCATATCAGTCGGGCTGTCATCTCGTATATTAAGCTGAATATCCGTGAAGTTTACGATATGCAGCCTGATACGACCGGCATAAGGTGTCAGGAGACGCGCAAGTTCAATAACCTTCTCTTT
>CAZHQX010000035.1:3073-14434 GCA_964534195.1 uncultured Oscillospiraceae bacterium
TGATACGACCGGCATAAGGTGTCAGGAGACGCGCAAGTTCAATAACCTTCTCTTTTGCCTGATTACTGGTAAAAGGAAAGGCGTGGAAATAAATCGCTTCTATCTGCATGCCACGTGATGCCATCATGTAACCCGCCACCGGACTATCGATACCACCCGAAAGCAGCAGCATCCCTCTTCCTCCCATACCAACAGGCAGACCCTTTTGCGCCTTGATAACTGTATGATAAATATAATTGCTATCCCTAACTTCTACATAGAAAACAAAATCAGGTTTATTGACATCAACTGTCAGCTGGTCAGGATAGGCCTGCAGCAGAGCTGCGCCAACCTCTCTGCTGATCTCAGGTGATTTGAGCGGGAAATTTTTATCTCCCCGCCTGCTCTCTACCTTGAAGCTGCGCTTGCGGCCATCAGCAAGAAGCTGCTCAACATATCTGATAGCCTGCAGCGAAATTTGATCAATTTCGCCTCTGAAGCTTCTGACAGGGCTAACAGATACAATACCGAATACCTTGCTGATCGCATCAATTGCTGCTTTCATATCAGTTTCCGAATCCAAAGGTTTTGCCCATACACGAGACTGGCTTTGCTTAATATCAAATTTCCCGACACTTCTCAGGCTGACCCTGATATTACGCATCAGCTGCCCTTCAAACTTGCCGCGATTCATGCCCTTGAGCGCAATTTCTCCCAGCCTTATCAGTATCAACTCTTCCGTAGCAGCCAATTCCAGCTGCTTGTTTGAGTTATCTATTTTATCCTCAGTCATTCTTACCTCCTGACCAGCCATTTGACAGCCTGGCTGATCGCTTCTGCAACAGTATCAATTTCCTCGATCGTATTGCTCTTAGCAATACTTATGCGTATGCTGCCATTTATCGCTTCCTCAGAAAGCTTCATTGCCCTGAGCACCGAGCTCTCTTCACGCTTTTTCGAAGAACATGCCGAGCCGGTTGAAACAAATATTTCGCTGTTTTCCAGAGCATGAAGCAAGGTCTCGCCTCTTAATCCATCAATAGCGATACTTATAATACCAGGCACAGCATCTGCAGGCGACAGCAGCATATATGATACGCCCAGTTCAGATAACCGGTCAAGAAGATGCTGCTTTAATCTCTTCACATATTCGAATTTCTGATCGATTTCCTCTACGGCAAGCTCGGCTGCTTTTGCCATTGTCATAACAAGAGGCACGTTTTCTGTTCCTGATCTCAAACCTCTCTGTTGGCCACCGCCATGTATAAGAGGTTCAATTCGAATACCATATCGATGGATCAGGAAGCCGATGCCTCTTGGCGCGCCAAACTTGTGACCGCTGCCCGAAAACATGTCGATACCGAGTTTCTTGAAATTCCATTTGACCTTGCCGCAAGCCTGAACACCATCAACATGAATCAACATCTCTGGCTGCAGTCTGCTCTTAAGACCAACGATCTCATCCAAAGGAGCTACCGCTCCTGTTTCATTATTAACGTAAATCAAGCTAAGCATAGCGGCAGGCTTCTGCAACGCCTGTTCTAATTGTTTAAGATCAATTACGCCTTCTGTTGTAAGACCGATCTTCTCAATGATATAGCCATGCTCAGCAAGCCATTTCGCACTTTCTTTAACCGCTGAATGCTCGCCTTCTGTAATTAAAACCCTTTGGCCCAAACGCCTATTCGCTGCCAATGCGCCTTTGAGAGCCATATTGATCGATTCGCTACCACCTGAAGTTATAAGAAGCTCTTCAGGTCTGCAGCCAAATATCTCAGCTAGTTTGTTTATTGCTGTCGCTTGTGCCTTCTTGGCCGCGAACCCGGCACTATGTATAGAGGCTGGATTTGCTGGATATTCAAGCGCACATTCTACATAGTAGTCAAGCAGTTCTTTGTTCGGGATCATTGTCGCGGTATGGTCAAGATAAATCAAAATATAAAGCTCCTTGTTTTATTAGCTGCGGTTTTGTTTAGATCTGATCAGCAGTATTAATGAGAAATACTTATTGCAGTCTATTCTGTTCGAAACTGACTGCTGCCAGATCTGGTCTTAAGATAAGCTTGATATACTCACAAACATGGCTGCTTCGCGAGGTTAAGGTACTGGTCATAACTATAACAGGCGATCTCTTGGAGATATCAAGATATCTGGCCTCATCATCTCCTGCAGATCTAACCTGCATCCTGAGATTTCCTTTTTGCGGCAGATAGGCGTACTTGTTGGCAACAATGTCAATCATTTTCTTGCCAATACGCAGGTCATCAGCAAGCTCAGGAAACATCATGACCGGGATCAGCGAGCTGCACCAGCCAACTATTTCCGAGTCAGTCCTGATCGACCAATCAATCTGCCAACAGCCATGCTGTTGGACAGCATTACCGAATAGCTTCTCAATCTCCTCATCGGGTTCTCTTCTGCTGATCTGGTCAAAAGAAATTGATTCAAGCTCCTTCATCATCAAAAAAGAGCAGGAAAAGGCGTTAAACCGTTGTAGCTCAAACTGCTCCGCCTGATCAGCCACGAAGGTACCGCGGCCCTTAACAATTACTAGTATCCCCTCGGAAACCAATTCAGCCACGGCCTGTCTGACAGTTGGCCTGCTTAAATCAAGTTCACGGCAGAGTACAAGCTCAGAGGGTATTTTACTGCCAGATTCATATTGGCCATTTTCGATCCTCTCTAAAAGAAGATCCTTAAGCTGCGCATAAAGCGGGACATTACTGTGCTTATCAAGTTTCATAATCTACCTCCGCACCAATCCTATTTAATCACTTAGACAAGACAGAACTGCTGACGCACATACAAGCGGCAGCAGTTCATGGATGACGTCCTTACATCTTAGCATAATAGCACTTTGGAAGGGCGAAAGCAATTATGGATAGGCTGGATCATGAGTTGTTTTTACTCCCCCATATCATTTTCCGGTAAGTATTCTCTGTAATCAGGATCAGGCTCCGCACCTGGCAGCTCGACTTTTGCCAGGATACTGAGATCATCAAGCCTGTTAGCCTGCAGAGCGGCCTGTGAGAGCGTATAGATAACATCATTTACCCTGATGCCCCTGTTGATCATAGAATAACCATAACCCTTGTATTCAAGCTCAGGTGGTACATAGGTCGCGCCGCTCCAGTCGTTCATACCATCGATCTGAGATATCGATCCTTGTACCGATAGGGCTTCATCTGTGGCGTTGATCAGCAGCAGACCCTGGAAAAAGGCACCGTTCTTGGAATAGTCTTCACGATCATAATTGGCCAGAATCGCTGGGAATGCATACAAGCTGTTCTCAGGGTCAGCCATCAGGCTCTTGTGCTGATAAAGCACATCACTCCAGGAACCGGAGCCGCCCAAGACCAATACAGCCTTCTCACTTGGCGAGCTGAGGTTAGATATATCAAACAATGATAGCTTGAGACCTTTTTCATAGGCGTTATCGCCATCGACCTCAACATCGTAACCGAATCCAAGCATTGTATTTTCAGAGATTGGATGAAGGTACGCGCTGTAACCTGGGATCTTCAGCTCTCCGAGCACAGCCGGAGCGGCGGGATTACTTAGGTCAAGACCAAACAGAGGATCTGTTGTACGGAAGGTTACGATCCAGGCCTTATCGCCCATGAAACGAACTGATTTGATACTCTCGCCACGGGCCAGACCTTTGACACTGCCGATAGTCTTCATCTGAGAATCAAGAATATAGAGATTATTACTTGATTTCTGTTCCCCTTCACCCCAGACTTCTCCTTCTGTAACTGCTACACGCAGATAACCGTTATACTCGTCGAGGCTGAACTGATTGAGCAGCCAGCCGGCAACGGTGCCATAACCGGCAGCTGCGACCTGATCATCCTCAAGATCGAAACGATAAATATCAGTATAGGTCTCGATTGGCGGCATATATATGGAAGGAAAATCGATCGCGATATCAGAAGCAACATCCTCTGCCGGCTCCGGTGCGATCTCAGAGGCTGTCTCCGCAGCTGCGGTTCCATCAGTTTCTTCAATTGTTTTAATAACGGCCTCAGAAGTCACCACCGTAACTTCCTCTGATTCATCAACTGCAGTTGCTTCAGCATTCGCAGTCTCTTCCGGTATGGTTTCATTTTCCGGATAAACATTGCGCTGTGCCGCCAGATATAGATAATTGGTGGACGAATAAATAACACCTGACGACCCAAGCACTGCCAGACTCTTATAATCAGCAGACAGTGCATCAGTGTTAATTGTACTGATTATTGCCTGATTCTGAATATCACCTTCCGGCACCAGCATAATTTGATCTGCCGGCATCAGCTTGTAGTCCTCTGTTGAACCATTTTGACTTATAGAAGGCAGAATATCACCCTCTGCATAGGTATCTTCATCGAGCATTTGATATAAACTGTAGTTATATTTCTGACTGATAACATATACGCTGCTGCCGATTCTTCTTGAGCTGGCATAGCTGCCATCCTGAGAAAAGCTGCGCTTAAGTAAAGGTGTTGCAGGATCTTGGATGTCATATATATAAACACCTGTATAATCTCTGCTCGAAATTACAGGATCGATCCAGATATCCCGCGTGGTATTATCATCTGCCGCGGGCTCTGTGGCTGAATCATATACTTCCTTTTCAACTGTTGATCCATTGTAGTATTTGTAGCTGTAGCCCTGTATGAGTACTGTCAGCAGCCCTCTGTCCGTATCGAGATAGAACTCAACTGGATATTCGCCGCTCGAGCCATCAGCGTTTGCGATTTGAGGCTGCCATTCAAGTACAGATACCTGGTTCATAGCCTGTGGCTGCCTGATATCAACGATGACTATACGGTTATTAGCCATTACATAGAGATAACTGCCATCTGTTTTTACGATATCAGCCTCATCAACGCCTGCAGTTTGAATATTAGTACCACTAAAGCTGTTCTTGGAGTCGCCGCCAGCCTGATCTGAAGCCTCCATACTAAGCTCTGCGCCAGTTTCTCGAGTCGCTCCATCAGCGGCAAACCCATAATTGTTCTGGTTTTTCCACTTGTTTTCCTTGAGCAATTTGAGCAAAGCCTCATGACTATCGGCATGCAGAAGCTGAGAAGCCTCAGCTTGTTTATCTGTAGGCTTATTGTCTACCTTCTTACCAGCACTGCAGGCTGATAATATCATGGCAAAAGCCAACAGGACGGCCAGGATCATTCGTGTTCTATTTAGCAGTTTCATAATCACACCTCCTCAACTCATACAGCTTAGACGACATATAACTGTAAAAAGTTCCGGCATATTTAACTTGCCTTCTTGCTTTGCTAATGGATCAAAAAAACGGCCTCACGGCCGTTTTTCTTATACCTTCAGCTCATCAGAAACATTTAGGCTGTCCTTCTCTTTATCTAAGAGAGGCTGAATCAGCTCCTCGAGGAACTCACTGACCTGTTCAGGACATCTGCCAATATAAGCCGATGGATCAAGCATCTCATCAAGCTCATCAAGCTTCAGGTTGAAGGCTGGATCAGCTGCGATTCGTTCAAGCAGATCATTATCCAGACCCTCCTGCTTGACTCTGGCGCCTGCAGCCATGCTATGTTGCCTGATGCGCTCATGCAGCTCCTGACGATCTCCGCCTGCTTTTGTCGCAGCCATCATAATATTCTCAGTTGCCATAAACGGCAGCTCAGCTCTGATCCTCTTCTCGATCACTCGCGGATAAACAACCATGCCGCCAGCAATGTTCAGATAGATCGTAAGTATGGCATCCGTAGCTAAAAATGCTTCCGGTACAGATATCCGCTTATTGGCCGAATCATCAAGAGTACGCTCAAACCATTGAGCAGAGCTCGTCATGGCGGCATTCTGGGCATCAGCAATTACGTAACGTGCCAGCGAAGCAATTCGCTCACTGCGCATCGGATTACGCTTGTAAGCCATCGCAGACGAGCCAATCTGTCCAGACTCAAAAGGCTCTTCAACCTCTTTTAAGTGCTGAAGCAATCTCATATCATTGCTGAACTTCGCAGCTGATTGAGCGATCCCAGATAGAACATTCAATACCCTTGAATCAATTTTACGTGAATAGGTCTGTCCGGATACGGCATATACACCATCGAACCCAAGCTTATGAGCGATCAACTGGTCCAGCTGCTTGACCTTGTCATGATCATTATCAAACAAGCTAAGAAAGCTTGCCTGAGTGCCGGTCGTACCCTTGCTGCCCAGCAGCTTGAGCCCATTTCTGACATGATCAAGATCCTCAAGATCAAGCAGAAGCTCCTGCATCCAGAGCGTAGCGCGCTTACCAACTGTTACCAGCTGTGCTGGCTGAAAATGTGTGAAGCCCAGCGTTGGCAGATCCTTATATTTGTCAGCAAAATCAGCCAGTCTGGCGATTACAGCAACCAGCTGCTTGCGAACCAGCTCTAAGCCCTCTGACATTAGTATTAAATCGGTATTATCACCGACATAGCACGAGGTGGCACCAAGATGGATAATACCGCGTGCCTGCGGGCATTGCTCGCCATAGGCATGAACATGAGCCATGACATCGTGTCTGACAAGCGCTTCCTCTCGCGCTGCGACATCATAGTTTATATTATCCTGATTTTGCTTAAGCTCATCAATTTGCGCCTGTGTTATAGGCAGACCTAACTCCATTTCAGCCTCAGCCAGCGCGATCCAGAGCTTGCGCCATGTGCGGAATTTTCTATCCGGAGAAAACAACTCCTGCATCTGGCTGCTGGCATAACGACTATTCAGAGGACTCTCATAGCGATCTTTCATAAGCTTGACAGCATGAAATCCCACGTATTCCACATCATGCTGTCTGCCTCCCTTCGGTTTATCATATTTAACAGAAGTATTTTATATCACTATGATGATTATTTCAAACCGCGCAGCGTTGCCAGCATAACACACACGCAAAAGACTTCGATCGCCAGCTTGAGCTCTTCAAGCGGAGGGAAAGAAGGCGCAAGTCTGATATTGCTGTTGTCAGGATCATTACCATATGGATAAGTATTGCCAGCAGGTGTTAGTGCTACACCACATTCATTGGCAAGACGAACTACCTCAGAAGCAGTCCCCTTGCTGACGAACACGCTAATAAAATAGCCACCCTCAGGTATTGTCCAATGACATTCAGGACAATCGGCCAGATTCTTGTCGAGCAGATCGAGAACCAGCTCAAACTTCGGCCTAAGTATTTCAGCATGCTTAGCCATCAGACTGTGAACGCCCTCGGCGTTTTTCAGGAATCTGACATGTCTCAGCTGGTTTAGCTTATCCGGACCGATCGTCTGCGCTCCCATATGCTTTCTGACCCAGTTAAGGTTTTCCTTGCTAGCAGCGATACAAGCCATACCTGCGCCTGCAAAAGTTACTTTTGATGTTGAAGCAAATTCAAACACTCTGTTCTCATTGCCATATTCCGCACAAAGAGCAAGCATCTCAGGTATGCTGTTCTTGTTTTCCGGAAAAAGATGATGAACGCTGTAGGCATTATCAAGGAAGATTCTGAAATCAGCAGCAGCTGTTTTCATAGAAGCCAGCCGACGGCAGACCTCCTCAGAATAGACTATTCCGTCAGGATTGCTATAAACAGGTACTGACCACATGCCCTTGATCATAGGATCTGCAGCTACAAGCTTCTCAACCTCATCCATATCAGGACCCTGCTCTGTCATAGCTACAGGTATCATTTCTATTCCAAGCGACTGGGTTACGAAGAAATGGCGGTCATAGCCCGGCGACGGACAGATAAACTTAACTGTCCCCTGCGAAGACCAGGACTTGTCTGATCCAGGCAAAGCGAACATAAGAGCTCTGAGCATATTATCATACATAAGGTTAAGACTGGAATTGCCGGCTACCATAATATTATCAAAACTTACTTCCAGAAGCTCAGCGAAGAGCTTCCTGGCTTCTGGTATGCCATCAAGACCGCCATAATTACGGCAGTCAGTACTATCCTCTGAAAGATAGTCATCAGCAGACAGACATGTATTCAAGCCAGCGGACAGATCCAACTGCTCATCACAGGGTTTGCCTCTGGTCATATTAAGCTTCAAGCCTCTGGCTTTATATTCCTCATATTTAGCTTCGAGCTTGGACAGCTCAGCTTCTATATTCTTCATCTGTATCGTCTCTTTTGACGGCATGATTTATCCCCCTTGCATTTTACCTATAAGATTGTATACATTATAGAGGAAAGATATCACATGCACAAGCAGAAATCAACCCGAAATATCACGCATTTTATAGGCTTTCAACTGTTACGATATCATGATTACAGATTTCGCCTCTCTCATTCATATAAACTGCAGCTGCAAGAACAGATATTTCACTATTCATAATGTGATTATTATGAAGATAAATCTCAATGCTGTTGCGTATTTTTCTGAGCTTAGAGCTGTTGATCGACTCCAGAGGACCACCAAAACGACTGCCCGCCTGCCTGGCTCTTACCTCAACAAATAGCAATCTGGAGCCGTATCGTGCGACAATATCCAGCTCACCAAATTTGCCTGCCAGATAGTTTCGTTCAATTATCCGGCAGCCAAGCTCTATCAGCCTATCGCATATGAAGCTCTCAGCCGCTCTTCCCCGGCGCTTGCGTTCATTGTCGTCTATCATGCTTAACGCTTGTCCTCAAGATTTTTAAGGAAGCTCATTCTATGTAAGGGCGTAGGACCATATTCAAGCAGCGCTTCATAGTGCTGTTTGGTACCATAGCCTTTGTGAGCCGCAAATCCGTATTGTGGAAAATCTTGATCATACTTCAGAAGCAGCCGGTCTCTCGTGACTTTTGCCAGGATAGACGCGGCCGCGATCGAAACTGATCTGGCGTCGCCTTTTACCAGTGACAATGCTGGCTGTTCAAGCTCATTGAGCTCGATAGCATCAAGCAGCAGATAATCCGCTGAGGGAGATAAATTGTTTACTGCATCTGTCATCGCGCGTTTTGTCGCCTGCAAAATATTGATTCTGTCGATCTCATCGGGGTAGGCCATGCAGACGGAATATGCCAGAGCGTTTTTGATTATTTCATCATATAGTTGATCTCGTCTGGCCGCTGATAGTTTTTTCGAATCATTCAGACCATAAATGGGCTTATCAGGATCAAGTATACAGGCGGCGGCGGCGACTGGTCCAGCCAACGGGCCTCTTCCCGCCTCGTCTACTCCAGCGATCAGTTGATAGCCTTGATTCAAGGCCTGCTGTTCGAATTCAAGCATTTGTTGATATCTGATTATTTCCTGCTCTCTTCTCTTCACCTCTTATGCTCCTAACGTTTACTTGGTACTTGAATAATTACGGGCGTTCAAGAGTTATTCGGCCGATCCTGCCTGCTCTCAGGTCATCGAGAAACAGCTTGGCAAATCTGGTATGGTCAGCTCTGCCGCCGGATAGCAGACAGCCTCGCTTACGGGCCGCGTCCTCTAGCAGCTGGTCAAGAGGCAGCATGTCGTCATACTCATCCGTTATAGCCTCGAGCTTATATCGCTCCATGATCATCTGTGGATAATCTCTAACCAGACCTAAAAAACAGAGTCCGGCAACTTCCTCGATCGGCAGGATCTCATCCTTGATCGCACCCGTTGCTGCCAGATTTATCTTAAATCTATCTTCACCAAGACGCGGCCAGAGAACACCCGGAGTATCCAGCAGCTCTAGTTCTGAGCCTGAACGACTCCAGCTGATATGACGAGTCACACCAGGCCTGTCACCAACGATCGTAGCCTTACGGCCACTAAGGCTGTTGATAAGAGTTGATTTACCAGTGTTAGGTATCCCCGCCACCATGACGCGGATCGGTCTGATCAGACGGCCCTTCTCCATAGCCTTGTCGATCTTATGTTGATTCATCGAGATGATTCTGCGCCGCAGTGGTTCAAGGCTGCGTCGATTTATGCTCTCGCAGGCAATTGCCTCAATATTTTTATCCTGGTAAAAGTCGAGCCATTTGGCCGTTGCCTGTGGATCCGCAAGATCAGCCTTGCTAAGCACCAGAATGCGCGGCTTCTGTCCAAGAATACTGTCAAGCTCAGGATTTCTGCTGCTCTCAGGGATTCTGGCGTCACAGGTCTCTATGACCATATCAACAAGCTTGAGTTGGTCCTTCATCAGACGCAAGGTCTTGGCCATATGACCGGGAAACCAGTTTATATTCGTTTTATTATTATCTGCCATCAAATACACTTCCTTATTGGTATTCAACCATCAATGATCGAAGCATTTTAAACCGCTTCTTTATAATAGCATAACAAAAGGGACCCGTTGCCGGATCCCTTCGCAAAAAACAATTTCTTATTTCCTGTTTGGCAGCTTCTCTTTGACCTTGGCTGCTTTACCTACCCTGTCACGCAGATAATAGAGTTTTGCTCTTCTTACTCTACCCTTACGTACGATCTCGATCTTCTCGATCTTGGGTGAATGGACTGGCAGGATTCGTTCTACACCAACACCATACGATAATCTTCTAACAGTAATGGTTTCGGATAGACCGCCGCCCTTACGAGCGATGACCGTGCCTTCGAAAACCTGAACACGTTCACGGTTTCCTTCTTTGATCTTCAGGTGAACCTTGACGAAATCACCAATGCTTACCTCAGGATAGCCGCCCTTGAGCTGCCCCTGTTCTACTGCTTTTACTAAGTCCATATTGCGTTCCTCCTCTCTTCCAAGGACGTTCATGCACGCAATTGCAGCGGACCGTCCGTATTCAAACATCGGAATTATACCAGAGCATTGCCGCTAAAGCAAGCATTAATGCATCTATTCCACAAATTATTGTTCTCGCCTGTCATCATGCATCATTTCTGTCAGCGCCTGCCAGTCAGATATATCCAAATTATTGCTTTTTATAAGATCAGGTCTCTTGTTCAGAGTTTCCATCAGCGAACGCAAGTATTGCCATCTCTCGATTTTTGCCTGATGCCCCGAAAGCAAAATATCCGGCACCTCGCTGCCGCGCCACTCTGATGGTCTAGTATAATGCGGCTGTTCAAGCAAGCCATCCATATGAGATTCATTCAGATAAGCCTCTTCAGCAGGCAATACCCCTGGCAAAAGCCTGGCGGCAGCGTCAATAACAACGCAGGCGGCCAGCTCACCACCAGTAAGCACAAAATCGCCCAATGAGATCTCTTCATCAACGATTTCATCGAGAACTCTCTGGTCAACGCCTTCATAATGGCCGCAAAGCAAAATAACATGCTTATACTGCGCTAGTCTGGCAGCAGTCTCTTGATCATAGCGGCTGCCCTTGGGTGATAAATAGATCGTTCTGGTGCCATGATCCTCAGGTTCAGAGCTTGACTTGACAGCATCGTGATGAACAGATTCATACCGCTCAACAGCATCTGCCCAAGAGTTATAAACTGGCTCAGCCATCAGCAGCATGCCTTTGCCGCCACC
>CAZHQX010000036.1:0-3699 GCA_964534195.1 uncultured Oscillospiraceae bacterium
TAAACACACAACAAGTATTATATCACACCTCTTTTGTACTCAATATGACATCTTGTTTTCATTTACAGATTCCTTGCTTAGCCAATCGTCGAGCAGATTGATCGCTTCTTCTGATTCAAGAGCTTTGCCCATATGCAGCTGTTTCGACAACAGACGCTCAAGATAAACACCTATACGCCTCTTGTCCTTAAGCCTCCTGAATATCCTATCATTTCCTCTCACCGGCAACTGTACCGGACTGATTCGATACTCATCAGGGAAGCTGTACCAGTTCCGGATCATTTCATCATCGGCAGCAAGCTCAGCTCTCAAATCATCATCAGCAACAAAAACCCTCAATATTTCCCAGGCTTGCCTGCAGACTTCAAGCAGCTGCCATGCGTCAAGATGGCTCTGCCTGCCGGCTGCCCGTAAAATCATTTTCAATCTTAGCCCTCTGATATTCTTTCTATCAGACATTTCTGTATTAGCTGTATTTCTCATTTCTGACGCGGTGATCAGCAAGCGAAGTCGAATCATAATCAGCATGGCCTGGGTCTTACGTGACAGCTCCATCGACAGCCTTGTTCTCTCTACAAGAAGCTGCTGCAAGTTTGAAACACTGGCAAAAGTCAGGCCCTTCGACATTTTCTGCCATACTTCAAGCGGCAGATTCAACTTGAATCGTTCCTCGTTATAGACTGAAGGATAATCGTCGGCAGTAATGCTTCGATCGGCGAAGGTCTCAGTACTGACAGGAACATTATCGCAGCTCTGTGCAAAAAGGCAGGCCAGAATATAAACTGTCCAGATCTGCTCCTTCTGCCAGAATGGCTGTATCAGGCCGGCAAGCAGCTGACACAAGATCTCATCATTCGTTTCATAGTTAAGTATTCTGTTGAAAACTCTTGCTATCAGACCTGTACCGCAAAACTTTCTCAAAACAGATCCATAAGTAGCCCAACCGGTTCTGGTAAGTTCAGTCTGAATGCGTTCAACACTGAGCAGATCGATTTTTTTGTGATGCAGCCTGATGGCCTGCAGCAGTTCATCATCGGGACATAAATTGTAGTTCAGTGCGAATCTGACAGCACGCAGCTGACGCAAAGCATCCTCAGTCAATCTCTGTTCAGCATTGCCTACACAGCGTAGTTTTCTAGTCTGAAGGTCCTGACGTCCGCCAAAAGGGTCCAACAACTCCCGTTCAGGATGCCAGGCCATACTATTGATCGTAAAATCTCTTCTCGCGAGATCTGGAATTATATCGCGCTCATAATTTACACTATCAGGACGTCTGCCATCGCTATAAGGGCCTTCTGATCTATAGGTCGTTACCTCATATGGATGACCGGCCAGGATAACAGTTACAGTTCCATGCTTAGCTCCCGTATCCAGACTGCGCTCAAACAGGGCGGCCACTTCAATCGGCAGAGCTGATGTCGCTATATCAAAATCATCTGGCATAATACCCAGCAACATATCTCTGACACAGCCACCTACCAGCCAGGCATCGAATCCATGGCTGTTCAAGCGATCTATCAGATAAATCGCTTCCTCCGGTATGATTTTTAGCCAATTATCCTCGTTCAAGCAGCCTCCTGGTCCGTCTATAATAATGCCACATTGTTATGCTATAATTATTGGTCGTTATACTTATACTAAATATGTATCTCATCACAATAATAACACTAATTGTATAGAGGGAAATAGCAAATGGCTAACCAAACAATTACTTATTTTGACATAAAATTTATCCGATTATCGCTGGCGATTCTAATTATTATCGCTATTGTCGCGTCAGGCTTGAGTTTATCAAATGCTGATACGGAGATTATGCCTGACCAACAGACCCCGGCAGTCAGGCTCGCCGCAGGCTTCTCACACAGTGCCATGATTGATTATGACGGATCACTCTATCTTTGGGGTGACAATACCTATGGCCAGGCAGCTGCCGGCAGTGACAGCTATATTGATCAGCCTCAGTTGATCGAATTAGGAGTCAAAGCTTCCGAGGTTAGTCTTGGAGCCTGGCATACACTCGTACTAACTGAAAATGGCGAGGTTTACAGCAGCGGACGCAACACCTTTGGTCAACTCGGCAATGGCACCTGGGAGAACAGCAACCAGCTCACAAAAATCACAGGCTTAAGTAATATCATCGCAATTGAGGCTGGCAGCTACCATTCAATTGCACTAGGTCAGGATGGCAGCCTCTGGGTCTGGGGCAGCAACACCAGCGGGCAATTAGCTCATGCCGCTTCCGAAGATCTTAAGGATAGTGAACAGATCGTTGCCAGGCGCAGTGCTCGTCCGGAAAAAATTATAAACAGCGGCATCAGCCAGATAGCGGCAGGCGGTCATTTTACACTTTATGCTGATCAAGACGGTAATGTTTTCGCATTTGGTGATAATAGCAAGGGGCAGCTGGGTGTAGGGACGACTGAAAACAGCGACTTACCGATTCAAGTCGCTGACATAGAGAACGTTATCAGCATTGAGGCCGGATATGAATACGCCCTTGCTGTAATTAAAACGGATGCCGGACAAGAAATATACGCCTGGGGCGACA
Organism: uncultured Oscillospiraceae bacterium; assembly: GCA_964534195.1. Taxonomy (GTDB): domain Bacteria; phylum Bacillota; class Clostridia; order Saccharofermentanales; family UBA5734; genus JAAYFZ01. Next base: position 2,549 of record CAZHQX010000036.1, read on the forward strand.
ACTCACTTGGACAGCTAGGTATAGGTCAGCCAGGCGGAGTTGGCGCAATGAGAACCAGACCATCATCTGTCAAGCTGCCATCTGAGCTGGCTGAATATGATAAGGCTATTCTTGATTTGGGCCAATTGACAGCAGGCTATTCACATATATTGCTGACAGTCCCTGAACAGGTTTATTATGATGATCCTGAAACCAAAACAAGAACATATTGGCTAAGCGGCCGCCAGCATCTGCTTACTTGGGGAAGCAATGCATTTGGTCAGCTTGGAACGAGTGCTTCTACTCAGATATATCTCGAGCCTCATTTGATGAAAACGGGAGCTGAGCAAGGTACTGTTAACTCTTATGTTTCCTTCGACGCAGTTGCTGCAGGCGGCAGTCATTCTTTGGTTATGAGCAGTATCGGTCAGCTTGCTGCCTCCGGCCGCGGTAATCAAGGTCAGCTTGGCACAGTATCGATCATTGATCGCGATAGTTTTACAGCTGTAGAGAGTAAGGACCATATTCTGCCGGCCTGGGGTTCAGAGCAGTTCTTGACCGCGGAGTTTGATGACGATGTACTAACTATCAGCTGGCAGCCTGCTCAGAACAATCGCAGCGAAACATTTTATCGTCTGGAGATTAAAACGGCAGAGGGCAAGAGACAGATATTAGAGTGTGGTGACCAGATCAGTAGATCAATACCGCATCTTGATCCTGCCAGTCCTTTGGCGATAACAGTATATGCATACGACGCCGCAAGTGAAGCTCTTTCAAATGAGCAAATAAGCTTGATCTATGGCAGTTACCTGCCTGCTGACTATCTTGATTCTCTCTGGTCCGAGAGCTTCGATCAACCACAAAGCGGAACCATCCAGAAATCAATAGTAGAACAAAATTGGACAGCAGAACCTTCAGGCTTAATGCTCTATCCGGTAGTGCCATGGCAACAAACTGCAGAATACGACACACGCATTGAGCTGCCAGAGGCACAAAAAGAGATTCCAATCGTAAATATTGTGATCATGATATTATCTGCATTGCTTATTATCGCGGCAGCAGTCTGGATCGCAGTAAATTTCCATAAGGAACGTTCATTGATCTATCCTTTGGCAATACCAGAGAGAGTCAAATCAGCTGCGGCAAGCATCAGGTCAGGATTGGCCGGGAAG
>CAZHQX010000036.1:3799-14328 GCA_964534195.1 uncultured Oscillospiraceae bacterium
ACCAGAGAGAGTCAAATCAGCTGCGGCAAGCATCAGGTCAGGATTGGCCGGGAAGACTGAATTAATCAGCACAAAAGTTAAGAAGCTGCCTGCCCTCTTCAAACATAAGAAAACAGCAAACAACAGTTCAAAAAAAGATATCGTCGAAACAGCTGACAAAGAAGAAGCCCCTGCGGATAATTCCACAGAGACCTCTGACAGTGATAATTAATAGAAATATGTATCAATGATCATCCATTAAGTGAAAACTGGAAGACATGTAGAAACCAGCAGCAAGAACAGACTCCATAGTTACCAGGTCTCTGCCTAGCAAACGTATCTGCTCAACAGCAGCAGCTGCTGCCGCTGACGATTTCTCACTAGAGCCTGAATTTTCACCCTTCTTGCCAATATCAGCTGTAGCCAACGCTCTGTTCTGATAGGTCTCAAGCAGTTCGCTGCCACATGCAACTGAGTTGTCTTTTGCCATCATGAGAAGCTGACGCATATATAGTTTAGTTCGATTGAGCGAGACCGCATATGGCAGAAGCTCAACAGCATCCTCGCAATCAGGCAGCTTGATATCTGTTATGTTTCTATCAAGCTCATAGAACTGACTCAAATAACGGCGGAAGGCTAAGCCGCGTGCATATTGCTCATTGCCGTAGCTGGTAAGATGTCTAAGTGATAAAGCATAGAGGAAAAATACTATTGACGGGATTAGAAGGATCAGCCCTAACGGTGACATCAAATAAACACATGCCATTATAGCCAATACCACATACGCAGCCGCGAGAGCCTGTCCGATCAGACGGCCATAATAGCTCTTGCTCTCATCAAACAGACCATGGCTGATCATCTCTTCACTCAGAAGCTCAACAAACTGATCATAATAGCCGCGGAACTCTTCCGCGGTACTTCTTGTCTTGGCATAATCACGCAGCTGAACAGCGGACAAGGTCTTGGAGCCGCCGCTTGCTTTTTCGAACAGCCATTGCAGCAGGAATATTTCAAATGCTCTAAACCCGGTATAATCATTTCTATCAGCATGGAGCCAGGTAAATACCTGTCCCTCAAGTTTAAGCTCTTTTCGCTTTACCAAATCAAGCAGTGTTGACAAAATAAGCCCGGCAGGCCGCCCCGTTCTCATAACCATACTCATTACAGCCGGCGGCAGCTCGATCGACTCTGGCAGATAATAGCGCGCTCTGAACGATGCTATTCCTTCGCGGTCAAAAATGAAATAGATCAATAGTATAAATACAAGAGCCAATACCAGAAGAAAATAGACCAGAGCTTGTACTGACTCCCTCCAGAATATTTTCCTGTCGACCTTCGTAACACGTTCCTGTGCCTCATTGATCAAAACTTCCCTCGTTGGCAAATTGGAAAACTCTTCAATTTGCAGAAAACTATCAGCGGGCATGATCATAATGGTCTCAGGGAAATCCTGAGAAGTCATTTTGTCCCATGAAGTGGTCCAACTATCTACTTCAACGTTGCTGCTTTGTGGTTCACTATCACCGATCATACGCAGCCAGCTGTCATCTCCGGCAGGCTGATAAGGCAGATAATACTTAACGTTGACGTTCTTCATCGGCACATTATCAGATAAGATATTAATCTGCTGCCGGATATAGGCTATTTCTTCGTCTCGTCTGACAAGCTGCTCAAGACCGTACCTTACGGTTATCTGATAGCTGCTGCCCTGGGCCAGAATCAGACTGAGCTTCAGTCTGATTGAATTTTCCTGTTCCTGCTGCAGCCAGGTCAGCGGGCTCTGGGCAGAAGACTCAGGATCACCTGGCTGAAGATCCTGATAGAGAATTGTACTCTCCTCAGGCGGTAGAGCAAGCTGATCCGGGTCAGGGTCTTTTTCTGATATGCTTATCGATAGATCTCCTAAACGGGAATTTCGCAAACGGTTTACATACAGGTCCAGCTGGCGTAGATCCTCATTTAAGTTTAATAGCAGCTTTTCAGTCATGACCGCGTTTCCGTCAGGCTGAAGCTGAACCGTTATATCGTAATTCTCAACCGTGTAGTCAGGCTGTCCCAAACCATTAGTGCAGCCGGAGACCACTTGAACAGCCAACAATATTATGAGCAGCACGTATACTACGCGATAGCCTCTCAATTGACGAAGATGCATAAGGCCTCCCTGATCGAACTTACTGGATTTCAGCGTATGCTTGATATATTCGCTTCTCAACATTATATCACAGGACCAGAAAGCTCCGCGAAAAAAACATACCACCTGCCGCATACACATTACACTGCAGGTGGTATAATCTCTGGTGGAGACGAAGAGGATCGAACTCTCGACCTTACGGATGCGAACCGTACGCTCTCCCAGCTGAGCTACGCCCCCATATAGGGAGATTATAAGTTTGCAAATTAGCTCTGTCAATCAAATCATTAGAGAGGAATCCTGTACAAATGACACTTGATTATTTCGAAATAGACTTAGAAAAGAATCTGCACAATCTCAATAAGCTTTCTGAGCTGCCGGAGATAATCGATATACATGCTCATATTTTCCCCGAGAAGATCGCAGCCAGAGCTGTAGACTCTATTGGCAGCTTCTATCAGCTTGATCTATCAGGAGATGGTACAGCAGCCTCATTGATCCAAGCGGACAACAGGGCTGGTATCAGCCGTTCACTGGTCTTCTCTACCGCAACAGTCAAGAGTCAGGTCGAGCCGATAAATAGCTTCCTGTCATCAAGACAGAGTGAAAACAAAAAATTAACTGCATTCGGCACCTTGCATCCGGCACAATCGGCAATTGAGATCAATGAGACTCTGGCCTCATTTGAAAAACTTGAACTGAAGGGTATCAAGCTTCATCCCGATTTTCAGCAGATTGAGGCTAATTCAGATTTTGTATTAGAGCTGGCAGCTCAAGCCGGCGGCCGTTATCCGATTCTGATACATGCCGGAGACTGGCGTTATGACTTCTCTGGACCGGACCGAATCGCTGATCTGGCAATAAAAAGACCTGACTGCACGATCATCGCTGCCCATTTCGGCGGCTGGAGCCAGTGGCAGGACGCCCTGGCTGTGCTTTCAGGTCTTGATAATCTTTATGTTGATACGAGCAGCACTATGGCCTTTGTCGCTCCTGAGCAAATCGTCAGACTGATACGCGGCTTCGGAAGCAAGCATGTGCTGTTCGGCTCCGATTTCCCTATGTGGCAGCCCTATGAGGAGCTGGTGAGATTGACCAGTCTGCCGCTAACGCAGTCAGAGCTGGCAGATATAGTTTGTTACAACGCCTGCTCTCTTCTGTCGTTCTCCTGACGTTCAAGCTCGACATAGTCAATTTTACCAACCTTGGTCCGAGGCAGATCCGCGCAGAACTCGATCTCACGCGGCTGAGCATACTTGATCAGGTGTTTTTCAGCAGCCTGCTGTATACGCTTCATCAGCGCGTCCTTATCGGCCTGTTCATCCTCCGGCACCACGAAGAGCTTAACGACCTGCATCTTGTAAGGATGAGGCACACCGATCGCGCAGGCCATACTGACTCCTGGAACTGCCACGATAACATCTTCGATCTGAGACGGGAAAACAGGAACACCAGAAACTTTGAGGATTCTCTTTAATCTCTGAACAAAGTGGAAGAACCCGTCTTCGTCCATATAGCCATAATCACCGGTATGAACCCAGTTGAGACCGTCCTGATGCTTATGGATCGCTTCTGCCGTCCCCTCCTCATCATTAAGATATCCCAGCATGATCGTTGGGGCATGTACACAGAACTCACCCTCCTGACCAGGCTTGAGCTCGTTTTCCGTACCCATCTCAACAACCTTCATCAGAACATCAGCCAGCGGCACGCCAACCGTACCCGGCCTCGAATCCTGCTCCGGATTGACTGCGCAGACAGTTACTGTTTCCGTGAGCCCATAGCCTTCACGCAGTACTATATTGCCACCGCGTTCCTTGACGAAGCGGTCGAAGCGATCTTTTAGATCTGCCGGCAATGTATCTCCACCACAGAACACAGCCTTGAGGCAAGAAAGATCGGCCTTCGCAAGTCCCGGATTCTTCAAAATACCCTCGAACAGTGTCGGAACAGCAGCAATGAAGGATGGCTTGTTTTTCACTATAACCTTCGCCAGCACGTCTGGTGAAAACTGTGGTACCAGGATAGAACACATACCATTTGCCAGCATCGTGTGCATACCCATACAGAGGCCGAAACCATGAAACAGAGGCAAAATCGCAACCATTGACAAGCCCTTGGGTTCGAAGCTCTGATTCATATCGAATCCAACGATCTGCGGTCCTTGATATGCCAGTATATTGAAATTATCAGACGAAAGCATAATTGTTTTCGGGGCACCTGTGGTGCCGCCGCTATGCAAATAGACCGCACAGTCAAGTGGAGATATTTGTCTGGAATAGGCAGATGCCTCTGGAGCTGATGACATCAATTCGCTCCATCTTATCATACCCTTACGGCTCGGTGCGGCTTCAATTTTTCTTCCCTTTGTCAGGAAGAAGCCAAGTCTCTTAATTGGTTTTAGATAATCACCAATTGAACAGACTATTGTCAGAATGGGCTTGACTTTTGCCAGCATATCAAGGTGCTTGCCCAGCATGGCATCAAGTATGATCAGCCATTGACTGTTTGTCGTTTCCAGGTACTGTGCCATCTCTTCGGCAGGCGACAGAGGATGCACCATATTGCAGATCCCGCCGAGACGATTAACAGCGTAAAAATATATAACGGCATGAGGTGTGTTCGGCAAACAAAGCGTCGCGACCTCACCCTTGCCGAAGCCAAGAGCCGACAGCGCGGCCGCGGCTTGATCAATTTCCATAATAAGCTGCTTGTAACTAATGCTTGTGCCAAGAAACTCAAGCGCCCTATAGTCAGGATACAGCTTAGCTGACGCGGCAACCATCTCATAGAGTGTTGCCTGCGGATATTCCAGACTTGGCTGGAACCAAGGGTCATAACTATTAATCCAGGGTTTTTCCATAGAATAAAACCTCCCACATGCGTACAAGAATAACACATGCAGGAGGTTTATGACCAGTATTTATCAGCATTTTGCGGCTGACAAAGCTATTCTAATTTCGATAGTTGATCAGATCATTTCTGACCATAATAAGCGTTCTTGCCATGCTTGCGCAGATAGTGCTTGTCGAGCAAATGCTGATCAAGCGGCTTGAGGTCAGGTGTGAGGATTCTGCTGTTTAGCGCCATCATTGCACATTCATCGAGAACTACAGCGTTATGAACCGCGTCAGCAGCATCCTTACCCCAGGTAAAAGGACCGTGCCCGGCCACGAGAACACCCGGAACAGCAGCGGCTTCGATACCACGCTCACGGAAGGTCTCAACGATGACTTTGCCCGTGTTGAGCTCATATTCACCAGCGATCTCCTCCTCAGTCAGTGTTCTGGTACAAGGAATCGTGCCGTAGAAATAGTCGGCATGAGTCGTACCGTAGGCCGGCAGGTCCTGATGAGCCTGTGCCCAGATGGTTGCCCAGCGGGAATGTGTATGAACGATGCCGCCGATCTCAGGGAACTGGCGGTAAAGCTCCAGATGTGTTGCGGTATCGCTACTAGGCCTGTAGGTACCCTCTATTACATTACCGTCCAAATCAAGAACGACCAGATGTCTTGCCTCCAGCTTCTCATAAGGAACACCGCTTGGCTTGATTACCACAATACCCTTATCGCGGTCGATCGCGCTGACATTGCCCCAGGTGAAAACAACGAGGCCATGACGTGGCAGGTCAAGGTTGGCCTGCAGTGTCTGTTCAATTATCTTATCCATCGACGATCCATCCTTTCGTTTCATTTTATTGCCAATATTACTCAGGCAAAAGGATTCTCACTTGGATAGAGCATTCCCTTCGGCTGGTTAAAGGCAACATCCTCGATGCCGAGGAGCTTAACGATCGAGAACAGCGTCTTGCCGGCTTTTGCCAGAACGACACCTGCATGATGCGGATAATTCTTCTCTACGAGAACGTGACGGTAGAAGCGGCCGAATTCAGGCACTGCGAATACGCCGATAGCGCCGAATGAGCGTGGGTCGATATCCAGGATCTCACCCTCGGCGATATAGCTTCTCATTTTACCGTCAGCAGTTGACTGCAGACGGAACAGAGTTGTCTCACCTGGCTGGATCGTACCTTCGAGAGTACCACGTGTGATATCTGGTTCAGTATCTGGCTCAAGGCTGCGCTTCATAATCAGCTGATACTTCATGGCTGCCGTACCAGGCTTGAGTGAGCAGACTGCTGTATTGCCGCAGTGGAAGTTCATAACGAGGTCTGTCAGCTGATAGCCCTTGACGATATCAGGATTGGACTTGTACATATCAGCTGGAACACTGTTGTTGATATCAAGCAGTGTAGGTACTGACATTGTGGCACAGGCCAGAATGAACTCAGACAGTGCGCCATAGATATCAGTCTCACAGGAAACCGGAATACCACGCGCTGCCAGACGGCTGTTGACATAACAGGGAACAAACTTGAACTCAGTCTGGAAGGCCGGCCAGCACTTATTAGCGAAAACTACGCTGTCAGCTGCGCCCTTATTATCTTGATACCAGTCGATCAGAGTTAGCTCATACTGAGCGAGACGCTCGAGTATTCCAGGATAATCATTGCCTGCGCCCAGCTCAGCTGCCATATCTGCAACAACATCAGGAATACGTGGGTCATTGGCATGCTTCTGATAAGCGACCAGCAGATCAAGCTCAGAGTTTTCCTGTATGGTGACACCGAGATCATACAGACCCTTGATCGGTGCGTTACAGGCCAGGAAATCAAACGGACGTGGTCCGAAGCTGATGACCTTCAGTCCTCTGACACCAATGATCGCACGTGCGACAGGGATAAACTCAGCGATCATATCGCAGATAGCGGCAGTATCTCCGATTGGATACTCAGGGATATAAGCCTTGAGATTACGCAGAGCCAGGTTGTAGGAAGCGTTCAGCAGACCACAGAGAGCATCGCCTCTGCCGTTTACCAGATTGTCCTGTGTTTCCTCAGCGGCGGCACAATACATGGCTGGACCATTGAATTCCTTAGCCAGAAGAGTCTCAGGACCCTCCGGGCCGAAATTGCCAAGATAAACGATCAGAGCATTGGCACCCTGCTCCTTAAGCTCAGCCAGAGCCTTCCTGGCATCAAGCTCGTTTTCAACTATTGTTTCTGCATAGACCACATTCTGACCCTGCTCCTTAAGCAGTTTCAGAATCTGATCGCGGCGGCTGCGTGACAGCTCGACCGGGAAACAGTCGCGGCTGACGGCAATGATCCCCGGAACAACTTCGGGAATATTATTGATGATCACATCTTTTGACATTTGGGTTACCTCCAAGTTTTTTCTTTATGCTTCGGCCGGACAGCCGCTAACATCATTTTCAGGTGCTTGCTCCATATATCACGGAAGCAGGCATCTCAATTACTCTTACACTCTTATCATGTACCGATCTAAGCAGCTCAGTTACCGCGGTGCGGCCAAGCTCCGCGCAGGGATGGACTACAGATGTCAGACTGCTGACGGCATGAGTGATGCCATCGAGCCGTTCCGCCGCGTCGAAGCCAGTCACAGCCAGCTCCTGCGGCACTGCTGTACCCAGCGACCCCGCCATTTTGATCACGGCCTGTGCCGCCAGATCATTATAACAGCATACTGCCGTTACACCACGCCTGATGACACTCATCATAAACAGTCTGAGCTCCTCATGGAAATTACCTTCAGGATCATCTGTCAGCTGAGACTCATTGAAAAAAAGCACTTCTTCGTCATATGCCTTTATCCCACATGCTTCCATGCCTGACTTGAAACCATCATAGCGTCGCAGACCTTGAGCCATATCCCGGCAAAAGACACCGGCGATCCTTCTATGCTCTAGCTCATGCAGATGATCGATCAGCAGGCGCATTCCCTCCTGATCACTGGTTAAAATGCTGCTGGCACTGTCACCCGGCAGCGCGCCGTTTATCATAACGAAGGGAATTCCGCTCCTTCTGACAAAAGCAAGCGTCTCATCATTCTCGTCCCGAATACCGGATAGAGCCGGCTCCCATATGAGACCATCAACCTGATATGACATAAGACTCTCCAGTGAGCTTCGTTCAAGCTCAGGATCATTACGACTGGACATCAAAACCAGTGAACCTGCCTGTTCCCTGAGCTTCTCATCGATTCCTCTTACAATATCCGGGAATATATAAGTATCAAGATATTTAATGCAAACGCCTATACGCTTGGCGCTCTGCGCAACATATGTACCACTGCCCTGCCGTCTGCTCAACACACCCTGCGAAACCATGGTGGTTAGAGCATGCCTGACCGTCTGTCTGCTGATACCAAACAAAGTCGCCAGTTCATTTTCAGAAGGCAACCTGTCACCAGGACTCAATTGTCCGCTGCTGATCAAAAAAATAATATGATCCTTTACTACCTGATATTTCGGTTGCAGCAATTCAACACCTCATCTTGCATCAGCTTCGTTCCAATAAAAAATGATTCTCAGCCAACACATAAAAACAGCTTGTATGTACAAGTAAGATTATAACTGGTAAAAGCCGTCTTGACCACCTCTTTTACCACAAATATAGCTTAAGTCTTTTGGCAATGATGCACAAGCAACGGGCAGGCACACCAACAGCTCTCATATGATATAATTTCAGCAGCACGATCGTCCGATCAGCCTGCTTTTACCAGTATGAGCAAGGCAGAGGATCTAAGTATTCAAAAGCATGACAGGAGAACATAATGGCAAAAGCGAAATCGACTTTTTTCTGTACGGATTGCGGTCACGAAACCAGCGGCTGGCTTGGCAAATGCCCTGGCTGCGGCTCCTGGAACACAATGCAGGAATCTCTCAAAACTGATAGTACGCCCAAAAGCGGCAAGCGCGGCACCTGGGTCTCTTCGGAGGACGATGGTGCCAAGCCGGTAGGTAAACGTATTGTCACGATGGAGTCGATCGAGGCTGGCATGACTATGAGACAGGCTTCGCAGATCAGCGAGCTTGACCGTGTGCTCGGCGGCGGCTTCGTGCAGGGCTCATTGGTTCTGATCGGCGGCGATCCCGGTATCGGCAAATCGACCCTGCTGCTTCAGGTAGCGGGCAGATGGCCCTCGAACGGACTCGTTCTCTACATTACAGGCGAGGAATCCCTGCAGCAGATCAGAATGCGTGCCGATCGGCTGAGTATAGATTCAAAATCTTTGAGGCTGCTTGCCGCAACAGATTTCACGACCCTTGCTGCTGCTATCAAAGAAACCAAACCCGATATCACGATCATAGACTCCGTGCAAACTATGTATGTCGAAGAACTGAGCGCGGCCCCAGGCAGTGTCAGCCAGGTTCGGGAAGTCACAGCCGGTCTGCTCAGACTGGCCAAACAGCTGCAGACTACGATCGTTCTCGTCGGTCATGTGACAAAAGACGGAGCCATCGCCGGTCCCAGGGTTCTTGAGCATATGGTCGATACCGTACTCTATTTCGAGGGAGAGAATCTGGAAAACTACCGCATGCTGCGCGCGGTCAAGAACCGCTTCGGCGCGACAGACGAGCTAGGCGTATTCGAAATGACGGAGCGCGGACTTATCAGTGTTGATAACGCCTCAATGGCACTGCTGGCAGGCCGACCGCAAAACGTGCCAGGCTCAGTCATCACCGCCTGCATGGAGGGAACCAGACCACTTCTGCTGGAGATTCAAGCTCTCGTAAATGAAACCTCCGGCAATTTCGCGCTGCGCATGGCTCAGGGCTATGACCGCAACAGACTGAATATGCTGCTGGCCGCGGCTGAGAAGCATCTCGGCATCGGTTTTCAAAACTACGACACCTATATAAATGTCATCGGCGGCCTCAAGATCAATGAAACCGCTGCCGATCTGGCAATGCTGGCAGCCGTGCTCTCGAGTGTCAACGATAGACCAACCAGAGATAAAACTCTTATCTGCGGCGAGATCGGACTGACCGGTGAGATCAGAGCAGTCGCACAGGCGGACAAGCGCGCGATGGAGGCCAGCCGTATGGGGCTAAGCTCGATCATATTGCCCTCAGGCAATAAACGGCAGCTCGAAGGCATAACCCTGCCCGACAATTTTGAGCTCTATTTCGTCGATAAGCTGCAAGAGGCGATCGACATCATTTTCAGTTGATGAACAAACGACAGGAGTGACGCTTATGAGCAATGAAATTTACGTACTCATCCCGGCCGCCGGCACAGGCAGCCGCATGGGCAGCAAAATAAACAAACAGTTTCTTGAAATAAACGGCACACCAACGATCATCCGCACTGCCTCCCTGTTCGCGTCTATGCCTGAGATATCAGGAATCTGCATCATAGCGGCCGCGAGCGATATGTCAGCAATGCAGGAGCTTTTCGCGCAATACCAACTGACGATCCCTGTCATATTTGCCGAGGGCGGCCCCACCCGCCAGCATTCTGTACTCAACGGTCTGCGAGAGCTCGCCAGCAAACTAAAACCTGCTGACGACGCTATCGCTCTGGTCCACGATGGGGCCCGTTGTCTGATAACCT
>CAZHQX010000037.1:0-14063 GCA_964534195.1 uncultured Oscillospiraceae bacterium
CGCTTGTAGTGATTGTAAACAGCCACAGACAATGCTTTTTTGGCACGATCCTGCCCAATTACATACTGATCCAAAGCTTCCTTGATCTTAAGCGGAGACATCATCTCGGCAAAAGCCGGCGATTCAGCAGCTTCAGCTTCAAGAACCTCCATCTCCTCATCAAGTATTTCCTCACACAACTGGACACATTCATTACAGATAAATACTCCGGGACCTGCGATCAGCCTGCTGACCTGGCCTTCAGATTTACCGCAAAAAGAACATGACACAGGTGTATATATGTCCTGCGAGGAACCAGTTCCCTTCTTGCTGCGCGGCGGCTGGCCGCCGCTGCCTTTACCTTTATTTCCATTTTCTGACATCTATTAAGCCCTCTTCTCCATGATATGGTCTATAAGTCCGTATTCCTTAGCCTGTTCCGCATCAAGCCATCTGTCTCTCTCTGTATCAAGAGCGACCTTCTCGATCGGCTGACCAGTACGCTCAGATAGTATTTTATTCAATCTTTGCTTCATTTTAAGAATATGCTCAGCCGCTATATGAATATCAGTGGCCTGACCCTGAGCACCGCCTGATGGCTGGTGAATCATGATCTCAGCATTAGGCAGAGCAAATCTCTTGCCTGGTGTTCCGGCAGCCAGAAGGAACGCGCCCATACTTGCGGCCATGCCCATACAAATAGTTTGTACATCAGCCTTGATATACTGCATGGTGTCGTAAATCATCAGACCTGATGTTACCTCACCTCCGGGACTATTGATGTATAGCTGGATATCCTTATCTGGATCCTCAGCTTCGAGAAACAGAAGCTGCGCTGTAACAAGGCTCGCTGTAACAGAATTAACTTCATCACTTAGTATAATGATTCTCTCTTTCAGCAGCCTGGAAAAAATATCATATGAACGCTCACCACGATTGGTTTGTTCAACAACAACAGGTACTAGACTCATAGTAAAAAACTCCTTCCATATGGAGATGGGGAACTCATACAAGCTCCCCCCTCACTCTTTTTATTCTACTCAGTATTTTATCATATCCGCATCATACTTTGAACAAATCCGGTTCAAGCATATACATGCCTGATACGCAGGTTACTTATCCATGACACGGCAACGCAATTTAAATTTATTCGGCAGTTTCTTCTGCTTCAGCTGTTTCCTCAGTTTCATCTGCAGCCGGAGGAGCGACTTTTACAGCTTCTGCTTTCAGAAGCTCTACAGCCTTCTGACGGATGACATTCTCTTTTACAAAGTTATCGTCATCGCCAAGCATTCTTGACTTAAGATCCTCTGCCTTCATCTGGTACATTCCAGCCAGTCTCTCGATCTCAGCCTCAACCTCTTCATCAGACGCTTCGATATTCTCAGCCTTAGCAACTGCTTCAATAACCAGACTCATCAGAATTCTGCGGCTGGCAGCATCACGAAGCTGCTCTCTGAAGGCATCCATTGTCTGTCCGATATATCCGAGATACTGTTCGAGCTCAATGCCCTGATAACGCATCTGCTGGCTCTGCTCCTGGATCATCTGTTCAACTTCTCTGTCGATCATAGCGTCCGGTATCTCAACCGTCGCATTAGCTGAAACAGCCTGGACCACATTATCTTCAAAAGTACCGTCAGCGCGCTTCTGAGCGTTGTCAGCAAGCTTCTCGCGCAGACTTACTTTGTACTCATCAAGTGTATCAAATTCGCTTACATCCTTAGCGAACTCATCGTCCAGCTCAGGCAGCTCACGTACTTTTATCTCATTAAGCTTTATATGGAATACGACAGCCTTGCCCTTGAGCTCTTCACTGCCATAATCATCTGGAAAAGCTACGTCTATATCAAACTCTTCGTCGACATTTTTGCCAATCAGCTGTTCTTCAAATCCAGGAATAAATGTATTTGAGCCGATTTTCAGATCATAGTCAGCACCCTTGCCACCTTCAAAAGGAACACCCTCAAGGAAACCTTCATAATCAATATTGGCTGTGTCACCTTCCTGAACGGCACGGTCCTCAACCTTGATCTGACGCGAATTACGCTCCTGAACGCTCTTCAGCTCACGCTCAACATCTTCATCAGTGATCTCAACAACGGGCATTACAGCTTCTACACCTTTATACTGGCCAAGCTCAACCTCAGGCTTAACTGTTACCTCAACAGTAAATTTCAGACCTACTTCACGACCGATCTCCAGTATATCCATATCCGGTCTTGATACAGGTTCGATGTCATGTTCCTTGATAGCTGCCGTATAAGCAGGAGTTGCCGCAAAATCAATTGCGTCATCATAAAGAACACCCTCGCCGTAGTATTTTGTTACTATTTGCATAGGAGCCTTGCCCTTGCGGAAACCAGGTACATTGAACCTGTTCTTGTTCTTCGCAAAAGCACGCTGCAGAGCTTCAGCAAAAGCTTCGGGTGAGACATCGATAGTCAGTGTGACCACATTTTTTTCTTTCTTTTCCATCACAGAAGCCATAGTATATATTCCTCCTAAAAAGCACCCTTGGTGCCATGTTGACAATAGCTACAAGATTTTAGCATAGGCATGGTAAAATGTAAAGGTTACACAGCTTATGTTACACTTACCTGAAAAGCTTTGAGCAGCGAGGAGCAGCAGCGGATGACTTCATTGATAATTGTATTCTTTGGCCTATATGGCGCGTTGATCGGCAGCTTTTTAAATGTATGTATATACAGGCTGCCACGCGGAGCAAACATAACTACTGACAGATCACATTGTACCTCATGCGGTCATCAGCTAGCCGCAAGAGATCTTATACCTGTTTTCAGTTATCTGGCACTGCGGCGCAGATGTCGCTACTGCGGTGCACCTATCTCTGCGCGCTATGCGATCATTGAAACTACAACTATGGTGGCTTTTACCATTATTGCTTCAGTCCTTCGTCCTGCCAGCCTTGACTTAAGACTCGCTCAGGCAGTTCTTCTGGCAGTCGCCGTCAGTGCGCTCATCGTCTGGATGATGATTCGATTTGATGGCAGCAAACCTCCTTTGGGCGTATATTTGTGGATCGTAGTTCCAGTTACAGCTAACGCGTTGCTGGAATCTGACAGATTGCTGCATCTCATTGGCCTATTATCTATGTTGGCATATGTATTATTGTTATATTTCCTGCGCTTATGGCAGCTTCAATTGCGTCATCCGGGGCATGAAATTATCGTCGCAGCAATAGCGGGTTTAATGACCGCCTGGCCTGGAACAGTTATTATCGGTGGCCTGGTCACAATTATATTGGCAATGCTTAATATTTGGATCAACAGAAGTAAGAATGTTACAAGCGATCCCGGCCGCTGGCTGGCACCAATGCTGGCGATGATGAGTTTTGCCGGTGCCATGCTTCATCATGGCGGCGTTGCCTGGTTCGGCTGAAGATAAATGAAAACAACAAAAAGCCCTGGAATTTTAGTTCCAGGGCCAGCTGCTTTATGGCGCGCCCGACAGAAATCGAATCCATAACCTTCTGATCCGTAGTCAGACGCTCTATCCAATTGAGCTACGGGCGCATGTGCAGCGTAGGTTATTCTAATCTGCCTGAAGATTTTTGTCAAGTAGTTTCACTCAACAATTTCTTTAAGCTATCTGAGAAGCTGCTGTCGTCGCTTCCATCACGACGCCGTTGCCTCGAAAACCGCTCGCCAGCCCTGCGGGAGCGTGCTGACAGGTGTCTGTCCATCAGTAAAAAATCAATGTTGCTCTCGCTATAGATCTTGCCGGATGGATGAATTGCTTTTGCTTTTTTTGCCAAGGCCAGCGAAGCAAGTCCATAGTCTTGCGTTACAACTACGTCGTTTGACCTGAGACTGTTAACAATCGCAAGATCCACTGAATCATGACCTTGATCTACAATGTTAACACTACCGTAGCCAGCTGTAATCTCATGGTTTGTATCAGTAAAAAACATCAGCTCGATGCCATTGCGAACGGATATCCTCTCGATGATTCTTCGAACAGCTTGTGGGCAGGCATCTGCATCTACCAGAATTCTTCTGTTTTTGACAATATCATTTTGTGGTTCAGTCCTGTTGTTATTCTGCTGCATAAACGATCATTGCTCCGTCTGCAAGAAGCTGAAGTCAATCTTTTTAATGACATCATCCTCAACTGAAACATTCATGGTGACGGTACCGCCTTCAACCTGTATTCTTAATCTGTAACCGCTTTGGTCGGCAAAAGGATACCTGATCAGCAGCTCCTCTACAGGCTGTCCCGGCCTAAGGCCACTGCCTGTATGATACATGGCATTGGTAATTGATAAGGAGCGGATGATGCCGTTCCAGGAATCGTGATCCTGACAATCACCTTGGGCACTTATACTAATACCGTTATAAGATAGATTTATCAGGTCAACGCCATCTACATATGGTTTGCAATTGCTGTCATCGTGCAAAAAAGGCATGCCTGTTGCCTGCTCAAGCCTGTATGACCACACGCGCTCAAATGAATCATTGCTGCGCGCGGCAACAGTAAACAATGGTTCGCCATTTAGAAGAACCCTCAAATCATCTCTCGCCAATACGTTTGTCACATTGTCCAACGCCTTCAAAACACCCGTATTGTCTATGCTGAACGTGACTGTTCGACTTACCGATTGCGTTTGATCAGGATTGATTATGCCGAATTGATCATAGGCCATACTATCTATTCTAGCCATATTAAGGCTAAACTCGCTTGTACGTGAGGATATGTTGTTTTGATAGAATTTAACAAGAAAATCAGCCTTCGACTCAACGACTCTTCTATCTGTGTCATCCTGATTCATCAAAAACGCAAGCGCTTCGCTATCAGATTTATCAAGCGCGTCAAAGTACAGATTCGCGTATCCTGACAGCTTAAGAATTTGTTTGATCCATTCTGATGAGAGATATACTTGTCCATCTTGATCAAGCTGCAGATAAACCGCGAATTTTTCGTCGTTTCTGCCGGATTGACGATACACGATCCAATACGCAATGCTGGAATCAATGAGTTCCTTCTGATCAGGCAAGGCGTCCAGCATCAACTGTTTTTGTTCTTCCAGGACACTCTCATCCATCACGGTAAAAGAATGGATGTCTCCACTGATTCCTCGACGCAGCAGTCGGATGTACTGATGGAAATCATCCAGCGTCAAACCATTAAGCTGCCTGCTACTGATCGAGTTGTAATATAGCGTCAGATCCTGATCACCTCGAACAGCACTGGTAAGCAGCTTAACCATTTCAATTTCGTTAAGCCTTCTAGCAGTTGCAATATTGTCCGGCTCATCGATCCCCAGACGTCCAGTCAGATCGTGCCAGGCTGTATTTATCCTTACACAGCCCCCAAGCGTAAGAAGCATGGCCAAGGCAATGATAACTATAGTTGTTTTCTTAAGCAGATAGATTGCACTTCTGTGTCTCATTACGGCCGATCCTCCTTTCTATATCTGACTTCTCCTATATTCTCTCATTTTGCGGCGAACTCTGCCAAGTGCGTTATCAACACTCTTCAATGGGCAGTCCAGAAAACCCGCGATTTGCTGATAGCTAAGAGACTGTAAATACAGCAAAACAATTTGTCTTTCAAAAGAGCTTAGCTCCCTCTGGATAAATTCCTGCAAAGCTTGCTGCTTCTCCAGATTGACCAGCCTCTGCTCCGGATCCTGTTGATCTTGTGTCGCCAGGAGGTCCTGCCACTTAAGCTCATTATCATCATTATGTACCGCTGCGGCTTGGAGCGACAGCGATTCGTTAAGCGGTCGATGCTTCTGTCTCGACGCTTTACGTACCGCATCAGTAATCTGGGCCATCACACAGTAACCGGCAAAAGACGAGAAAGCGAGACCTTTTTCAGGTTCATAGCTTCTGATTGCTTTGAACAATCCTATCATGCCTTCCTGTATAACATCTTCACTGTCTGCGCCAGCCATAAACATAGCTGCTGCCTTAGATCTGACCAGACCCTTGTAGCAGTCAAGGATCGTTTCCATAGCCTCGTTATCGCCTTCATGAATTCTGGCGATCAGCTCGAGGTCACGTTGTTGATAGATTTTGCTCTGCTGATCCGGCACTGAACAACCTCCAGCTGTAAATCTAGATATTCCTCTGCTTCATAGCCTCGAAAACAATTATACCAGTTGCCACAGCAGCGTTCAGAGAATTAACGTTGCCGGCCATCGGAATGGAGATCAAAAAATCACAATGCTTGAGCAGACCCTGACTTATTCCCTGGCCTTCACTGCCAATAACAACTGCCATCGGCCCCTTCCAATCTGCCTGATAATAGAACTGATCGGCTGCGGCATCAGCGGCCGCTATCCAGAAACCTTTGTCCTTCAGCTTCATGACCACATTTGTCAGATTACCGACCCTGGCTACCGGAACATACTCAATTGCTCCGGCTGATGCTTTTGCGACAGCTGCATCGAGCGCAATTGACCTGCGTTCCGGTATAATGACAGCGTCTACGCCTGCGGCGTCGGCTATTCTTAAAACCGAGCCCAAATTGTAGCTCTCCTGCAGAGAATCCAAAATAATAACGAAAGGCTGCTTGCCCTCTTGTAGCAGATCATCAATATGCTGATCTATATCAATGTATTCATGAGCCGCGACCTGTGCGATCACACCCTGATGCCCATGTGATTCCGCCATTTGGTCAAGCGCCGCTTTTTCCAGCTCAATAATCACAATACCGGCATCTCTTGCGGCATTGATGATTCTGGCCATAGTTGGATCTGGTTTACCCTCGCGCTTTTGCACCCAGAGCTTATTGATCGTCCTGCCCGCTCTCAGAGCTTCCAGAACCGGGTTGCGTCCCTCTAGTCTGTCCGGACTGCCGGCGTTCTTCTCCATATTCATAATCCTCCAATATTCTCAACATCAGCTCATCAATACGGTCATTTCTTCCGCTAAGATGAAGCCAGCCAATCAGAGCCTCCAGACCGGTGGCAACCCTGTAATCAACTGGTGCCGCATGCTTTGGCTGACTGCCTGGAGCACTGTTTCTACCCCGGCGGAATACAGACTCCTCCTCTTCGGATAAATCTGTAAACAGCCGTCGTGCGACATCTGCCTGGGCGGCGGCTTTTACCAGTCTGACACAACGTCGATGCAGTTCTCCGGATTTCCCGCGAAACCTGGCAGCAAGCGCTTTACGCACTGCAAGCTCATACACCGCGTCGCCGATGTAGGCCATCACGGATACAGGTAATTCCCGCAGATCCTTATCGATGCCGTTCATAGAGGTGTGACCTTGGGGCCCTGTGGCGTATCAGCTATCTGGTAACCTTTTTCGAGGACCTCCTGTCTGATCTGGTCCGCCCTCGCGAAGTCGCGTGCCTTCTTAGCCTGAACCCGTTCTTCCACCATACTCATGACCTCGGCCGGAACAGCCTGCTTGCCACGATCAGGGTCAAGACCAAGGACATCAAGCCATTCACGCAGCTTATGGGCTGCCTGTCTAAGCGAAGTGGCGCTGACACCGGTTACAGCAGCTGCACTGTTGGCTGCTCTGACCATTTCGAAAACCGCTGCTAAAGCGTCTGCTGTATTCAGGTCATCATCCATGGCGCTTACAAATTCATCCTGGAACTGCTCAATTGCAGCCCTAAGATTTTGCTGTGCCTCCTGGGCCTTTTCGTTATCGGCCTTGGAAGGAGCACTGGCGGCAACAAAATCAAGATGTTCAATACATGTAGTAATGCGCTCCCAACCATTGGATGCAGCAGTCAGAAGCTCGGTTGAGAAATTGATCGGCATGCGATAATGTCCGCTCAGCATGAAAAATCGCAGTACAACATA
Source organism: uncultured Oscillospiraceae bacterium (assembly GCA_964534195.1). GTDB lineage: Bacteria > Bacillota > Clostridia > Saccharofermentanales > UBA5734 > JAAYFZ01. The sequence goes on from CAZHQX010000037.1 coordinate 7,770, forward strand.
ATCGAATTTCTCTACCAGATCCCTGACCGTAAAGAAGTTTCCGGCAGATTTGGACATTTTTTCATGGTCAATGTTTATGAAGCCATTATGAAGCCAATAGCGGACAAACGGCTTGTCGTTCGCTGCCTCGCTCTGTGCTATCTCATTTTCGTGATGCGGGAAGATCAAGTCCTGTCCACCACCATGAACGTCAATGGTCTCACCTAAATATTTGCGTACCATGGCTGAGCATTCTATATGCCAGCCCGGCCTTCCATCTCCCCAGGGACTTGGCCAATAAGGCTCATCAGGCTTACGGAACTTCCAGAGCGCAAAATCCATCTGGTTTCGCTTGCCGCTGTCAGCCTGTACTCTCTCACTGGCGCCTGCTTCCAGCTCATCCAAATTATAATGGGAAAGCTTGCCATAACCTTGGAATTGGCTCATATCGAAATATACACCATCATCTGCGACATAGGCGAAGCCTTTTGCCATTAGTGTACTGATCATTTCCAGCATCTCATCGATACAGTCGGTCGCTCGCGGATGCACAGTCGCGCGTTTGATCCCGAGGCCATCAGCATCCTTGAAATATTCTTCAATAAAACGATCAGCAAGCTCTCTGACGGTAATTCCCTCTTCATTGGCCCGTTTGATCATTTTGTCGTCTATATCGGTAAAATTCTGAACATAAGATACTTTGCTGCCCCGATATTCCAAATAGCGACGGAAAGTATCATAGGTGATAAAAGGCCGGGCATTGCCAAGATGAAAATAATTATAAACTGTTGGACCGCAGACATATATCTTAAAATGATTATCCTCAAGAGGAATCAGTTCCTCTTTTTGTCTTGTTTGCGTATTATAAACCTTCACTTAGAGACCTCCTGAAATGTATTTATCCGCTTTGAAACGCGTTTATTTGCTCGAACCAGCTGCACTTTTTATTTAGCTGTATCAATCATTATTATTGTTCTTTTGATCCTGTTTGACAACCTGGTCAGTCAAAACCGTACAATCTGAGCCCTTCTGTATCGACATGGCCTTCTCCAGCAAAGAAACCCTGCGCATCAGCCGGCATATTTCCTGCTCAAGAGGATCCGGCGCGCTGCCATGATCAAGCTCAGTATTATGCTGAACAGATTTTTTACCTTGCTGCTTAACCACGTGGCCAGGTACACCAACGACCGTAGCAGAGTCAGGGACATCATGCAGCACGACTGAATTCGCTCCAACCATAACATTGCTGCCAATACTTATAGGTCCGAGCACCTTGGCGCCTGCTCCAATTAGAACGCTATCACCAAGTGTGGGATGACGTTTCCTGCCTTTATCCTTACCAGTACCTCCCAGCGTCACTCCATGGTAAATAGTGCACTCATTGCCGATCACAGCGGTTTCGCCTATCACGATTCCACTTCCGTGATCAATAAAGAGACCGGAACCTATACATGCTCCAGGATGAATTTCTATCCCGGTCCAAAATCTGCCGGTCTGTGAGATCCAGCGAGCGATCATGAATCTCCTGTGTTTATAAAACCAATGTGCTATACGATGATAAATCAAGATGTGAAAGCCAGGATACAACAAAACGACCTGCAGCGGGCTCTTGGCTGCAGGATCTCTTTCTGCGATTGATCTGGCATCAGCTAGCAGACCCATTTAATAACCTCTCATATATCAATAGTCCAACCACAGGACTCTGAATTACAACTTTTTATTATATCAAATAATAACAATTAATTCGTAATGCCGGTCACCATGTTTTCTTATGGGCAGAAAAAAACCCGAAATGCCGTCTCCTCATTTTGACACCCGGCAATTTACCAGGTGGGTGCCCTGCTGAGGCCTTGGATCTTTCCCTGTCGGACTTACATCCGGGGATATGATCTCTATCCACGATAACTCGGGCTCCCGTTTATGTCATGAAGGTTCAAAACTGAGGGTAACAAACACTTCAGGCATAATCAGTATACCCTGTTTTGCGAACTTTGTGAACCGCACCGGGCTGTCAAGGCGCTCTGTTACACAATACTCAACTATGGTCTGAGGCAACCGAAATACAGCTCACCTTGGCGCCACACTCGAGCAGAGGCCTGGCTGCTTCAAGCATTGTCGCTCCTGTTGTCAGCACATCGTCTATGAGTAGAATATGTCGGTTAAGAAGCACATTATTCAAATCTCGCATCTTGCTTCTATCAAGAACGAAGGCATCCTTCAGATTGTCGAATCTTGCTCGACGATCTGATTGCTCGCTTTGTCTCTCTGTATTTCTCACTCTGATCATAAGTTCAGAAATATCTGGCCGCTTTATGAAGCCAGCACAGTGAGCAGCCACTAGTCCAGCCTGATTATATCCGCGTTCGCGGAGTCTGGAACCGTGCAAGGGAACTGCCGCTACAGCATCAGGATCAATTCGCAGGTTCCGAATTGCCCTGGCAAGAATTGCAGCTAATGGTCTGGCCATACCGGTTTGGCCGTAAAACTTAAGGCTGATCAGACAACGTCGCAGCCTGCCCTCATAGTCGCAGGCAGAATATACAGCCACAGGACTATTATTCTGGTAAAAGTCAGGCCTGGTCTGACCTGAATCATCGATCGTGATAATTGATCTTTCCCTCCGCCATGGCAGAGTTTGAAGACAGCGACGGCACAATGAAGGGTACTCTGATAGCTCAATGCATGGACGCTGGCAAATTATGCATATATTCGGGGATAATATCTCTGTCAGGAGCTTCATAAGCTTGCGCTCAACCACGCTGCCAGCATAGTTCTTCTATCAGCTGAAGAATTGTTGGCGATTGCTCTTTCCAGCACAGACCGGCTGCTAATTAAAAACAGGTGCTGCCTCGCTCTAGTCGAAGCAGTATAAAGAAGTTGGCGGTTTAATAGTGATGGGGCGGTCGGGGGCAGGACAAGAACTACTGCAGGATATTCACTGCCTTGACTCTTATGGACAGTGACCGCATAGGCCAGATCGAGATCATCAATAGTATCCTCTGTATACAAAACCTGTCTCTCTTCGTCAAACAAAACCCGTATACACCTGTTGGCATGATCTAAAGCGGTAACCAGTCCGGTTTCACCATTCATCACACCTTGACCCCGTTCACCATCAGATAGCGAGATCCATTCAAGTTCATATTGATTACGCAGCTGGATGACCTTGTCACCAACTCTGAATTGCTTATTTATCAGATTTAATGACTGATCAGAAGCGTCGTTGCTGACTGCGGTATGATTAAGAACGTTCTGCAGCCTTCTGTTTAGCTCGTAGGTTCCACACTCTCCCTTACGCACTGGTGTCAAAACCTGGACATCACGAATTGGATCGAGCTTATATTCTTTTGAGAGAACACGTGAACACAGATTCTCGGCGGCCTGCGCCATTTGAATCGTACTGTCGCGGTGTATCCATATGAAAGAGCTGGATAAGCTCTGGTCAATTTCAATACCTCTGCCTTCTTTTATCCTATGTGCGTTGCTTACTATCAAACTACGATCAGACTGGCGAAAGATCTGCTGAAGCTTCATTACCGGGATCCTTCCAGATCGAATGATGTCACGCAATATCTGACCTGGACCAATTGACGGCAGTTGGTCTGCATCTCCTGTCAGTACAAGCCTGGTGCCAGGTGGAATAGCTTGAAGCAGACTTGAAAAAATAAATATGTCTAGCATCGATGCCTCGTCGACGACTATGAAGTCAGCCTGCAAAGTGACTGGCTGTACGGCAGCGGTCTGATGGTGTCCATTTACAGGCAGAGCCAAAAGCCGATGTAATGTGCTTGCTTCCTCGCCGGTAGCTTCTGATAATCTTCTGGCAGCCCGTCCGGTTGGAGCGGCCAGTAGCAAACGGCCACCCATATGGTTAACAAACTGGCAAAGATATTTGATCATAGTTGTTTTGCCGGTTCCGGGCCCTCCCGTTAAAACGCTGACTTGAGAAGAAATGATCGAAACAAGATGCTCGTTTTGCTCATTTGACAAGATCTGCTTCTTATCAGTTTGCTGCATTATATGCTCACGGATGTTCTCAGCGGTTTCGGCTCTATTTTGCCAATCTGGAAAACGCTGAGGATCACATCCGGCCAGCAGAACAAGTTTTTCAAAAACAGCTCTCTCTGCCTTGAATATTTGAGGCAGCATCAGTCTGGCATCTGAGTCATCCATACTCACTGGGAAACCCGATTTATCGCAGCAAATCAAGCGATCTGAGGCTATCAATCTTGTTATGGCTGACGCCAATATCGCATGATCATTTGCTGCGACAAGCTCAGCCGCTCCGGCTATTACGTCAGCAGGATGGTTCCAGGTATGTCCTGAGGACAAGGTGCCGCTTAACCAATAAACAACTGCACTCTCGAGTCGCTTATTGTCCAGAGGATCCACACCTAACTCGAGCGCAAGCTTATCAGCAGTCAGAAAACCAGTGCCTTCAATTTCTTCGGCCAGACAGTATGGATCATGTCTGATTCTATCAACAGCTGAGCTGCCCCATTTTTTGAAAATTCTCATTATTCTGCCAGGACCGGTACCGATCGGTGCCAGAAGCATCACCAGTTCTTGATACTGTCGTCTCTCTCTAAGCTGTTCAGATATGTTCGCGGCAAGTTCTTTTGATATTCCCTTTATGACTGTAGCCGCGTTGGGGTCTTTTGCCAGTATTTCCAATGTATCTAATCCGAACTCTCTCACAAGCCTTGAAGCTCTTTTGGGTCCAAGTCCCCGAACCATGCTGGATGAAAGATAGGCGATGATCCCGGATTCAGTATGCGGCAGGACCGGTTCATATTGTTGAACTCGATACTGTCTGCCATATTCAGGATGCTCTGTCCAGGAACCATAAAGCTTGACATGATCGCCTTCTTCAAGCTCGGGCATTGAACCGACAGCGATGAACTGAAAATCACCTTCGATACCCAGCACAGAATAACCATTATCGGGGTTCCGAAAAATAATGGTATCTACCTGACCGGAAATGTTATCACTATCAGCCCCAGCCAGATCATCTATTTTTATTTCATTTTTATCAAAAACCCGCATTTTTTCTAAGAAGATCAGCTTTATCAGTACGCTCCCAAGGCAAATCAAGATCATTGCGGCCGAAGTGGCCATAAGATGCTGTTTGTCTATAGATTGGTCGACGCAGGTCCAGGTCACGTATGATTGCGGAAGGACGCAGGTCAAACAGCCTTGCCACAAGTATAGCCAGCTGCTCGTCCGAAACACGACCAGTACCAAATGTGTCTACGTTGATCGATACAGGTTTTGCTACACCAATAGCGTAAGCCAGCTGTATTTCGCACATTTCTGCCAGGTCCGCGGCAACTATATTTTTGGCTACGTAGCGGGCAGCGTATGCAGCTGAGCGGTCCACCTTGGTTGGATCTTTGCCTGAGAATGCACCTCCGCCATGGCGGGCATAGCCACCATAAGTATCTACAATAATCTTTCTTCCGGTCAATCCGGCATCACCCTGTGGTCCACCAATTACGAATCGTCCGGTTGGATTAATGAGAATTCTGGTGTTCTCATCCATAAACTCAGAAGGCAGTACAGGCATTATTACCGTCTCGGTTATAGTCTTCTCAAGCAGCTCTCTGCTGACTGTTTCATCATGCTGGCTTGAAACGACTACTGTATCAATATGAACAGGACGGTCGCCATCATAAGCTATCGTAACCTGCGACTTGCCATCAGGGCGCAGGAAATCAGCCTGACCATTTCTCCTGACCTCTGCCAGTTGCCGTGAAAGCTTGTGTGCGAGCGCGATCGGCAGCGGCATGAGCTCTGGAGTGTCCTTACAGGCAAACCCGAACATCATACCTTGATCGCCGGCACCGGTGCTCATTTCATCAGCTGCATCTGTGCCGTTTCTGTTTTCCAGCGACTTATTGACGCCCATAGCGATATCTGGAGATTGTTCATCTATCGAAGTAAGAACGGCGCAAGTATCTGCATCAAAGCCTCCGCCATGTCCTGTATATCCAATTTCACGTATTGTTTTTCTAACAATGCTGGGAATGTCAACGTAAGCGCTTGTTGTCATCTCTCCCATGACTACGACCATACCAGTAGTAGTCGCGGTCTCGCAGGCTACTCTTGCCATCGGGTCCTGTTCAAGCACAGCATCAAGTACAGCGTCTGATATCTGATCGCAAACCTTGTCAGGATGACCCTCAGTTACTGATTCAGATGAAAATAACCATTTACCTGTCTTCTTCATTACTCATGTTTCCTTTCTAAAAACAAAAATGCCTCTTCAACAGAAGAGGCAAAATAAACAATCCTCATCTGTCAGACAACATGTCT
>CAZHQX010000038.1:0-13839 GCA_964534195.1 uncultured Oscillospiraceae bacterium
CACACCGCCAAGACCAAAAACAGCAACGCTGGCCGACTGCAGCTTGTGCAGTCCACCTGTTCCAATCAGGAGTTCGGTTCTGCTGAATTCATGCTCCATGTCAGTCTGTAATAGCAAGGTATTCGATCGATATTACAGAGCCATCTTTGGCAATGATTTGAAGCTTGCTCTTAGCCTGTTCATATACATAAACACCTGGTTTGTCAGAGATATACTCTGAACCGTGAAGCGAACCTATTTCAGACTCATCAGCCCCAATATAAAGGCCCTCGGGAGTTGTAACACTGTCATCCCTTAGTATAACGGCTGAAACATAATCCTGGTCGTTTGTAGGATAAGTCATCAAATCAAAACCTGGATATGAATACGTTTTATCAATCCCTTCAAATGCACAGCTTTCAGCCTCAAAATAGGAGGTCTCTTTTCCTAATTGACTAATGATCTGAGCAGCTGGCTCATGCATCTCAATTTTTATGCCTTTTGACTCAAAAAAGAGATTGGAATCTTGGTTAGAGCTCTCAGATTCAGTTGTTTCAACCGATTTATCAGTCTCATTTGAAGTTGTTTTCTCAGCACATCCAGAAAAAACCACGTTAAAAATAATAAATGAGATCATCATTACCATAATCATTTTAGTAGGCATATGTGTTTTTTTGTTCATATCATCTTACTCCTCTTGCATTTGCTTATTACTTATCAGTAGATTCTCCGGAACTTTGAGGTGCTCTCCCGCCAAAATTCTTCAAGTAACCATACTTATCGAGATCTTCATACTGCCTGTTCTTCATGTCATAATAAAAATTGACCTTATCTTGCCAACTGTCGGCAAGTTCTTTTTCTTCTCTTCGATCACCTAAATTATACTCATCTTGCAAAACCTTGCCCAGATGAACGGAAACTTTCTCGGCGCCAGACAAATTCAAGTGCAGACCCGCATCATAGGTATCTTTGCTAAAGTCTAGCCCAATTTCTTCAACAAGTTCAAGATAGTTTAAATATAGCAAGCCATTATCATTGGAATATGCTTCGATCTGCTCTTCCCATTCCGGATACCAATAAGGAAAGAGACTTGGAGCTTTCATCAGAACTAATTCAACACCGTTTTTCTCACACAAATCCCTCATTTTGTCTAAGTATTCATAGCTTCTATCACCGAACTGATAATCAGTCAAAGCCCGAGCCTCTGGAATATTATCAACAGGCTTGACATCTACGCGCATCAGAAAACCATTATGAGATTTTTGATCTCGCTTAAACAGGTACTCAAAATCCTCGTTAGTTAATTCCTGCCAGCGGCTATGATATCTGAGGATCGGGAAAATATATGAAGCTAGAGTCTCTTCAGGCATCATAGAGGCAAGTGCTGCCTTTATTTTGGGAACCCCAAGTCTCATGCCATCAATATTCAATCTATTATAGGGTTCACTCTGTGGCTTGTCATATTGCATTGATAAGATGTTGAAAACAACCACCTTCGGTGTTTCATATCTAAGCACTTCCTCCAGCATGTAGTAAGACTGCCAAATCAACTGTTGCCCACTGCCGATAATATAGCTTGGTACACCATAGTTCTCCCATATTGTAATTGGTGAGATATTTTCGTATGCCTCACAGTCACCAATAAATATAATATCATTGTTTCCTTTGTTATTGTAATACTCAGAAACGAGCGCTCCCTCAGGTATTTCAGACATATATTTAGGCATTAATAGTCTTTGAAGCAGATATAGCACTAATACAAGTAATATAACCGCAATCAAATTTATAAGCACTATTTTTTTATTATTATGTGGTTTTGTCATAATAAATTTAGCTCCTCAATTACAATCAAAATTGATTGTAAATAAACTGATTGGAATCATATCCTATTCCATATGCACCGAAAAGAATAATTCCAACAAACAAAAATGCAAACATAATGTATCTTAGCGCAAGCGGTTTAGCCGCAATTTTCGCCCGAACACTGCCACTTCGCTGAACCATACTGACAGTTATCAGTAGGGTCGTGCCGATTATCAGTATAAAATAATCGGCCATAGACAAACCTAACTCTAACAAAGAGCCGTTTGATATTTCATCCAGACTGAATTCAGTAAACATCGAAACATACTGACGAAAAGTGAGCCCGACATCTCGGTAACAATCAAGAAGTCTAATCGATGCCATTAAGAAAAATGTACGCATAATCTGAAATAGTCGGAACCAGGTTTCTCCTGAAACAGAAAAACGTTTGTGAAATGCAGCATATATCGGCTCCAACTCTTGTGACACAATAATAACAAGGCCATTAAGCAGACCCCAAACCACGAAATTCCAGCTGGCGCCATGCCAAAGACCAGTTGTAAACCACACAATGATTGTAGACACATATACCGGGAGTCTTCTGCCAAAGCCTGATCCAAGATGTTTTCTGGAATTGTTCGATAACTTAAGCATTGGCTTGGAAACGGACAGCGGGTAGAAAATATAGTCGCGAAACCAGGTTCCCATGGTAATGTGCCATCTTCTCCAGTATTCAGCTGTCGATTTCGCGAAAAACGGACGCTCAAAATTCTCTTTAAGGCTTATCCCCAAAGACTGAGCTATGCCAATTGTTATATCTATTCCACCTGTAAAATCGGCATATAGCTGAAGCGCATAGAATAGCATTCCGATCAAAACATAGATGCCTCTATACTGATCAGGTTCTTGAAAAATCAGTGAAACTGCTGCGATTACTCTGTCAGCTATTACAACCTTCTTGAAATATCCCCACAGGATCCTTTGCAGCCCCATAGAAAAAGTCTTGGAATCAAATTTGTGGTGACCATATAAGTCAGGTGCCAGATCTGAGAACCGGCTTATAGGTCCTTGAATCATTTGTGGAAAAAATGAAACAAATAGACCTAACTTAAAAAGATTCTTCTCAGGTGGATGCTTACCACGATAGACGTCAATGATATACCCTACAGTTTGAAATGTGTAGAAGGACATGCCCAAAGGCAATGCGATATCCAAGAAATCAAGTCTTGTTCCACTTTGGAATAAGCTCAGTGCTGAATTGACATTAAAAATGACAAAATCCGTATATTTTACAACGGCAAGCATGCCAATATTGATCAGCAAAGTTCCCCAAAACCATAGTTGCTGACGTTTTTTCATAATAGTCTTGTACGTTTTACGGCCATCTCGGTCAAGAGTTAACTTGTTTGCTGCCAAATATTCCTTCTGTTCTAATTGCAATTTGTGCAGCCTATTCGTACCAAACCAGGCAGTTATTGTTGTCACGCCAACATATAGCAAGAATGTCGGACCAGCAAAAGCATAAAACACATAACCCGCAATTAGGAGTAGTGGCCATTGCAGTGACTTAGGTATTATATAGTAGAGCAAGAACAACATTAGCAAAAAAGCTAAAAAAGTCGCGGATACAAATGTCATGTATTCGTGTTACCCCTATTCATCAAGTAATCTGTCTATCATAGTCTGCAAAGCCTGTGCAGAATTGAAATTGTCAGGAATAATCTCTTCAGCAGGAACAGCGATATCAAACTCATTACTTATCTCTGTTACTATAGAAACAATATCGAAGGAATCAAGTATTTTATTATCTATCAAACCAGTTTGTGTCGTAAAATCCACCTCAGGGTGCAAATCATTCAGGATATTCAAAATCTGTTCCATTTATTTCCCTCCATTATCATATATTTTAAAAAGTTCATTTCGGTCAATTTTTTTGTTAGCTGTCAAAGGCATATCAGATAAATGTATAATTCGAGCTGGAATCATGTATCTAGGAAGCTTTTCAGCCAGCTGCTTTTTCAGCAGCACATTATCTTGTTTTCCAGTATAGAACAAAACGATTCTTTTCTTATCCTTATCATAAATACAACCAACTAACTCAGAATCTTCATATGAAGCTGCGGCAGCTTCAATTTCACCAAGCTCTATTCTTTGACCCATATGTTTGATCTGATAGTCCTTCCGCGATACGAAGTATAGTATACCATTTTCATCGAAGCGCCCCAAATCACCTGTCTTATAAACAATTTCGGGATATTTGCTATTCAATGGGTTTTGAACAAAAGCCTCTGCCGTCCTGGCGAAGTCTCCATAATACCCGTGAGTTAAGGAGCTTCCTCTGATATATATCTCTCCAACAGCGCCTTCTACTGCCTTTGTTCCATCCTCATTAATTAAAAAGATTTCTCTATTGGCAAAAGGCTTGCCAATAGGAATTATATCCCCATCATTAAATTCTCTGTTAACTTCATAAAAGCAGCACACGCCTGTTGCTTCTGTGGGACCGTAAAAATTAATAAATCTTGCATCAGGAAGAGCTTGCCGCCAAAGATTAAACTGCCTTATCGGGAATACTTCACTGGCAAAAGCAATCGTGTGCAATGATGACGGGATACTTTTCTCAAGTACCTTCAAGCCCGAAATCATTGTAAGTGCTGTTACAACCCAGCATACAGTGTTGATCTGGTGCTCGTTGATGTATTCGACCAGCTTAAGGGGAAACAAGAATAGCTGCTTGGGTATAATATAAGCTTTGGCCCCTTTTTTCAAAACAGGTATGAGTTCCTTAAGGCATGCATCCAAATATAAAGGTGTCTGGTTACCAAAAACAGTAGTCTCATCAACTTTCAGAATTTCTGTAAGCTGCTCAATATAATCTATTACATTTCGATGGCATGCTGCCACACCCTTTGGGATGCCAGTAGAACCAGAAGTGAACACAATATACAAAAGATCTGTATCAATTGAAGATGAACGAATTTCAGATAGTAGCTCAAGATGATATTCTGATCTGACTAAATCCTCATATTTTAGCAGTTTCGAAGAGCCGGAAAAATTTTCTGCAACTGAGAATGTATAATCATCACAAATAATAATTTCCGGTTCAACATTTTTAAGGATCAATTCTATTCTATATGCAGGCATTTCTTCATCTAGTGGAACATAATAGCAACCCGCAGTGATTACTCCATAAAACGCAGCGATAGTTGTTGGATGTCTACGCATAAAAACTGCCACTGGCTGTTTTCTTAGACCGATACTTGCTAAATAGGAACCAATCGCACGAGACTTCTCCTGCACATCCATGAAACTCATTTCATCTGTACCGTCACTATATGCGATCCGGTTGCCATATTTAACGGCAGCGTTATCAAGGTAATCCAGTATATTAATTTGCATATTACTCCTCGTGTTACTAGTTTAAATTGCAAGCAATTTTTCAGCCTGTTCAGTTAGTTTAGCACCACATTCATGCACGCAAACCGCCGCCAAAATGTCCAAAGCATCAAAATATGATCCTTTCATAGTGCTCTTATCAATCAAACTCAGCTCAGTACAGCCAAGTATTATAGTCTCTGCGCCAAGATTCCTTAAGCTATCAGTGACAGCATCAAATCTATCCTGATCTATCGGTCTTGCCGCTTTGATCTTCTCATATATCGTACTCATTATTACAGTCTGATCCTTCGTCTCTGGTTTAATTGCTTTTATATCGTGCTTATTAAGCTCTTTCTCGAAAGCTGAACATGTCAAAGTTCCTTCAGTTGCCAAGAGACCAGTAGCCTTAACGTTATGTCTGGTAAGACAACGAGCTGTTTCCTCTACCATATTAATTATCTTTGCATCAACAGTATCCTGTATCTTATCAAAGAAGCAATGAGCGGTCACGCATGGAATTGCAATTATATCCGCACCATGAGATTGCAATTCCAAAGCAGCGTTAATCAAAGCCGGCAAAGGATCCTGGCTGCTTCGACCACAAATGTAAGCAGTTCTATCAGGAATTCCAGGCAAACTGAGAATCTCAATTTCTAAATGTTCCTGATCAAGCTCTGCTGCAGTCATTTGAGTTATCATCTTGTAAAAATGAGCCGAAGCCATCGGCCCAAGTCCTCCAATGATGCCAAGACGCTTGCGGCAGCCAATATCGTCAAATATCATAATTTACTCCTGAGGGGTCGCCGGGTATTTATCTCTATCCCAAACATGCGAATTACCATGCTGGTCTGAGTAAGCTGTAATCTCCTGATCAGTCAACATGAAGAATTCCCCGCCAGCTTTTCTTGGTGTTGTATCAAAATGATAATACCCTTCACCAACGTTTACCAGGCTCCAATAATGACTGCCGGTAGATTTGATTATATCAACGTTTTCTATACCTGCCTTGGTTAACAATAATTTTGCTGTGGCAAAGTAGTTAAAGCAGTCACCACTGCCCTTGTTGATTCCTTGCCAGGCGCCCTGCAGCCAGTCCGTCTTATCAGAATGATTAACATAAGCTATGTGCTGCTTGGTCCACCAGTAGATCTTCTCAGCTTGCTCTAGTTGTGTCATTCCCGGCTCAAGTATCTCATTCAGAATTACCTCAGCTTGTGCTAACATCTCATCCATGCTATATGATGGTTCGGTTCTCTCTACAACGTTGACTGTTATCATTTTATCAGCCTTATTACCGGAAGAATCAGTTGCAATATAATACACTTGATATGATCCAGGAGCATCCAGGTTAACCTGACTGGAATCAATATCCAAAACAGGCTTATCGTCTTTATCATCTGTTACCTTGACGTTTTTTCTATATGAAACAGTATCTCCTACATAAACAGACATATCTGATGCCCCGGATATAACAGGGGGTTCAGTATCTGGAACAGGTGTTGGAGTAGGGGGAGCAGTTGTCTCAATTTCAGTCGTTGTCGTTTCACTTAACTCAACAGTAGTTGTTGTTGTGGTCGATGCATCAGATGAATGAATGGCAGTAGAATCAGGTGTCTTTTCTGATGATCCTGAGGCAGGATCAGATGATTCAATGGATGCTGAAGAAGAGAAATCAAACCAATTGAAATGACTGCCTAAGAACAACAGTCCGGTTATAACCACTAAAGAAACTGTCGCCGACAGCATAATTCCTGTTTTGTTAGGTTTACTCCGTTTACCGCGAGTAATCATATAGTTATTTTTACTCTTCTCGCTATTGCTTCTATGTCGATTATTTGAGCTTCTGTTCATTTCATTATCACCTGTAATAGCATTATTCCTATAGCACTTATCTCTCGCGGGTCAAGAAAAGACAAATTGTGTGTTTTTCTTTATGCTGGAAAACCAAGTCCGCTATAGTCCACAAAATAGTATAGGTCAGTTGTTCATTCATCGTCAAGTATAGAGAACGCTAAATACAGCGTCAAGACTAACACGTTCTAATTCTAGCTAAACTATTTATTCTGGTGCAATAGAAACAGAATCATTACACCAAGATATGCCCCAAGAGCCATACAGACTTGATTGAATCCTGGCTCATGCAGTCGTAATCTCTGCAGCTTCACCAAATGACGCGCAGACAACTTATAAAATGCCGCACCAACAGCAAGTGTAATCAACCATGTCAAGGTATTGTCCAAAATCACCTCAAAGCTGATATTCAGTTGATGATCAAATAGCGTTGAAGATAACAAACCACCGGCAATACCAGTAAGCAGGCACATTGAACCTAATAGCGTGACTACAAGCTTCTTAACAGGCTGAATGCGAGCCCTGCTGAAACCTGCCGATTGACCGCTTGCTGTACCGATCTGCAAGTCTGAGCTGACTGTCGGGTAGTTATTCGCTCTGCTGAAAATTTTGCTAATTCGCAAAAAATACAGCACCGTCCCAAGATTGATCAGAAGTAAACTCAGTTTAAGGATCCCATCCGTGAAATCAGCCTTTATCAGATATTTTGAAACACTTCCATTAAAGAATGGAGCTCCTGTAACACCAAGCATCCCCAGCATCATCGCTGCCGACACTCCAGGCATTCGTCGCCAGACATCACCTATTTTTCTGATGTCTCTGGTCTGATACTTCTCTACTATGATACCAACTGCCAGAAAAAGCGCAGATTTAAAAAGCGCATGATTCAAAATATGAAGCATAGCGCCTGTTTGGGAGTTAGAGCTGCCATAACAATAAGCCGCAACTATAAGACCAATTTGCGAAATAGTACTGTATCCCAGAATCTTTTTGATATCAGTTTGTATCAAAGCAAGTATTATCCCGGCAAAAGACGTCACGATTCCTACTATTAAAAAAAACAGTTCACTTCCAGCAAGAGAAAAGACAGCAAGCAGTCTGAATAGTAAGATCAAGCCTGTTTTCACGTATAATCCTGAAAGCAGCGCAGAGACAGACGAAGGAGCTCCCGGTGAGCCATGAGCCTTAGGAAGCCAACTGAAAAGAGGAAACAATGCTGCCTTCAGCGATACCGCAGAAGCCATGAGCGCAAAAGGCAAAATCAGCGATTGGCCGAGGTCGTCTTTTGCCAGAATATCTGATAATGCTCTTATGCTCAACGTTCCAGTCAGGCGATAGAGAAAACCCAGACCAAACAGATACATCGTCATTGCCGTCATATTGATCATGATATAGAAGATGCCGTCATATATAGATCTTTTTTTAACATCGAACAGTACTAGAAGCGTTACCACAATCGTTGCGATTTCAATCAAAACGTATATGTTAAAAAGATCGCCTGAAACCAACACTCCAGCCAACAAGCCTTCTAACACTAAAAACAGTGTTATGAAGCTACGATCTATACTTGCCTGTGATATATCAAAAAGCAGCAGTAGCAGGATCATTGTTGTCATCAATACAAGCATTACAGCGGATAGACGATCTACAGTCAAAGAAACACCTGCCGAAACGGGCCAATTGCCAATATCTACATTAATGACACCAGTCATTTTTACGTTCATAAAGGTTTTGATTGCAATAGCAATTAAGGACAGCTGAAAAATAATAGCGGCCGGCCTGATCAGCTTCGCTGGCAGAAAATACATGATTGCTGCAAGCATTATAGGTCCTAGAACGAGAAACAAAAGCTCAAACATCTTCCCTCTCCTTCAGCTCCAGATGTTTGACTTTGTCCCAGTTAGTGGTTCTGTAGCGATGATATAACGATATGAATAATGTCAAGTCAACAGCAGTTACACAAATCCCGATAACAATTGCTGTAATCATAAGTGCCTGCGGAAGCGGATCTGCCATTTGATCTGGTAAAGCACCATATATCGGTGGAACTGAATCAGACTTGCTAAGCATAGTAATGAAAAAAAGAATTGCGGAAACCTCCATTATGCCTAAGCAGATTATCGATTTAAGAATATTGCGCCTGGCCATAAGCCCATAGAACGCGATAAAAAACAATACAATACTCATTATTTCTCCGAAACCAAGCTCCATAAAATCACCTGCTCTCATAAAATACAAATCTAATAAACACTATACTTATGCCCATACAGACCTTGATACCTATAAGTAAGTTCATGATTATAAAGTATGCAGTACGTGGCAAGGTCTCAAAATCCTGCCAGAGCACAATACCGGCAAAAACTGCTGATATCACAAGCGCTATGAATGCGATCTTCTCAATGTTTTGCAGCATATCCATTCGCATATCATTTATTGGCAGCAATATGTAACGAGTAATCAGAATAGCTGACAGGATCGCACCACCCTGGAAGCCCCCGCCTGGCGTGTCGTGGCCGAACAATATAATGTACAACGCCAAAAGCATGATAAATGGATACAATAGTGTGATCAAAGGTGCCGCCAGCCTCTGTTCGTTTTCTAATCTGTAGCCAAAATTACCTTGCCAGAGTGAAGCTCCCGGATCATATGTATGACCTTGGTGACGGGAGAAAAATATAACAGCCATCACGCTGATCATAAGTGTAAGTGTTTCAAAAATTGTGTCGTAAACTCTATATTGAAGATAGATTGCGGCTACGGCATTCTTTGCTGTGGTGTCAAGGAAGAAATTATTTGTATAGAATTCCCTGAGCAGTCCTGGCTGTGTCCTGTCTCTATAACCAACAAATAGATATAGCACAAGCGCAAGCAGAAGCAATGACAAGACTGCAGAAGCAATACGTTGATATTTAACGGATTTCGAAATTCTGTATCGCGGTTTCGCCTGATCACGATTCGATTCTTCGAGAAAAAGCTCTTGTTTCCTGAGAGCCGCAAGATAAAGTACTGTAGCAAGTGTACTGCCGATAACAGCTTCTGCTAAGGCCACATCTGGTGCATCGTGATAAAGATAAACCAGAGAGCTTACAAGAGAAAATACACCTGTATATATAATTGCTACCCTTAGAGAAGACTGCTGAATAATCAGCAGAGCTAAAATGAGAAGTACAGGCATCAAAATATACTCAAGCATCGTTCTGCTGATCCTCCTCATCCAGGGTATCAGCCAGTTTGAAGTCACTGGACCAGGCAGAATGGGCTATTGCATGCGCAATTATTGGATTAGTGATAAGTGTAAACCCGATAATAATGATTATTTTGAAGCTATGCTGGTTCCATCCATTATAAAAAGCCGCACCTAACAATATTGAGAATAAGCCAACTGTGTCAACCTTTGTTGCCAGAACAAGTCTGGTACCTAAAGAGTAGTGTCTGATAAGACCATACATGCCGATTGCAACAAAGACCAGTCCGCTTATTATAAAAACAGTTCCGACTATTTCATGCCAGGTCATAGGCCTATCCTCATTAGGTTTAGATCTGTCTGCGCTTGCTGATATACCTTGCAAGCAGCAGAACACTTATGAAACCAAGAAGACTATATATCAGGGCCATATCTAGGACAAAAGCCTTATCACTAATTATTGATAACAGAACGATCACGATTACTGTTTTCGATGAGAATAGCGCTAATCCCTGCAGCCGGTGCCAATCTGTCGGACCTCTAACTACAACAAATAAGCTTGCTATCAGCAAAACAGATATTATACCAGCAGCAATATAGATCATCCCACGCACCCCTACCTGATTCTCTGCTGAGTTCTTCTGTCATTGATATTCTGCAGCATGAGTAAAACTCCTTCAAGCCTGCCAACTACCATCTTAATTGATTCGGATCGCTTCACTTTTTTCTGTACCAGCCATAAAACAAGCAGTTCATTACCTTCACGCGCTACTGTAACAGTTCCAGGTGTTAACGTAATGGACGCAGCCAGCACCGCTATCAGGAAATCATCAGTTAATTCTGTTTTTACATTTACGAGAACTGACCTGGTCTGCCCTCGAAATATATTTATAACAGTTAAAATGCCTGAAAGATAGATCTGGCCAATTAGCCAAATTCCATATAACAGCCATATTCCTAAGCTCCTAAAACTCCATCGTTGACTTTGCCTCACATCATGCAAGGCTCTTATTGTCAAGACAGAAATCAAGGCAACAAAAAGGCCTAACACAAGGTTAGGCCCCGTCCACAGCTCAGTCAAAGCCGCCCACATAATTGTGAGTACAGCAAGAGTGCCTGCAGTTCTAATCACATTATTCATGTGACCATTATATCTGTTCTATCATATCCAGAAAAGCCGTAATCGGCTGAGCTCCTGTAAATTCATGCTCTTCATTTATTACTACCTTAGGTACTCCGGTAACATTGTACTTGATCGCCATATGCGGGAACTGACTCGCTTCTACCATATCGGCAACAACATTGCTGTTTTCCAGCGCCAGTCTATGAGCTGTTGATACAGCATCAGGGCAGTATGGGCAGCCAAGTGTTACAAATACCTGAATATGTACCTTCTTGTTGATCTTCTTGATCCGTTCTTCGAGCTCTGCCGGCAGCTTCTCGCTCTTGCCGGAAACCTCCATAAGAGCTGCCAGGAATGAGTTGATCTCATAGCCACCTGGAACTCCGTAGAAGCGCATTCCTGTATCCTTGCCATCCTTGTCGGCCAAAGCGATCGCAGGTACCTTGTCAACCTTGTACAGATCAGCCTTGTCTGCGTCTATTACCAGATCATACTTCTGCATCTTAAGCTTATCACTTAGCGCGGATATT
Organism: uncultured Oscillospiraceae bacterium; assembly: GCA_964534195.1. Lineage (GTDB taxonomy): Bacteria > Bacillota > Clostridia > Saccharofermentanales > UBA5734 > JAAYFZ01. The sequence continues at coordinate 11,849 of CAZHQX010000038.1, forward strand.
TCTTCTACAAACATTCTGCCATCTCTGCAGGACTGACATTCAAACTCCTGTGTGAAATAAATAATATTAACATCATTGCCAAGCTGGTCGAGAATTCCTTTTAACTGTTGTTGTACTTGTTCATCAAATAAAGCCATGGTAAATTCCTCCTATTTATAAATCAGGGTTATTAAGCAGATAATCTGTTGCTGCAAGAGCCGCCTTGGAGCCTTCACCACAGGCAACTATGATCTGCTTATACGGAACAGTCGTAACATCGCCGGCAGCAAATATTCCGGGAACATTGGTCCGGCAATAGCTATCGACTTTAATTTCATTATACTCATTCATATCAAGCAGTCCAGTGACAAAAGCACTATTCGGAATTAAGCCAATTTCAACAAATAGTCCGTCTGCTTCTAAATGAGTCTCTTCAGATGTTTTTCTATCAAGTGTGCGTACACCAGTGAGCTTCTTGTCGCCTTCCAGCCCACTGAGCACGTGTGAAAGCTTGTAATCAACATTCTTATATGCAGACAGTTTGTCTATCAGGATCTGGTCAGCCGTTAGCTTGTCTCGTCTCTGGACAATAGTTACATGTGTCGCGACCTTGGCAAGATCAATCGCTGCCTGAACACCGGAATTGCCGCCGCCAGCGACAACGACCTTCTTACCTGCGAAAAATGGTGCGTCACAGATAGCGCAATAAGCGACTCCATGTCCGGTTAGCTCACGCTCTTTATCCAGTCCCAGCTTCTTATTCTGCTTGCCGGATGCGATAACAATAGATTTTGCCTTGTATACTCGGCCGTCCTCTAGCTCAACCTGCTTGATCAAACCATCAGTTATCTTCTTAACCATGGCCTTTGACTCAAAATCAATGCCAAATTGCATGACCTGATCACGAAATTTATTGACCAGCTCCATACCATCTATATAACGATATCCCAGATAGTTTTCTATACCTGTAGTTTCAGCCATTTGACCGCCGACCTGATCCGTCACTATGCCTGTAACCAAACCCTTACGCAGACTGTATACCGCTGCGGTCAAGCCAGCCGGTCCCCCACCTATGATCATTACATCATAGATTTTTTCACTGTCAAAGCTCTTGATCTGTGTTGGAGCAGCAAAGCTGCCGATATTAAAATTGAAATCCATGTGCGTCACTCCTCATGTAATTATATTAATATTTTATCCAATGAAGATTATATCACAGAGGTGCCTGATCTAATAGCTTCACGCCTTCAATTTCCTATTTTCGTAACGCTGGCGATATTTAACAACATAGGTCCAAAGTATTTTAATAGTGGCCATTATCGGCACTCCCAGAATCATGCCCGGGATACCCATAATACTGCCGAACAGCAAGACAGAAAACATAACCAGCAGCGGATGCATGCCAACGCTATGTGACATGATCTGTGGCGATATGAAGCTTGACTCGACCTGCTGAACAACAACGATCAGAATTATGACCCACAAGGCTGATATTGGTCTGTCCATCAGAGCCAGTACAACCGGCAGTATACCACCGATCCAAGGTCCGAAATATGGAATTATGTTCGTGAAGCCTGCAACAAGACCAATTGTGAGCGCATGAGGTACGCCAATTATGGCACAACCGATCCCTGTAAGAACACCAACAAAAGCAGCCACAAGCAGCTGTCCGCGGATAAAGCTGCCCAGAACCTTGTCAACCTCTCCTGCGAAGCTGATAAGGTCAGTTCTGGCACTGCCCTTGAACGGCTGCAGTAAGTTCTTAACCAGACGATCCTTATCTTTTAAGTAATAGAATGTAATTATTGGCGTCATAACAAGATCAAGAAGCTTGCTGCTAGATGCCAACAGCCAGCTGGAAAAATCACCGAGCGCGTGCTTGACCATGTCAGCCAGGTTCGCCATTTCCTTATCAATATCTATCCAGCCAAGAACCTGCTCAGGGATAATAGTAAGACGTCCATCTCTTATTTCCTCAGCAGTCTTAACAACAAAGTTAATAATATTAGGAA
>CAZHQX010000039.1:0-1838 GCA_964534195.1 uncultured Oscillospiraceae bacterium
AGGTGTTCTGAAGAAGGGCTTAAGCAGACTGGTGAGGCCGCGGCCGAAGCCAGTCTGTCTGTCTATGCCCATTTGCGTGGCAACCGCGCCCGGATGGCAGCTGACTGACGTTATACCTCTGCCAGAGGTTCTGTTGGTAAATTCCTGCGTAAATAGAATATTGGCGAGCTTGGACTGTGAATAGGAACGAATCACATTGTAATGCTTGCGCAAATTAATATCTTCGAAATGGATCTTGCCGATCTTATGCGCGCCGGAGGAAACATTGACCAGTCGGGCTGAATCTGTCGTCAGCAACAGTGGACTTAATTGCATAGTCAGCAGAAAATGCCCCAGATGATTGACACCGAACTGCAGCTCCAAGCCCTGCTTGGTTTCCTGGCGGTCGAGTACGATCACGCCTGCGTTATTTACCAATGCGTCCAGACGATCAAATCGCTCACTGAACACCTTGGCAAAAGCCGTGACCGAGTCGAAGTTGGCCAGATCGGCCAGCATGAGATGTATCTTGTCACTGCCAGACAATTCGCGTGCCTGATCCAAGGCCGCTTTGCCGCGAGAGCCGTTGCGGCAGAGCATAATTACCTCTGCTCCAGCTGCTGCCAGTGCCGCTGAGGTCGCCAGCCCCATACCGGAATTTGCTCCGGTAACCAGCATGATCTGGCCGTCAGCGATTCCCTTGGGTATTGATTTCAGGTCTGTATAGAGCTGTTTATCTGCCATGCTTAGACCGGCCTTTCTATAATAAATATATGCCTGTTCTTACGGGATAGCCCTTCGTACTCACGAATTTTTACGCGGCCATTGCCGCGCAGTGAGATCGTCATGCCTGTACTGACCTCGCGATCAGGCTTAGTTTCCTCCAGCCAGTCTACCATGACCGCGCCGCTGCGGATATACTCTGCCATCTGAGTACGTGAAATACCAAAAGCTCCCGCGGCGATCTTATCCAGTCGAGGCGATGCTGCCGTTACTCGCAGCAGTTCAAATTCTTTTTCCGGCCTGGAAATTTCAGAGAGGCTGACTCTGGACATGATGATATTCTTGTTGCCGACTTTTGCCAGTGTGTTCTCTATAAAAGAAACTACGCGGCTTAAACAGATAATAGTCGCGCCCGATCCCTCTACCAGGATATCACCAAGCTGATCGCGCCGCAGTCCAAGTCCTGTGAGACTACCAAGATAATCGCGATGTCCCGGGGGATCTTCAGTATCTGCGGCATCGATGCGAAGAGCGCTGATCACATCCTCGATCTCATAGTATTCAAGTTGCTGGCCCTGTTTGTAGTCTGGCAGCAAAAAACAGACCTGTCGCTCACAGCCCTCAAGACCACCGGTGCAAGCATAGCTGATCTTGTTTTTCTTAAGCCAGATCTCTGCCTGAGCGCGCTCTGAGGGTGACAGGAAATTGGAATGTGTGATATAACCGCCTCTTGCGGCTTGGTCAGCTAAATCTCTAATGCGGTCCATTTATTTGCTCCTTGGTTTGTATCATTAAGATTATAACAAGATGGCTGGCAAATGTATTCTGCTGATAATCGTTGCCATCATTTCTGTTAAGTAGATCTCAAAAATTAAATAGTCCTTGTTGTTTATATCCGCGTTGGATGTTACAGAAAAGCATAATGGTGAAAATACAGTTATTGACATATGCCCGTAACGGTCCTACAATGAATATGGGCATAAGCTCATAACAACAAAACTAAGGAGGCGATATATATGCCAGGATTTAATGGAACAGGTCCAAATGGTGCAGGTCCTATGACCGGAAGAGGAATGGGTTCATGTGCAGGAAATAATGTGGATGCCAGAGGCTTCGGAGCAGGCAGAGGACTGGGA
>CAZHQX010000039.1:1938-8415 GCA_964534195.1 uncultured Oscillospiraceae bacterium
CAGGCAGGAGAGGATGTGGTTATGCATCCGCAGGGTTTCGGTTCGGAGGCTGGCCGGCCTATGAACCGACTGAAGATCAGAAGAAAGAAATCCTGAATAATCAGGCAAATTTTCTGGAAAATGAGCTCAAGGCAATTCATGATGAGATCAAGAGATTGAGTAATACTGACAACGAATGATCTTATCATATATGTCACAAGGGACAGGGAAACCTGCCCCTTTTTATTGCTGACAAAATAAAACAGCCGTAGTATTTATTACCGCGGCTGTTTCTGCAACTTACTAAATCAGATTAATTTTTATGTTCTTCCGATATCATAAACGCTTCTTAGTCTGAGATCATCAGGCTGACCGCGTATGATTTTCACTTGTTTAGTTCCTGCGTTCATGTCGAAGTAATTATCGCTGAGAACCAGGTCTTCATTGTTGTTTAAGATCTCGACGCACTTCGCGAAATTCTCGGCCTGCACTGTTATGGTGTCGCCATCAACGATGCAGCTGAGAGCGGGGTCGAGAAATTTGAAATATTTCGGGTATGAGAAGAGTATCGTACCGGATGAGATAATCAGGTCGTTATCGATCGCTTCATAGCTGACATACTGATTAAGCATGTCTGCCTCAGGCAGTTCGATCTTGTCAAACCAGATTGCTGACATGGCCGGAACAGTAACCTTCTCTTCGCTTTGGCTCACGATCGATGAGTCCGCGTTTCTGAGCGCCCAGCGTATGGTCAGTGTCTTGTCGCTTAATGTTTCATTGGCCAGGTTAAGTTTTATCGATTTTTCGAAGTTAAAATGCTGGCGGTTGAAGTCAGCCGCGGCTGTCATCCAGTTTTGCTCTTCGCAGGAAAGCATAATTGGTGCGAAGAAGCGTTTGGCGAAATAGTGCAGAGCCTTCCAGCGTCCGTAATAATCAATTGATGACCAGGAAATTACCGGCCAGCAGTCGTTTAGCTGCCAATAGACCGCGCCCATGCAGCGGCCGCGGTTACGGCGGAAATGTTCGACGCCATATCGTATGGCATCTGCTTGCAGCAGCTGCGATGCATAGACCATATCCGCGAAATTGTATGGATATTTGTAGGTCTGCTGCAGATAATTCATGATCTTGCCATTTGCGGCACCATGGCGTTGATGCTTCTCCATGACATAGGAGAAAAGGTTGTGGTCCCCGGGATCGTCGCTTATACCTTCAGATATGGTTTTAAGTGCAGGCAGCGCCTGGAAACCAAACTCCGAGAGGTAGCGGAATTTGAATTTGCGATATTCGGAAAAAGGCTTGTTGCCGTGCCAAACATCCCAATAGTGGACATCTCCACGGTCTGGGCTCTGAGGATCGTCAAAAGAACCCCCCGATGATGGGCTGGCTGGCCAGTAGAAGGTATCGGGGTCATATTTTGACAGGACCTGCGGCAGGATACGTTCATACATGAAGAGATAATCTCTAAGTTCAGTAGGCTTGGACACCCATTCGCCCTCCTTAACAAAACTCTCCATTTCGTTATTTCCGCACCATAGTCCCAAAGACGCGTGATGACGTATCCGTTTGATATTGTCAATGAACTCTGCGGTTATATTTGCTTCAAACTCAGGTGTCAGCTCATAAACGGAGCAGGCAAACATGAAATCTTCCCAGACGATCAGACCAAGCTCGTCGCAAAGGTCGAAGAACTCGTCGTCGGGATAATAGCCGCCGCCCCAGACACGCACGCTATTGTAGTTGGCCAGGACGCAATCCTCGAGCAGCTGTCTGGTTTTTTCGGATCTCTTACCAGGAAGCAGGTGTTCCTCAGGTATGTAGTCCGCGCCCATGGCGAATACAGTGTGCCCGTTGATCTCATGTGCGAAGCTCTCGCCCCATTGATCCTTTTCAAGGCGCATAGTAAGAGTGCGCAGGCCGATACGACGATTATAGCTGTCGATCGTGATTCCGTTTTTAATCAGCTCACAGCTGACTTCGTAGAGTGGCTGGCTGCCAAGGCCGTTAGGCCACCAGAGCTGTGGATCATTGATCACCAGTTGATCATTCCGGCTGTCTGTTTCAATTTTACTGCCGTCAGGTGCTGTTATGGTGTACTTAACTATGTAGTCGGAAGCAAGCTCTGCGAGCGTGCTCTCCTTTTGCCAGTTTGATGTCTGATTGAATAGTGGCTCAAAACTAAGGGATACCATGCCCTGTTCATGCTGCTGTCTGATATAGACAGAATCGATTCTGGCGCCGCTGATGCCAAGCAGAGAGACGTCGCGGAAAATTCCGGCGTCTGGCAGATGTGCGCCCCAGTCCCAGCCGTACATATAGTGTGCTTTGCGCACATGACTGAAACCCTCCCAGGCATCTTCCGTGCCCCTTGTCGGGCACTTCGCGAATGCTTCCTCAGCATAACGAAACGGCGAGCGCAGAATGATGCTCAGCTGATTATCACCAGCTGTCAGCAGCTCGCGCACGGAATATTCCCAGGTGCGGTGCATGTTATCGGCTCTTCCGAGCATTTGGTTATTAAGAGAGATATCAGCTATTGTGTCGAGTCCCTCGAAGCGAAGCAGAACCAACTCTTGAGCAAGCAGTGCTTCATTTACGGTAAAGGTACAGCTGTATTCATAATCCTCTTCCATCACAGGTCTGATAATGTCCTCGTTGTCCTTCCAATACGGGTCGGGAATAACCTTGTTGTCTCTTAATACTGTCAGGACAGATGTCGGTACAGAGGTTTGATAGACAGTCTTGTCACTTAGCCGCAGCAGCTTCCAGTTGTCGTTCAGCAATAGCTTGTTCATAAATAATCTCCAGGTCTTTTTTTGTATTAATGGGCAGCAGCCTTAGTTGCTGCCCATCAGGATTTCAACATTGACTTGTGTCTTGCTTGGATCGAAAGGAATTATGCACCCTTCAACTTCCTCGCCGTCAACCTTCATGGATATGACGCCCTTTTCCACATTGTCAGGGTTTTTCACCTTGATATTGTAGATTACGTCACGGAAACGTCTGGTCAGCTTGAAATCACCGAAATCTGATGGCAGACACGGATCGATCTTGAGTCCGTCCCAGTCAGCTTGAACGCCGAGAATGAACTGCGAAATATTGACAAAAGTCCAGGCGGCTGTGCCAGTCAGCCAGCTGTTTTTTGCTTCGCCGTGGTTTGGTGCGTCTTTGCCAGCGATCATCTGTGAGTATACATAAGGCTCAGTTCTATGGATCTCGCTGATTTCTTCCAGGTAGGCCGGGCAAATCTTGCTGTAGATCTCAAAAGCTCTATTGCCTCTGCCGATGCAGGCTTCGGAAATTGATACCCAAGGATTGTTGTGGCAGAAAATGCCGGCGTTTTCCTTATATCCAGGCGGATAAGAGGAGATCTCACCAAGCTCGAGATGGTAGGTTGAATAGGGTGGCTGATGCAGGACGATACCATACTTGGAATCAAGATACTTTTTAGTTGAGTCAAGCGCTTTCACAGCCAGTCCCTCTTCGATTCCAACGCCGGACAAAGGCAGGAAGCCTTGAGTTTCGATGAAAATCTTGCCTTCTGCGCATTCGTTGGAGCCGATCTTGTTTCCGGCAGCGTCATAAGCGCGCATGAACCATTCGCCATCCCAACCATGCTCGAGAATTGCCTGATAAACCTGATCTACCTCGGCCTCGGCACGAGCTGTTTCCTGCTCCTGTCCCAGCATTCTGCAAATCTGAGCGTATTCTCTGCCATATTTAATAAACATGCCGGCGATGAATACTGATTCCGCAACAGGTCCTTCGCTTGGGCCGAAGGTCTGGAAGGATTCGCCCGGATGCTCAGAGAAGCAATTAAGGTTGAGACAGTCATTCCAGTCGGCACGCCCGATCAGCGGCAGTCCGTGAGGGCCTTTGTTAGTCGCTGTAAAATCAAATGATTTTTTCAGATGATCAAGCAGTGGCGCGGCCAGACTCTCGTCGTTATCGTAAGGAACCATTTCCTCAAGTATTCCGACATCGCCTGTTTCCTTAATATAAGCAGCAACTGCAGCTATCAGCCAGAGCGGGTCATCGTTGAAGCCGCTGCCGATATCACTGTTGCCTTTTTTGGTCAGCGGTTGGTATTGGTGATACGCGCTGCCGTCTGGAAACTGAGTCGATGCGATATCAATTATCCTTGTGCGGGCGCGCTCTGGTATCAGGTGAACGAAACCAAGCAGGTCCTGACAGGAATCTCTGAAGCCCATGCCACGGCCTATACCGGACTCGTAGTACGAAGCAGATCTGGACATGTTGAAGGTGACCATGCACTGATACTGATTCCAGATATTGACCATACGGTCGACTTTTTCCTGTTTGGATTCGACCTGATAGCGGGCAAGCAGTTTGTCCCAATGTTTATTCAGCTCGGCAAAAGCAGACTCCGCCTGCTCAATTGTCTGATACTTGGCGATAATCTTCTCCGCTGGCTTCTTATTGATCACATTGAGAGCTTCCCACTTGTTGTCACGGCTGTTCTCGGCATAACCAAGCACAAATACAAAGCTTCTGGATTCACCGGGTTCAAGCTCTATATCGATCTGATGAGAGGCAATTGGATACCAGCCACTGGCGATCGTATCCTTGAGCTGACCATTTAACAAGGCCTCCGGCTGATCAGGGCCGTTATAAACACCCATAAAAGCATCGCGGCTTGTTTCAAAATGATCGATAGGAGCGTTTACGTGATAGAAAGCATAATGATCTCTTCTCTCACGATACTCTGTCTTGTGGTAAAGTGTCGAGCCTTTGACCTCCACCTCGCCGGTGTTGAGATTGCGCTGGAAGTTTCTCGAATCATCGTCAGCGTTCCAGAGGCACCACTCAACATACGAAAACAGCTGAAGTGATTTTCTGTCAGATGAATTATTTGTCAGTTTGATCGTCTGAATTTCGCAATTATCGTTTAATGGAACGAAATAGAGCAGATCAGCCTGTACATCATTTTTTATGCCGCTGAACCGGCTATAGCCGATCCCGTGCCTGCATTCGTAATGGTCAAGAACCGCTTTGGTTGGCTGCCAGGCCGGATTCCAAAGCTCATCATTTTCCTTGATGTAGAAGTAATGACCGTTTGAATCAAGCGGAACATTATTATAGCGATATCTGGTCAGCCTAAGCAGCTTGGCATCCTTGTAGAAGCTGTAGCCGCCGCAGGTGTTAGATATCAGCCTGAAAAATTCGCCTGAACCAAGATAATTGATCCAGGGAAGCGGGGTGTTTGGTTGTGAGATTACATATTCTCTTGCTTTGTCGTCGAAATAACCGTATTTCATGCGCATACATCCATTCTTAAGATTTGTCGACCCAGACCAGAGGCCGACTTAAGGTTTATTGAAATCCCAGGTTAGTTAAACTGCGTTACTCGAAACCGATTGAGCAAAGAGAGGAAAATTTCGCCATAATATTGGCTTTTTCATTTGTTATGCGTGCAGACTACGGTGATTATAGCAAGCGTCTGACGAAAATACAACGGAAAAACAGCTAAACAGCAAAATGACAAAAAAATTCTACGAAAGCGTTTCGACACAGTTTATTAATATAATGGTCTTAATCAAGACACAACAATGTATAAGGTGTCATATAAGAGGTTAATGTTTGTGTGCAATAACAACAAACATATATCGAATTACGAAATACGATTGCGAAATTAATAGGCCAATACTACAATGTAGACAAAAGAAATCGATTGCGTAAACGACAAATGTGAGCAGATTAACAAGAGAGGGAGAGGTATTAAGGGGGGATGAAGGAGATAGTATCGCTGAAGGATATTGCCAGAATATGTAATGTATCGGTTTCCACAGTTAGTAAAGCACTAAATGACAGATCCGACGTAGGCAGAGATAAAAAAGAAGAGATCCAGCGTATCGCGAAGGAAATGAACTATGTACCTAACTTCATGGCTTCTACCCTAAGAAGCAAGAGAACGCGAAATATTGGAGTTTTGCTTTCTGAATCTACACGTACGAATCTGATGCATGAACATTTTGCCAGAATACTTAACAGCTTCAAGGACGCGGTTGAGGAGCGCGGATACTTCATCAGCTTTTTAAACGCAAATTTGTCACCAAACCGCATGTCCTACATGGAGCAATGCAAATACATGAAGTTTGACGGCATATTTATTCTCTGCGCTGACTATCATTCATCAGAGGTCAAACAGCTGGTTAATTCAAACATGCCGATCGTGGCTATAGATCATACATTGGCAAAACATATTAACGTCGCTTCAAATCAATACGGGGATATGAAACGACTTATGCAGCTGATCTATTATAGAGGCCATAGAAAAATAGCTTATATACATGGTGAGAGCAATGAGGTTACCGATGGACGTGTAAACGCCTATAAAACCTTCATGGAGGAACATGGTCTGCCGATACCAAGCGAATATCTCTATACTTGCCCCTACCGGGATTATGAACGAGGCAGCGCGTTGACAAAGGCTGTACTTGCTTTGCCCAACAGGCCAACCTGTATTGTATATCCTGA
>CAZHQX010000039.1:8515-13634 GCA_964534195.1 uncultured Oscillospiraceae bacterium
TGACAAAGGCTGTACTTGCTTTGCCCAACAGGCCAACCTGTATTGTATATCCTGACGATCTTACTGCTGTAGGCGGACTGAACATGATGCAGGAGTCAGGCATGGTGATCCCGAGAGATATTTCAATCGCCGGCTATGACGGCCTTAACCTGGTAAATATTGTGAGACCGAGAATAGCTACTATCAGACAGGACACAGTATCGATGGGCATACAAGCGGGTAATAAACTGATCAACAGAATTGAGTTTCCTGATGCGACACCTGTCGCTGAAACGGTAATAGTAGATGGCATGGTTGAGCCTGGTGAATCGCTAGCTGTTATAAATGATTCGAAGCATCATGGCTGAAATTAGTTAATTAACAGGCCAGAGAACAGGTCTGTAATTATAAAAAACAAATCCTAAGGAGGAAATTGAAATGAAAAGAAGCAAAATCATACTTAGCCTTATGCTGAGTATCGTTCTGGCAATCAGTCTTCTGGCCGGCTGCGGCGGTAATGAGACCACAACAGCTCCAGCAGCAGACGCAACCACAACCACGGCAGCTCCAGCTGACGACACAGACGAAACCACTACAGCACCAGATGCAAGTGGTGATGGCTATGCCGGCGAGCTGACTCTGATGCACTTCTCAACCTCTGAAGAATCACAGGGCAACGGCGGATCTGATGGATTCCGTACAGTTATCGCTAACTGGGAAGCCGCAAATCCTGACATTACATTAAATCAGACAGTCCTGGCCAATGATGAGTATAAGACTCAGGTCGCTACTCTGGCATCAGCTGATGATCTTCCTGACGTTTTCCTGCTTCAGGGTATGAACACCAAGCTGTGGGCAGAGCAGGGTCTGATCATGGATATGACCAAGATCATCGAAGATTCACCTTACTATGCCGATTACAACACTGCTTACTTCACTCCTTTCACCGATGGTGATAAGATCTATGGTCTGCCTGTTCTGACAGGCGGCACATGTACAGTTATTGTCTATGACAAGGCTGCATGGGCAGAGGCTGGTTTCGAAGAATTCCCGAAAACATGGGATGAAGTAAAACAGGCAAATGAGTACTTCACCGCTAATGGCTATACAGAGAGTATTGCTTTTGGTAACAGCGGCAAGTGGCAGATGAACTCCTGCTTCCTGTCAACACTGGGCGATCGTTTCACAGGTCCTGAGTGGTTCCAGTCCATAATCGACAAGGGTGGCGCTGCTTTTACAGATGAACCTTTTGTTGAGGCTCTTGACTACACAGGTATGCTCTTCCAGTCTGGCATTTTCAATGATGACTTCAACGCTATTAATAACGAAGACGCAAGAGAATACTACATCTCAGGCGATACCCCTGCCTTCATCGGCGGTAACTGGGACGTAAGCTATATCGGTGCTACACTGCTCGAAACAGATCCTGAGCGTTATGAAAACACTGGCTTCGCAGTTCTGCCACAGCCAGAGGGCGCAACCGGTTCAGAGAATTCACAGAATATCGGTCTGGGCTATGCAGTAGCTATCAATTCCAAGCTGGCTGATGATGAAGCTAAACTCGCAGCTGCTATTGATCTCGCTTACTATGTAACAGGTCCTGATTTCGCATCATATGTTGCTGAGAACTATGCTCTTGGCGGTCTGACACAGGTATCAAATGTTGATCTGAGCGCTTTTGATCAGTTCACACAGGATTTCTACAACTACTCATACGTTGATACAGTCGCCTGTGAGATCTATGACTCATATGTTGATGGCGCTGTATGGGATGTTCTCAATACTGAGCTGCAGAATCTGACCAACGGTTCAACCGATGGCGCTACTGTCGCACAGCTGACACAGGATGCCTACGCGGCAAACTATTAATAATTTAGTCAAGCAGGGTTCATCTCCGACATTGAATAGCATCACTTAAAGCTTAAGTTCTGAACCCTGAATCATTCCGATCCTGCCGGGACTCGTCCCGGCAGGGCGGAAATAATAATTTACCTGTAAAACAGAGGGAGACTACCTGCTCCCTTTTTGCAGGCAAAAGGAGGCAGGCTTGTGCTAACGAGGAGACCCCCATTAAGAGTCATAATCGGCTATCTTATGATTCCATTGGCACTTTATATCTTCGCGGTTTTCATACCGCTGATGACAGCAGCATTTTACAGCTTATTTGAATGGAAGGGCGGGCCGAATAAAACCTTTATCGGTGTAGCCAACTATGTCACATTGATCAAGGACAAGGTGTTCTGGCTTTCTTTCTCACATAACCTTTACTTGATTCTTCTATGTGTAATCGGTCAGGTTGGTATTGCGTTTGTTTTTGTAATGATGATCAATACCAGATCCGTAAAATTGAAAAGCATTCATAGAACTTTTGGCTTCTTCCCCAGCACGATCGCTGCGGTTTATGTAGGCTTCATCTGGACTATGATTTATGATAGTAGAAGAGGTGTTTTAAACTGGTTATTGGAAATGATCGGTCGTGATGATCTCAAGCAGGTCTGGCTGAACAATTCTGATCTGGTTATGACACTGGTATCAATACCTCTGATATGGCAATATATCGGCTACTACATGCTTATATTGCTCTCAGCAACATCTTCTATTGATAAGGAAATATTTGAATCGGCTGAGCTCGATGGCGCCAACGCGGTCCAACGCTCTATCCATATAGTTCTGCCGATGATCAAAAGCACTATAATCGTCTGTCTGGTCCTCTGTGTATCGGGCAATATGAAAGTCTTCGACAATATATTCGTTATGACTGCCGGCGGTCCTGGCAATGACTCAATGGTTATGGCGATGTACGGCTATAAGATATCCTTCATTCAGCAGAATATGGGATATGGCAGTGCCATATCTGTCGGGATATTCGTTTTGGGATTACTGGTTATCGGCGCTATGCAGCTGTTTTCCAATAAATTCAGTAAGGATTGATATGGTGATTAATTATGGCTGATAAAGCATATGGAATGACCGTTGGTAAAAAAGTAGGCAATGGTTTCATGGCTGTGATCCTCAATTCGATCATGATCGTATTTTCATTGTCTTGTATTTTTCCACTGGTCTGGATGTTCTACTCGTCTCTTAAACTAAAAAGAGAATTTAATGCCAATATTGTTGGCTTACCACCGGCACCGACCTTTGATAACTATAAGCAGATTCTGACTAATGCGGACTATCATATTGCTGACTCAATGATCAACAGTGTGCGAACAACAGTACTATCTGTTTTTCTGATAGTTATGTTTGGCTTCGTTGTTGGCTATATACTGGCAAGAGTCAAGTTCAAGGGCAATAGAATAATCTGGTTGATGCTCTTAATGGGTATGCTGATTCCAGTTCATTCACTTCTAGTTCCAATCTATATAGTTTTCAACAGGACTGGACTAAATAATCAATGGTATACACTTCTGATTCCTTATATCGCTTTCGGAATGCCGATTGCTGTCTTCCTGATTCACAGCTATCTAAAAGGTATTCCTATAGCGCTGGAGGAGGCCGCCTCGATCGATGGCAGCGGCTTCACAGGCACATTGTTTAAAATCATAATGCCGATCTGCAGACCTGTAATGGTAACTATCGCCATTATCCAGACATTTGCCTGCTGGAATGAATTCTCGTTCGCTTTAGTTCTGCTGCGTGATGTAGGTCTGCACACAGTACCACTGGCAATGACCCAATTCACAGGACAGTTCTCATCTGACTATCCCAAGATCATGTCAGCAATGCTGATCACCATGTCGCCAATTGTTATAATGTACTTTGGCTTCAGTAAGAATATCATCAAAGGAATGGTAGCCGGTGTAGTTAAGGGTTAATGTTCATAAACAAATATAACGGCTGGATAAGGATATTTATGTCTCTATCCGGCTGTTTTAATAATGTGAAGCATAAGGAGTTTTTATGAGAGAGAATGAGTTAAGAGCATTGCTTGAGGATATGTCGCTTAAGGAGAAGATCGGTCAGCTGACACAGCTTGATGCCAGCTGTTTCAACGATGAAGGACCTGTGACCGGGCCGGCATCGAATCTGGGCATCACTGACGAAGACGTATTTTTGTGCGGCAGCGTTCTTGGACTTACCGGTGCTGCTGAAACAGAAGCGCTGCAGAAAATGTGTATGGCCAAGCAGCCTCATGGAATCCCGCTTCTATTGATGGCAGATATAATTAATGGCTACAAAACGATCTTCCCGATACCGCTTGCCCAGGGCTGCAGCTTCGATCCTCAATCGGCAGGCAGAGTCGCTGAGATCATGGCAAAGGAATCCGCAGCAGCAGGACTGCATGTGACCTTCGCACCGATGGTCGACCTGGTCAGAGATGCCCGCTGGGGACGCGTCATGGAATCAACAGGCGAAGACCCTTATCTGAACTCGTTGATGGCAGCTGCTATGGTAGAAGGCATACAGGGTGAAGAACCAAGCTATGATGACCGGCTTGCGGCCTGTACCAAGCATTTCGCTGCCTATGGGGCACCAATTGCGGGCAAAGAATATAACAATGTTGAGCTTTCAGAGCGGTCGCTGCGTGAGGACCACTTGCCTTCATATAAGGCCGCGGTCGACGCCGGTACAGCCATGATGATGACATCCTTCAATACCTTGGACCGTGTGCCAGCGACAGCAAACAAATATCTTATGCGAAAAATTCTACGCGAGGAAATGGGTTTTGAAGGTGTTCTGATTTCAGACTGGAACGCTATTGGTGAGCTTATAGGCCATGGCGTGGCTGAAGATCAGAAGGCAGCAGCTGAGCTAGCCATAGCCGCAGGTGTTGATATGGACATGATGAGCGGGTGCTATATGCAAGGCTTGCAGAAGCTTGTCGAACAGGGACTCGTATCAGAGCAGCTTATTGACGAATCGGTCTGGCGTCTGCTGCAGCTGAAAAACCGTATGGGCTTATTTGAGAATCCCTTCCGTTCTGCCAGCCCGCAGAAGGAGAAAGCACTGATTCTAAATGATACGCATCGTCAGGCGGCCAGAGAGATCGCGGCTAAGACCTTCGTGCTGCTTAAGAATGAAGCTCAGGTATTGCCGCTGAAGCAAGGCGAGGATATCGCTTTTATCGGGCCATATACTGAAACAAAATCTATCCTGGGAGCATGGAGCTTCTTCGGACGGGCTGATGATTGTGTCTCAA